>NZ_SJSA01000001.1:649132-973698 GCF_004766125.1 Duncaniella freteri
CACGGCCAGCCTCGACCATCGGGCGAAGGAACACCTGGGTGGGGATGACTGTCCCTGTGAGGTTGAGGTCAAGAACCTTCTGGAAAGCCTCGGTCTTAAGATCGAAGAATGTCTGATCCGGAGCAATGACAGCTCCGCTCATATTACCACCTGCGGCATTGAGAAGAGCGTCCACCCTGCCATACTTAGCAAGAATCTCCCTGCAGTTGTCCTCTACAACCTTCTGGTCCATAACGTCGGTGACGAGAAACATTGCCTCGCCCCCTTTGGCGGTGATGCCGGCAACTATTTCATCGCCTTCATCCTTGCGACGGCCCATAAGCACAACTTTTGCGCCCTGGGTGGCAAGATACTCACCTATGCAACGACCGAGCACACCGGTTCCGCCGGTGATCACTACTACCTGGTCTTTTACTGAAAAGATTTCGTTCATGTTAATTCTATTACTTTCTTCCTGATCTTAATTTCGGCATGCAGCCATCACTCCATCAATCTGACCGAGAGCAAGCATACGTCCGTGGAATGAGTATCCGGCATTGTACCCGCGGTCAGCGTCGCCAAGCATGAGCTCAGCATGATCGACGCGCATAGGCACTCCAGGACGCTCCTTTTCAAAAATACGCACCACTTCAATCAGCCTCGGATCAAGATGTGACGACTCCTTGAAATCTCCGCCCGGAAGGGTCTTGCAGATACGGATATGAGCGAAATGTGTGTTCTTGGCATATTTCCTGGCAAGCTCCACAACGTCATTATGGGCTCCCGCGCTCAACGATCCGGCACAGAATGTAAGTCCGTTGTGAGGGTCAGGCACTGCATTAAGGAACGCTTCGATATCGGCATCACAGGTGACAATACGCGGAAGTCCGAGAATCGGACGAGGGGGATCGTCAGGATGCACACACATATTGATGTCATATTCACGGCACACCGGCATGATGGCGTTAAGGAAATAAGCCATATTTGCACGCAGCTGAGCGGCATCGATTCCGTCGTAAAGCTTTAGGAGCTCACGGAACTTCTGCACAGGATCAAGGTCCGCTTCCGAAATATTTCCGTTGACAAATCCCTGAGTCTTGACAATAATGTTCTCCACAAGACGCTTCTCCCCTTCAGGAGTCATAGTCTCACGTATCTCGGCTACACGTCCGAGTGTAGCTGCATCGTAGTCAGCCTCGGCACCCTCACGCTTAAGGATGTGGATGTCGAAATAAGCGAATTCACCAAGATTGAAGTAAAGATTGGTGGTTCCGTTGGGATTGGGATAGTCAAGATCAGTGCGCGCCCAGTCAAGAACTGGCATAAAATTGTAGCACACGGTCTTTACGCCAGCCTTTCCGAGATTGGCAAGGCTGACTTTGTACTTCTCAATAAGCTCATCACGGTCAGGTCCGGCATACTTGATGGACTCGGATACCGGAAGACTCTCCACCACGCTCCATCTCAGACCATGGTCCTCGATGTAGCTCTTCATTTTCTCGACCTCTTCCAGAGTCCATATCTCTCCGTTAGGGATATGATGGAGTGCGGTCACTATACCCTCAACGCCAATCTGACGCAGCATATCAAGGGTGATCTTGTCGTTGGGTCCAAACCAACGCCATGTTTTTTCCATAGATAAGTTTATGTGGTTCTTATAATTCCTGTCCGAAACGATCACTTGCGTGCATCAGCAACATAGCCGAGAGCCTCACGGCACTTGTCAGTGACATACTGCCAGTCCTGAGCCGCAACCTTGTCGCCGGGGAAGAGCTTGGAGCCCATGCCCACGCAGAACACACCTGCCTTGATCCATCCTTCGATATTCTCTTTGGTAGGCTCGACACCACCTGTCACCATAAGCTTGGTCCAGGGCATGGGTGCCATAAGACCCTTGACAAATTTCGGTCCGAGAACATCGCCGGGGAAACATTTGCAAAGATCACAACCGGTTTCCTGTGCCGCACCCACCTCGCTCACTGTTCCACAGCCTGGAGTATATGGGACAAGACGGCGGTTGCACACACGTGACACCTCCGGATTGAACAATGGACCCACAATGAAGCAAGCCCCAAGCTGTATATAAAGAGCGGCAGTGGCGGGATCCACTACAGAGCCTACGCCCATAGCCATATCAGGACATTCCTTAGCGGCAAATTTCACTACCTCAGCAAATACCTCATGAGCGAAGTCGCCACGGTTGGTGAACTCAAAAGCGCGGATGCCACCTTCGTAACAAGCTTTAACTACCTGCTTTGCGACTTCAGCATCCTTATGATAAAACACGGGTACTACACCGGTGGCTCCCATCTTGGCGAGCACGGCTACTTTGTCAAACTTTGCCATTTTATTATAGATTAATTAAGTTTTTAATGGTAGGGACGAACGGTTTCACGTCCACGGTGACGCAAAGGTAACAATTTCCAAGGACGTAAGCAAATAGAAGAGAGGTGCAAACGTACAAGAATCCTGTACTTTCACACCTCTGCTTACGTATTTTACAAGGATGGATTATCATCCTTAATGTCCCTGATGTTACTTTCCGGAACGGTTACGCCAAAGATTGGTCATATCCTCAAGGGTCTTGCCTTTGGTCTCCGGCACAAGTGTGTAGACGAACCATGCCGCGATGATACAGATGACTCCATAAAGGGCATATGCGAACATGTGTCCGAAGCGGTCGCCCATGTCTCCGAGAGTCATGTTGTACATCGGCACAAAGCTCGATGAAACAATGAAATTGAATATCCACTGGAAAGCGACCGCTATGGCAACCGCTGCCGAACGGATAGTGTTGGGGAAAATCTCGGCGATGAGCACCCAGCATATCGGTCCCCACGAGAACATGAAAGATGCTGAATAGACCATGATAGAAAGCACGGGGACAATAGGTGCAACTCCGTCAACAAGGTTGCTGAGCGCGACACCCATGGCTCCGACAGCCATACCGATGGACCCCCATATAAGAAGGGGCTTGCGGCCGAGTTTCTCTACCGTAAACACTGCCACAAGGGTGAACGTGATATTTACAATACCCATATAGACTGTGTTCATCATAGGATCGCTCATACCCATGGACTCGAATATACGGGGTGCATAGTAGAGCACGGCATTGATTCCGACTGCCTGCTGGAACACCGACAGCATGACACCCACAAAGATGACCATGACTCCGAACGAGAAGAGCTTCTCGCTCTTGACTTCGGTTGTCTCCTTGATCTGCCTGAGGATCTCCTTGGCTTTCTCATAGCCGTTGATATGGGAGAGCACTCCGAGAGCCTTTTCGTCCTTGCCCATGAGCGCAAGGTAGCGGGGCGATTCGGGAACAAGGCACACAAGGACAGTAAAGATTCCTGCCACGAATGCCTCTGATCCGAACATGTATCTCCATCCTGTACGGATAGTCCACTCATCGCTCGAACCATGCACCTGATAGATGGTCTCGGAGATCTTCTCTATGACAGGCTGGGTGTGATCGCCAAGGATCAGGAAGTTGACAAAGTAGACAACAAGCTGACCAAAAATGATAGCAAACTGGTTCCATGACACGAGTGTGCCTCGCATATTGGATGGAGCCACTTCTGCAATATACATAGGACAGATTGCCGATGCGAGACCTACACCGATGCCGCCAAGTATGCGGTATATGTTAAAAGCCACGAGCAGGGAAGCCGATGGGGCACCATACTCGTAGAATAGGAATTCGGGACAGTAGCTGCCCAGAGCGGACAGGAAGAAAAATACTCCGGCGATGGCAAGCGACCGCTTACGACCGAAATATGATGCGAAAAAACCTGATATGGCTGAACCGATAATGCAGCCGAGAAGTGCACTTGAAGATGTGATGCCGTGGATTGTATCGGTATAAACAAAGTCCTTTGCTCCAAGGAAGAATGCCTGAAGCCCTTTCTCTGCACCTGAAATCACGGCTGTATCATAACCGAAAAGCAAGCCGCCGAGCACTGCCACCAGAACGATGGAGAACAGGTAGGTCTTGCTTCCGTTTTGCGGATAATTCATTGGTATTTGAAACTGAAGGTGATAAAAATGAATAGTGAAAGGTGAAGATGAATGGTGTCTTCACCCTTCATCTTTCACCTTTCGATTCTTTTATTGATTAGCAGTACATGTTGAGGATAGCCTCGTAAAGCTCCTGCTTGCCTGATGTAAGCTTGGGCTCGGGCTGAGTCTTGGCATAAGCCACAACATCCTCAAGAGAAAGTTTGCCTTCCTCGAACTTCTTGCCCTCGCCGCCGTCGAATGAGGCATAGCGGTCAGCAAGCATCTTCTTGTAAGGAGACTTCTCAAGGAGCTCGGCTGCACTCTCAAGCGCACGTGCCATAGCGTCCATGCCTGCGATGTGAGCGATGAAGATATCCTCAAGGTCGGTAGAGTTACGACGAGTCTTCGCATCAAAGTTGGTGCCACCGTTGCCGAGACCTCCGTTACGGATGATCTGCATCATAGCCTGGGTAAGCTCAAAGTTATCGCAAGGGAACTGGTCGGTATCCCATCCGTTCTGGTAGTCGCCACGGTTAGCATCGATAGATCCGAGCATGTCATTGTCGACAGCCACACAGAGCTCGTGCTCGAATGTGTGACCTGCGAGAGTTGCATGGTTTACCTCGATGTTAACCTTGAAATCCTTGTCAAGACCGTGAGCCTTGAGGAATCCCACAACAGTCTCGGTATCTACGTCATACTGATGTTTGGATGGCTCCATGGGCTTGGGCTCAATGAGGAATGTGCCGGTGAATCCCTTGCTGCGTGCATAGTCACGAGCAATAGTGAGCATAGTGGCAAGATGCTCTTTCTCACGCTTCTGGTCAGTGTTGAGAAGGCTCATATAACCTTCGCGTCCACCCCAGAACACATAGTTGCCGCCACCGAGAGCGATGGTGGCATCAATAGCGTTCTTGATCTGAACAGCGGCGCGAGCCACTACGTCAAAGTCGGGATTGGTGGCTGCTCCGTTCATATAACGGCCGTTGCCGAACACGTTGGCGGTTCCCCAAAGGTTCTTGATGCCGGTCTCAGCCATCTTCTCCTTGAGATACTCAGTGATCTCCTTCATGCGTGCCTCATAGCTGTCGATATCGTCAAGATCACCGATAAGGTCAGTGTCATGGAAACAGAAATACTCGATACCGAGCTTCTGCATGATCTCGAAACCGGCGTCAACCTTCTGCTTTGCGATCGACATACCGTCCTCACCCTGGTTCCAGGGGAATGTCTTGGTGCCTGTTCCGAACTGGTCACCACCCTCTGCACAGAGAGTGTGCCACCATGCCATAGCAAACTTGAGCCAATCCTTCATAGGCTTGCCAAGAATCACTTTTTCTGCATCATAATAACGGTAAGCGAGGGGATTTCTGGAATCCTTGCCCTCGAACTTGATTTTCCCTATTTCCGGGAAATATTCCTTAACTGCCATAGTTAATAAGTTGTAGTTGATTAGGTTGGTTATTATATTATAGATTTCTATTCAATCGTTCTTTCCAAAGCGCATAAGCTTCTGCATAGGCACGACGGTCAGCTTCGACAGGCTCTATCACCTCAATCTTCTCAAGTGAGGAGAAGGCCTCGTTGTTGTCGGCATATATGCCGGCTCCGATACCTGCACCCTTTGCAGCACCTACTGATCCGTCGGTATCATAAAGCTCTATTGTAGCCCCGCTGACACCAGCAAGAGTGTTACGGAAAAGCGGGCTCAGGAACATGTTGGCATGACCGGCATGAATCTTGCTCAACTTCATACCCATCTCAGCCATGACCTCCATTCCGTACATAAATGAAAATACTATGCCCTCCTGCTCGGCACGGAGAAGGTGAGAACGGTCGTGGGTAAGGAAGTTGACACCATGTATGGAGCACCCTATCTCCTTGTTGCGGAGCACTCGCTCAGCACCATTGCCGAACGGTATCACCGATACTCCGGCAGCTCCTATAGGAGCCGTTTCGGCAAGATCGTTCATACCGGGATAGGATATGCCTTCAGGTGCGATGACGCGTTTGCTCCATGAATTGAGTATACCTGTGCCATTGATACAGAGCAGCACTCCGAGGCGGGTCTGTTCAGGTGTATGATTTACATGGGCAAAGGTGTTGACACGGCTCTGAGGATCATAATTGACATCCCCGAGCACACCGTATACCACACCCGACGTTCCGGCTGTGGATGCAACTTCTCCGGGATTGAATACATTGAGCGACAGAGCATTGTTGGGTTGATCACCTGCACGATAAGCCACAGGGATCCCTTCTGCCAGCCCAAGGTCAGCAGCCGCCTCGGCTGTGACACGCCCCTGTATGGAGAATGTCGGCACAATCTCAGGAAGGATATCGGCATCAAACCCGAGGTAATCAAGGAGGAAAGCTGCCGGACCGCCCTCCTTAAAGTCCCAAAGCATCATTTCACTCAGACCGGAAATGGTGGTGCACAAGTGACCGGTGAGACGCATGGCGGCATAATCGCCAGGCAACATTATTTTGTAGATACGTTCGAATGTCTCCGGCTCGTTCTCCTTAACCCAGGCAAGCTTGGTGGCAGTGAAATTACCCGGAGAATTGAGAAGATGGCTCAGACACTGAGTCTCGCCAAGGTCACAGAATGCTTTCTCGCCGTAAGGCACACCGCGTGAGTCACACCATATGATTGCCGGACGAAGAGGCTTGAGCTCCTTATCGACCATGACAAGACCATGCATCTGATAAGAGATGCCTATCGCCTTTATATCCTTAGGGTCGATCTTCGATGAAGCCATAACAGAAGCAGTAGCCTGCTTCAGACAATCCCACCACTGCTCGGGTCGCTGCTCGGCCCATCCCGGACGCAGAGAAATGATCTCGGCTTCGGTACGTGGATAGAAGTCACTTGCTATAGTCCTGCCGCTCACAGCATCAACAAGGCTCGCTTTAACTGACGAGCTACCTATGTCATATCCTAAAAGGTACATCTGTTCTTTATGGAGTTTAATAAAATTTATAGAATCATCTGCTGGTATTGTAAATCTTCCGGTCGAACTTAAAGTACCGCGCCGCACGATGTGCCACCCCTTTCTGCCGTTCCTCAAGAGGGACCACATAGGGCATCTGGGAGATTTTTTTGTGGAAATTACGTACATCCAGCTCCTTACCATGTATGATTTCCGCAAGTGTGCGCAGCTGCGATGCCGTGAACTTCTTGGGGAGAAGGTCGAAAAGTATGGAACGATTGTTCTCCACTTCCCTGCGTACGGACTTAAGGGCCTCGGCAATGATGAGATTGTGGTCAAATGCAAGCGTCCCGACTTCTCCTACGGGCACCCACTCGGCAGATTCGCGGTTGACCAACCGCTGCATAGCAGCATCAAGCTTGACGATAGCAAAATAAGCTACCGTGACTATACGCTCCACATGAGCCTGCTGGGCGCGTTCGAGCCATACGATGTCACGGAGGTTGCGTGTGCGGTCCTTTGAACCGAAAGTCTTGAACTGCTGAAGAGGCACGTCCTTGACACCTGTCAATTCATGGAGCACACGCATAGCCGCCTCATCAAGATCCTCGTCCTGATAAATAAGGCTGCCAGGCAGCTTCATGTCATTGTATTCTCCGTTTTCATCCTTGCCGCTTCGCTTCACCAGAAGCACCCTTAGATTGGACCCATCGAAACCGAGTACGACACAGTCAATAGAGATGTGATTATTTGCTAAACGAACCATGGTGCGTTTAAGATTCAATAAGTGGTTTTCATGTTTATGTGCGCAAATTTACGAATCTTTTTTTGATAAATACAAATAATTTTGATGTTATAAAACATTAAATTCTAAAATTTTAGTTTTCGTACTTTTCACATTATCCTCATCTCTGTCTTAACCGTCTATCTTATAAAAATTTGACTAAAAAATATCATGAAAATCTATCCTGACATCAACATTCTTCACGGCGACGTTGTTAGTATAGACGGAAGGTCGAATCTCCCCGGACGACATCGGGCATCTAATCTCCCCCTTGCAATCCGGCTCTCCTACCCGGCCAGCCACGTATTCAACAAACAAGGAAAAACAATCTGTAACAACTAACTGTAATCACGATGAAAAAAGTCTTAATCGCCGCCGCATTAGCCGGCTGTGCTCTTACCGTCGGCGCTCAAAACGTCATCGAGCGACCCACTTTCCTCGACAATTGGACAATCGGCTTAGACGCCGGTCTCACAACTCCATTGAAGGGACATTCTTTCTTCCAGAATATGCGTAGCCAGTACGGCATACACATCGGAAAGCAGATCACACCTCTGCTTGGACTTGGCATCGAGGGACAATGGGGTGTGAACACCACGCCGAGCCCTACCGCTTTTGACACCCAATACATCGGGGCATACGGTACTGTAAACATGAACAATCTTCTCGCTGGCTTCCAATGTGAGCCTCGCAAGGTATGGGTAGACGCAGTGGTCGGCATCGGCTGGGGACATGCTTTCTTTCCCGGAGCACATGACCAGAACTGGATTGCCGCCAAGACCGGAGCCGCCATCAACTTCGCCGTAACCGACAATTTCAGCATCGCTGTAAAACCTGATGTGCTGTGGAACATCTCAGGAGGAGGCGAACCCACCCAGTTCAATGCCAAACGCGCCAATTTTGAACTCATGGTAGGGTTGAACTACAACTTCGGTCCCGGCTTCCAGTGCGTGACCTGTCCTCCCGATAATTCTGCCGAAATTGCAGCCCTCAACGATCAGGTCAACACACTCCGTGCAGGCGTAGTAGCCGCCGCTGACGACCTCGCCGCATCTCAGGCTGAAAATGCAGCCCTCGCCGCAGCCCTTGCCGCAGCCCAGAACCAGCCTGTGAAGGTAGTGGCCGACACCACTTTCAATAGCGTACGTTTCGTATTCTTCAAGATTGGCTCAAGCAAGGTCACTGCCGACCAGCTTCCTAACGTGGTGATGATCGCCGACTACATGAAGCACAACCCCAATTCGACTGTAGTTATCAAGGGTTACGCTTCACAGGACGGACCCAAGGATCTCAACGAGCGTCTCGCTCGTGCCCGCGCCGAATCAGTTAAGGACATGCTTGTCCGCAAGTACGGCATCAAGGCATCACGTATCCAGGCTGAGGGACAGGGTATAGGCCATATGTTCAAAGAGGAGAGCTGGAACCGAGTATCCATCTGTACACTCGACGACTAAACCATCAATGAATACCTGACGGATATGTGCGGCACATAGGCAGAGCTTATGAAGTAAACAGCAGAGCCTCCCTGCCATAGCATACCGGGTAAAACTCTCTGATGAAATAAAGAAACTCCGGAGAACCAAAGATTATAGAATGTATCTATAGCTCTTTGGATCTCCGGAATTTCCTATTTTTGCCGTATACCTTATCTTATTGTCTCATCGCGCTCAAATATCTGTGAGGCGACAGTGTCGGCTGTATGTATCAGAGGAAGAAGGGGTGAATTCATTATCGATTGACGGTAACTCTTATCCTGTTCTATGGAAGCGGAGTCGACAGCCCATGGACCCATATGCCAACGTATTGCGCATATCTCATCATCCTCCAGGTCAAGCCCCATACGCAGAAGCATCACCACTGATTTTTCACCATGACCTATGGGTAGCTGTGAATAGTTGACTTCATATTCCTGGACCTCTTCCCATACCCCGATCTCATTCTTACGCTTGCGTGTGACAAGCCTGTATATATTGGCTTTACACACGTCATGCAGAAGCGATGCAAGCACAACGGCATCGACAGGCAGGCTCTTCTCAAGGTCAGGACGGCGTTTCAGCACCCCTTCACGGAGCATCATCGCGGCGTCATACACATTGAGAGAATGTTCAACAAGCCCTCCGGGATGATTGTAATGGTTACGGACTGATGCGGGAGCCTCAAAAAAACCATATGTATCAAGGTCCTCGATGACGTATTCTATATTCTCACGTCCTGTGGAGCGAAGAAGCTCACAGAAACGTTGTTTCTTATCTTCCGATTGTGACATAGCTTATTTAATACTTATTAATCCCCCTCATTTATCTTTTATATGTGACCTCGCAACGAGGCAGGCCTGCTGCTATAAGCGAGTCGACCTTTGCCGGAGTAGCCTCACCTACCTTGTACGGAAGTGACACTATTTCGGTTACCAATGCATCAGGTATGATTGAGCCGACAAGTTCCTCGGGTGAAGGAGCCTGGCTTAAATCATGATACTCGGAATAGGTGTAACGCACGAAACGAGTGTCAGGACTTA
The DNA here is from genome assembly GCF_004766125.1 of Duncaniella freteri. Classification (NCBI taxonomy): domain Bacteria; kingdom Pseudomonadati; phylum Bacteroidota; class Bacteroidia; order Bacteroidales; family Muribaculaceae; genus Duncaniella; species Duncaniella freteri. The sequence goes on from NZ_SJSA01000001.1 coordinate 659,346, forward strand.
TCCCTCTTCTGTCAAGCAGCCATCCGTCCCTAAGAACCACAGGCATGGAGGCCCCTGTAATATCACCCGGAGCCGGATAGGACACAAGCTTGCCGTCGACAGGATTGACTGTCACCGGTACATATGAGTCGAAATTGCCGGATGTACGGTAGATCTGCGCATAAGGCATAGCCTGCGGACCCGGATTATTTCTGTAAGCACCGAATCCATCCGGACCTTGCGAGGCAGCTGATGGCACTGCACTATCTACTGCTGTTCGACATGACACGACACCGCCAGACAGAATGACGGCGGAAAGTGAAAGGATAAATGTGAGAGATTTCTTCATTTTAGCGGTTTAATTGAAATGGCATATCCTCCACCAGCAAGTGCATTGAGGGTAAGTTTGCTCTTGGAGGTGACAGTCTTATGGGTTATTTTGTAACGCTGCTGACCATCCACAGTATTTGCGTCAGGAGCCTCCGCATAGATAGTAGCATCATATTTTCTTCCCGGTTCAAGGAAAGAGAGTGAAATCGTGCTCTTGCGGTCGGCTGTTCCGGCTGTGGAGCCAACATACCATTCATCGGAATTCTTATCCTTTCGGGCTATAGTTACATACTCCATAGGTTCTGCTTCAAGATACACTGAACGTTCCCATTCCAGCGGCACATCCTTTATGAACTGGAATGCATCGAGATGCTGCTCGTAATGCTCCGGAAGATCGGCTGCCATCTGTAGAGGCGAATACATGGTGACATACAGAGCGAGCTGACCAGGAATGGTTGAAGCAATCTTGCTGTTGTTTCCTGGGGTGAACTTGGACAGATCAAACTCAAATATGCCAGGTGTATAATCCATAGGACCTCCCTGCAGACGAGTGAACGGAAGAATCGATGTGTGCCATTTATCATTTCCGCCCATAGCCTGATACTCGGTGCCGCGGGCACTTTCATTACCTATCCAGTTGGGATACGTGCGTGCGACTCCTGTAGGACGAGATGCTTCATGAGCATTGACCATTATCCTATTGTCAGCAGCTTTCTGTATGGCATAAAGATAATGGTTGTTGAGCCACTGAGAGTAATGATACTCTCCGCGAGGAATGATATTACCGACATAACCGCTCTTTACCGAGTTGTATCCATTGTCGGCCATGAGCTTGTAAGCCTTGTCGAGATGACGCTCATAGTTGCGTACCGATCCGGATGTCTCATGGTGCATCATTAGTTTAACCCCCTTGGAATGGGCATAATCGTTAAGTGCCTTGAAATCAAAATCAGGATAAGGGGTCACGAAATCAAACACATAGTCCTTGGACTGACCGAACCAGTCTTCCCAACCTTCGTTCCATCCTTCCACAAGCACCTGGTCAAAGCCATGCTCGGCAGCAAAATCAATGTATCGTCTCACCTTCTCGTTGTTGGCTCCGTGACGACCGTTCGGCTTTGTCTTTGAATAATCGGTCTCGCCGAGTTTGACGGAGAACACATCGTCAGTATAGTTCCATGAGCTCTTTCCTGTTATCATCTCCCACCATACGCCGATATATTTCACAGGCTTGATCCATGAGGTATCCTCAATCTTCGATGGCTCGTTAAGATTGTAGGCTATGCGTGATGCAAGTATGTCGCGGGCATCGTCGGTGATTATCACTGTGCGCCATGGTGTAGCGCAAGGGGTCTGCATATACCCTTTACGTCCCTGATTGTCAGGAGTAAGCCATGAAGTGAACGTCATGGTAGTATCGTTGAGGTTGAGATGCATCGTGGGATAATTGATGCATGCCGCCTCATGTATATTGAGGTATATGCCGTCGTCGGTCTTGAGCTGAAGAGAGGTCTGCACTCCGGTAGGAGAGAATACGGTGGTCGAGGCATTGTCGGGGTTAACCTTAGAAGGGAACAGACCGCGTATCTCGCTCAGGCGCGATTTGGTGTAATTATATTCCTGAGTGTCGTAGTCGCCCGGAATCCAATATGCCCAATGGTCACCTGTCATTGCAAACTGGCTCATCTCCTCCTTTATCACGAAATAATTGAGATGAGGCTGAGCCGGAAACTCATAACGGAAAGCTATGCCATCATCGAATACACGGAATTCGATGTTCATAACACGGTCAAACTGCGGCTGTTTCAGCCGTACAATCATACTATTATACTTGTTGAGGATTTCAGCCTCCTCACCCCACACCGGGGTCCAGGTCTCCGAAAGAGAATCACGAGTGGTATTGGCAAGTTCAAATCCCGAACATAGCTTAAGCGCATCGGCAGCAGCCTTTTCACCCTGGCTGCTGAAGGTGTTACGTCCGTTCTCGCTGTAAAGCTCCAATCCCATACGCGATGGAGCTATAACCTGTTTACCCTTGAAGTCCACAGAATAAAAAGGATTTCCCTTTTCAAGATCGAAAGACAGACGAATGTCACCGTCGGGCGATGTGACGACCTCGGCACCATACACCGGCACCGCACAAGAAATGGAAAGTGTAGCTGCAAGTAGAATTTCTCTAATCATGGTAAGTATGTGAATATTCTGCAAATATACGATTTTTATTCATCAGAAAGCGGATAGAATAGTACAAAAGTAACAGAAGAAACAAAAGTTTCAATCATATGATACGCCTCTATGTTATGAAGGCTCAATGAAAACAAACTTTTGTTTCTTCTGTTACTTCTGTTCTCAGATCATTCTCAGATCATCACTGAGTAAGGAGTGGATTCGCCTGTATGGCAGCAGTGGGGATAGGTATGGTGTAACGGCTGTCGCCCTGCTCAAGCACATATACGTCATCACGGAACTTACGTTCCATGCGTGGCTGAGTAGTGCGTCGCAGGTCAAACCACCTGTGACCTTCGAAAGCAAGCTCCCTCGCTCTCTCATCATATATCTCCACAAGCAAAGCTTCAGGTGAAAGACGTTTCACATAAGCCTCCTTATCAGGATAAGCCTCAGCCGTATAGCGGGCTGACTGAAGTTTCAGCAGATAATCGGCGGCATCGTCATAACGCTTACAATTCCATGCGCTCTCGGCGGCATTGAGATATATCTCACCCACTCGCAACGAGCATGAATACGTGTTGCTGCCACCTTTTACTATACGTGTTCCTGATTCTGTAGGTTCATAATATGCCTCAAGGCGCAGATCCTGACCATCATACAGGCTTAAGAAGTCACTGTTCACCTTAAGTGTGCGTTTATAGTTATTGACCATAACCTGCTCAAGAGCAACGATATTCTCCACTGAATTATACTCGTTGGGCAAACGTACAGTGATATCCTCCAGATTGTCATTCACAGCAAGCACTTTTGCGGATGCCGCGAGACTCTCTTCCCATTTACCCATATATAGGTATACACGCGAACGAAGAGCATCGACACTGATCTTATTGAAGCGATAATTATAACCTGTCTCCCAAGAGTCTACATTGAGATAAGACTCCGCTGTATCAAGGTCGGATGTGACTGATTCGTATATATCGCCAAGCATGGAACGGCTAAGCAAAGTCTCCACATCGCTGTTGAGTTTGAGAGGCACAGCCTTGGTGACAGCCGGGTCACACTTGGTGTAGGCGGGAGCATGGAGATTGGCAAGAATAAAGTGCATATAGGCACGCAACATATATGCCTCACCCACCATCTGACGTATCTCCGGTCCGGTGCCGCCTATAATGGATGCCTCTGACTCTATCACATAGTTGGCTATGAACAACACGTGATAGAAGCTACGCCAAGAAAATGTCGAGGTGTTTTCGTTCGCTCCGTTATCTTTCCAGGCCCAGATGTCGAAATATGACTCCAGATCGTATTCGGACATCGAAGGCTCAAGCAGCACCTCATCGCTACGGAACGATGCGAGACCACGGTCAGAGGGCACATAGGAGTAGGCTTCGGTCATAAGCGCGCGAAAATCTTCGGCTGTAGTAGGTATGACCTTGCCTACAGGCTGGATGTCAAGATAATCGTCACATGAACTCAGCATCACTAGGAGCGATGCAAGGAGAGTATATAATAATGTCTTGTTCATAAGATCTTTAGAATTTTACATTAAGGCTGAAAGTATAAGTCTTCGGGATGGGCTGGGCGAATGGATTGCCCATAGTCTCGGGATCGAGAGAATTTTTATAGCTCGAACCGAATACCCAAAGGTTTCTTGCCTCAAAAGCGAGGGTAAGAACACTCATGCGCAGAGGGCTAAGATATCTGGGCGGAATGTTGTAGGCAAGACGCAGGCTCTGCATACGGAAGTAATTGGTTTTCTTCACCCATATATCAAGCATAGCATCAGGCTGGAAGTCATCGAGATACATATACTCACTCAATCGGTGGAAAGTATTCCAGGCATCGGGAATGAGTGCGGGAAGTTTAGAGCCGGAGTTGTCGGCGGTCCATCTGTCAAGAATATCACGGTTCGCATTCATGCCACGGTCAAACTGGGTAGAGCTGTATGACGGCTGCACACGAGTGTACATGCCGAGGTTGAATGCAAAATTGACTGTGAGATCAAAATTCCTGTAAGAGAAATTATTGATGAAGCCACCTGTCCATAACGGATCACCCGACCCTATGTAGGTATAAAGGTCACGCTGCTCTTCGGGTGTAAGAGTGGAGCCTCCGTACTCATTGAGCTTGAAGAATTCCTGAAGTGTCACAGCCTCACCCTGCTTATTGAGGAAAAGCGGGTAGCCGTCCTCGTCAAATCCAGCTGTTTTATATGCGAATATGGAATTCACCGGATAACCCTCACGGCCAGGTGTGGTCTGGTTGGCAGGCACAGTCTCCTGAAGCACAGTGTTCTCGTTGTAGGCAATATTAAAATTGGTGGTCCAGCGGAAATTGCGTGTGGCTATGTTGCGAGTGGCAAGCCCCAGTTCAAAACCCTGGTTGCGCATACTTGCCCAGTTGACCATATAGGACATGAATCCGGTCTCAAGAGGAAGCATCTTAAGAGCGATCAGGTCATTGCCTTTACGATGATAGTAGTCTCCGGTCAGAGATATCGCGTTGTCGATTATCGATAAATCAAATCCGGCATTGGTGGTATATGTCTTTTCCCAGCGCAGACGGCGGTTAGGAGCCGACCCGAGCACTATCACATCCTCGGTAACACCCGGAAGTATCGATGTGTTGTTGAAGTTGCCTATCACGAATGATGATGTGTTCTTGTCAATGTTGCCCTGTATACCGTAGGAGGCTCGGAGCGCAAGATTGTTGACAAAAGTCGATTCGCGCATCCATGGCTCATCGCTCACGCGCCACAATCCGCTGAATGAGTACAACGGAAGGAAACGATATTTCTTTGCAACACCGTAAAGATCGCTACCGTCAAACCTGATGCTTGCACCGAGTGTGTAACGGCTTTTTAAAGTATAAGAGCCTGTGGCAAAGAATGAAGCATACGCATTCTCAATATAGCTCTCGGAATGAAGTGGATAACGCTTCGCCCAGCTTTCGTCAGGGAACATCACCGGCTTGTTCATAAGTGTCTTGGGATCATATCCGTAGGCGGTGCTGGAGAAGTAGTCATACCACGTCTTGCGCAGCTCTGTGCCGAGCATCACCTCAAGTTCGTGATTGTCGGCAAACCTGTCACTGTATTCAAGCTGCGCCTTCCATGTGAGCTGCTTGTTGGTAGATTTGTTCTGTATGTGCCGACCACCGTCAGGAAGGAATGATACATACTCTCCGTCCTTATATATCTCGGTGTTATAGAATTCCTTACGCATCACATAGGTCTCATCCGAAGCATAGCTCTGAGTCTCGGAGTTGTCGAGCTGGAAGCCCACCTGAGTGTAAGCTTTCAGATAGTCCGTGAAGCGGAGACTTGCATCGAGCAATGCTGTTATGCCTGTGTTGTCCTGCTTGCGGCTTGTGTTGGCACGCTCCTCAAAGATGTTGAATTTCTGGACTCCGTAGCCTCTTCCCTGTATGTCAGTATCATACACGTAATCACCGTTCTCGTCGAATGGCTGCTGATAGGGGTTTGCACGACGCGAGTAGTACACAGGATTGGAGAAACCATCGCTGTCAGTGATATATGAATTATTCTGGCGGTGGTTGACAAAAAGCGACGCTCCCACCTTGAAGCGGCGTGTCACATTGTAGTTGGTCTTGAGCGTGAGGCTCAGACGGTTCATATCCACACCGGTCACATTTCCGTTCTCTTCCTGAAATCCGAGCGAGGTATAGTAAGTGGCGCGGTCGTTTCCTCCTGAAAGGCTGAGGTTATACTCCTGATTGAATGTGTCACGAAACAGTATATCATTCCAGTCGGTATTGATTCCGCGGAGGGCATTGATCTGGTTCTGCACATCGGAAGGCAAGGCGTTCCATCCGTCAGCCTTGAACACCGACATCATGCCGGCAGCATTGAGTATACGTGACACCGCACCTTTATCTTCACGGTAAGTGTAGTCAGTTCCGAGCAGTGAAAGCTCAAGATCGACCTTTTCGTTTGAACTGAGCAGATTGAGGCGGTCTATGTCGGGGCGCGGCGAGTAGGTGAGTCGTGTCGAGAAACTTATCTCAGGAGCTCCGGAATGACCTTTCTTTGTTGTAACAACGATGACACCGTTAGCAGCTCGCGTTCCATAGATAGCTGTCGCCGCAGCATCCTTGAGCACTGTTATGCTCTCTATGTCGGCAGGATTAAGTCCGGCGATTGATGACTGGTACAGGTTGTCAATATCCTTAAGCTCCTCCAACGAAGGTACTTCTGTACCGTTGACAGGGATACCGTCAATAACCCAAAGAGGGTCCTGTGTACCGTTGAGCGAAGATGTACCGCGTATACGTATCTTCATCGGCGCACCCGGGCTACCGCTTGTGGTGATTGCCGATAGTCCGGCCACCTGTCCGGCAAGAGCCTGGTCGACAGTCATCACCGAACCGAGTTTGCTGTCGTCAAGCTCCACCTTCGTAATAGATGCTGTAAGCTTGCGCTTCTCGATGTTCTGGTAACCTGTCACTACGACGTCTCCGAGCACTTCCGATGCGCGGTCGAGCTGGAGTTTATAATCATCAAGGCCTGGTACGAGTTCGATGGTACGAGGATTGTAACCTACGTACCGACACTCTATGGATTTCACACCCTCGGGAATGGTAAGAGTGAACTTTCCATCTATGTCGGTCACGACTCCGAGAGTCTTGAGTGAACTGCCCGCCTCTTTGAGCTGTGTCTGCGACACCATGACCGAAGCTCCGATAAGCGGTTCGGAATCATCCGACGAAAGCACTATGCCCGTGATGGTGCGATCTCCGGCATATGCCGTGAAAGCCGAAGTCATCACCATGAGTATCAGGGCTGCAAGGTTAAATATTAAGCTTTTTTTCATTAGACACTTATTATGGAAGTTAAAGGTTATATGTGACTGTAAGGTCATAAGTGTACCATGATCATAGGATTTCAGCCATCATGATATTGGCTGAGAATCCTATAATCTCGTATATCCTTACAAGAATGACAAAATTATTCCAAAGGGAGCCCGAGAGCTGTGTTGATTCGCATCAGCAGGTCATCGTAATGGTAGCGTGATGCGGTATCGGCACTGTTGCGGCGGCTTTTAAGGAGTGTGCGCACGCGCATAAGCTCCCCGCGCTTCACGGATATCGCGTCCGAGATTCGATTAGCCTGCGAACCGTAGAAATTGAGCGTACGTGATCCTGTGGTCTGCTCTCCGGCGGCATGCCTATGGCAACACAGATCCACATTGTGACCGGGCATGGTCGCAAAGAGGTCATTATGCTCTTCATGCCTTAGTGCCACTCCATCCTTGACTCCCTGACGCTCACATGCCGCTATGATCAAGGCATCAATATAGTTTTTCTGTATGGCACGTTCTCTCACATTTGGGTTACGGCCCTGAATTGTAGGCTTGAAGATTCCTTTGTGAAGCATGTCGGTCATTTCTACTGCAGTGAAAGCCTTTTTGCCCTGCTTTGCCTCATTCTCAAGCATGCGCACCAGGCGGTCGTTGCTCAGGAGGTCCCAAAGCAGATAGCTCTGGTAATTGGAAAGCAGATAGGAAGGAGCCTGTTCACGACGTCCCACAGGGGTGTTCTGCACCACATATGTATAATTAGTCACGTCAGCGTCAAACAGCCATTCGGGATAGGTGAAAGCCTCTTCGACAAGGAATCTCACAGCTTCGCGCTGGCGGTCCTTCTCCACGAATGTATATGTGTGACTGCCACTGCCCACTGTGGTGTTGTCAATATAGATACCACCCACATTAGCCATGACATGATACATGTAACGGTTCCATTGTCCGAGCACCGATCCGTAGAGATTGGATGCATCGTCATAGTTCTGCCCGGGCTCACCTGTAGTGGTCCATTTGATTATCTCGGGCACCACACGTTTGAGATTGGCAAGCCCATAACGAGACGACTCGATATTGTTGTCACCCAGATCCTCGGTAAGCGCACGCGGGTCAACAGCGTCACGAGAGTCCTGAGCCTCACTGTAGCGGTAGAAAGGATGGTCATAGTTGGACAGCAACTGCTCCAGATGCACCTGGTCGACATCAGGGTTGCCTGCCGGATACCAACGGTAGCCATACTCGATGGCGAGCATATCATACGGACCGAGATTAGGGGTCAGGGTCTTGACTCCATCGCCGGGCTGTGCCACATAATTGAAGCGGGCATAGTCCATAATAGAAGCGGCAGTACCGCCGATCATGGAAGTGAACTTCTCGGAGCGCAACGAATCGACAGGTATGGAATTGGATGCAATCATATTATGACGCAGACCCAGCGAATGTCCCACCTCATGGCAGGCCACAAAACGCATGGCATCTCCCATAAGCTCGTCAGGAAGTTTATGCTGACGAGCGCGAGGATCGACCGCACCAGTCTGTACTATGATCCAGTCGTGCACAATATCAAGCACATTATGCCACCATATTATATCAGCCTCCAGGATCTCGCCTGAGCGTGGATCGGTGATAGACGGACCCATGGCATTGGATTTTGCCGATGCCGCATAAGTGAGCACCGAGTAGTTGATATCATCCTCGTCGCCCTCTTCACCTTCGGCAAAGTCTCTGACCTGAATGGCATTCTTGAAACCAGCCATCTCGAAAGCTTTCTGCCAGTCCAGGATTCCGGTGCGTATATACGGACGCCATTTGGCTGGCGTCGATCTGTCGATATAGAATACAATGGGCTTTACAGGCTCCACGAGCCGTCCGGCCATGTAGTCGGACATATCCTCCGGACGTGGCTCAAGCCTCCAGCGGGTTATGAAATTGGCTTTTCCAACCCTCTGCTGATCGTCAGAGTATTTGAGCAGCTCCTCAGTGAAATACCCTATGCGTGAGCTTGCATATCGTCCTGTCATTGGCTTCTCAGGAAGAAGTACAAGAGAAGATCCCACCTCAACAGTGATATTTACAGCCCCTCCAGGCTCCACCACTCGGGTAGTCAGCTCGGATAGTGCATATACATTGTTCTCGAAAGCCTTTATATTGACGATCCTTGACAGATCGCTCACAGCAGGTGTGCCGATGTTGATGTCACCGAACACATCGCCAAATGTCGGCTTGTTGCCGTTGTAGAAATCATTCACTTTGATAACTACAGAAGTGGAATCGGAATTATGTGCTTCGATGGGAAATGAGGCAATGAGCGGATCTATATAATTGTCATTCACTGAACGAGCAATCGCATCATTGGGATCGACAACAGGGCGTGGACGCGACTGGCGCACCATCACTCTCTTTCCCTTTCCGTCAAGTTCAAACCGGACCATCTGATTGCTGGTGTTGATGCCACGATTCACACCTGCATCATTAAGCTCGCGAGGCACACGCACAAGTTTGTTGACGATGAGCATATCCCGCCCCATAAGAGCGCGAGGTATCTCGAAATAATAGCTGTCACCGTTGTGGATCACATTGAACATCCCTTTTGTAACGGTAGCAGTGTCAGTAAGTATCTTGTCATAAGAACTTTTGACCGGCTCCGATTTGGATTCCGCGCCGGCAGATGCCTTCTTGTTTTTCTTTTTACCGAAGAAAAGAAAGCTTCTTGCGTTGTCCGAAACGGTCGAACCCATCACCTCGAAGGGGACAGCCGTCATAAACCCAACCAATGTAGCTCCTAATAGGATTTGCTTTAGTCTCATGTTTCCTGTAGTCAAAAATATGGTATATCTCTTAAATAGAACTGTCATTACTGCAATAGTTTACAAAGATACGAATTTTCTCGCAAATTTCTACAATATCGCCCTTAAAATCATCCCGATGTTAATTATTTTTAAGTTTAGAATTCTTTTTGAAAAGAATTCTATGCATTTCGAAACGTATTGATTTTCAGCTTTCAAGATTCGTTTCCAATGGGTATTATATAAAGATAAAAAGGAACTGCTTCACGCAGCTCCTTTTCATGAGTTTCCAATAGGTACAATTTCTAAGGTAAAAAAGATTGTTTTAGGTTCGTGATGCAAAGGTAGGGGAAGTTTAGTGGGTAATGAAATTTTTTTTTATGTTATCCAACATATTTTCATTTCCGAATCCCTATACATCACAATATATTGCAGCTTAAACAACTAAACAGCAAATCATTGCAAATACAATAAGTATTCAGTCCAAAACCGTTAAAATACGTTAAGAATACAAACTATTCCTATTTTATCCGGTATATTTTTCAGTTTTCAGCGACTTTCCGTCCCATACCGCATATGAGAATCTGGAAATCCAATCGCCCAAAACCACCACTGTTGCTCCACCGGAAACCTGTTGCTCGAATAGTGTGTGAAGATGCCCGAAAATGAAATAGTCAATCTTCCCGGCACCAGTCCTTACAGCCTCCCTATTGTACTCTTCAGCATACTCCACCAGGCTCTCCTCCACACCTTGACGTGGAACGTACCCTCCGGTCTTTCTACTGTGTGACGACCACGCATGAGCAAACCCAACTGTCCAGCGAGGATGAATGGCAGCGAAGAGACGTTGCGCCACACGGCATCGGAACAAACCTCGCAGACGTCGGAATGACCAAGGAAGCCGCCCCACTCCGTCGCCGTGCTCCAACAGGAACCTTGCGCCGTCAATATCCCTGACCATAATGCCATCATGGACCTCCAGCCCTATCTCGGACGGAAGATAGTCAAAAATCCATATGTCATGATTACCCTTGAACCATGTGATCTCAACTCCTGAATCAGCCAGACGTGCAAGCTCTCCGAAGAATCTCACAAACCCCCTTGGCACCACATCACGGTACTCCCACCAGTAGTCAAGAATGTCGCCAAGCAGATATATCCGCTTGGCCCGCGGCTCAATGCTGCGCAGAAAATCCACTACCCTCCGCTCATGGGCGCGATGGTCAGGAATATATCCGGCACCAAGATGCAGATCACTGAGAAAATAGGTAAGGTCACGCATAGGCTTGAATGGCTTCTAAAGGAATCCGAGATCGAGCTTCGCCTCCTCGGTCATCATGTCCTTGGTCCATTCAGGCTCAAAGACTATGCGTATATCCACGCTTTTTACACCATCGATGCTCTCAAGCTTGATACGTGCATCATCCACAAGAAAATCTGCCGCAGGACAGTTCGGTGCGGTAAGAGTCATATCAATATGCAGATTGCCGTCATCGTCAAGCTCAATGGCATATATCAGCCCAAGATTGTATATGTCGACCGGTATCTCCGGATCAAAGACGGTCTTGAGCATGGTGACAATCTTCTCTTCAATAACAAGTTTCTCTTCAGGGGTCATAACTTTATAACTAAATCCCTATTATTATATTCCTAAATAATACAATTATACTCAATGAGCCTCAAGCCAGTTGGCAGCGACACCGGCAGCGACTTCAAGGGGCACTGCGCCGGCATAAGCACTCTCCATTCCAGTGATAACAAGCCGCCTTAGATCGTCAAGCTCTTCGGGCACAACATTGAATATGAGTTCATCATGCACCTGCATTATCATACGCGAACGCATGCCTTGCTTCTTCATCTCGTCGTGAATCCTCACCATCGCCACCTTAATTATATCGGCAGCTGAGCCTTGGATAGGAGCATTGACAGCATTACGCTCGGCAAAACCCCTCACCACGGCATTACGCGAGTTTATCTCCGGCAAATAACGCCGACGCCCCATACGTGTTGTCACATACCCTTGCTTGCGGGCATCATCAACAGCCTTGTCAAGATACTCTCGTATATGGGGGTAGGTAGCAAAATATCCGTCTATGAGCTTCTTGGCATCCGGACGGGATATGCCGAGACGCTCAGCAAGCCCGAATGCCGATATACCATATATTATACCGAAATTAGCAGTCTTGGCATGGCGACGCTGATCGTCGGTAACCTCATCAAGCGACACCTTATATATTTTAGATGCTGTGATGCGATGTATATCATCACCTGAAAGGAATGCCTCTATCATATCCTTATCCCCGCTGAGATCGGCTATCAGACGCAACTCTATCTGCGAGTAGTCGGCACTCATGATCACATTTCCGGCATCAGGGATGAATGCCCGGCGTATCTCTCGTCCGTCGTCGGTACGTATAGGGATGTTCTGTAGATTGGGATTGGTCGAGGATATACGCCCTGTGGCTGTGACTGTCTGATTGAAAGAAGTATGTATCTTCCCGGTCCTGGGGTTTATCAATGCCGGAAGAGCATCAAGGTACGTAGTGATAAGCTTCCTCAGCCTGCGTATCTTAAGAATCACTCCCACAAGAGGCACCTTGGAGGCATATTTTTCAAGCACCTGTTCAGTGGTGGAATATGAGCCGCGCGCTGTCCGCTTGGCTTTAGGATCGATGGCAAGGCGATCAAAAAGCACCATTCCCACCTGTGCCGGAGAACCGATATTGAATGGTCCGCCCGCCATAACATACGCCTCCTGCTCAAGCTCCTCTACCCGTTTCTTAAGCTTTGCAGAGAGATCAACAAGCACCTTCGGATCAATTCTCACTCCAGTCCATTCCATATCGGCAAGGACGCGTATGAGAGGGAACTCTACATTGTCAAGCAACGGCACCATCTCACGCTCAGCCACCTCGGCGGAGAGCAGCGGACGCAAGCGAAGTGCCAGATCGGCTTCCTCGCAATATCGAGTCATAGCCTCATCATTTGAAAGCGACTCCTTGGGATGTCCGGCCCGGGAATCGGATGCCATACCCTGAAGCACAACATGCAAATATCTGGATGACAAGGTAGCAATATCATGCTTCATCTCGGGATCTATCACATAATGTGCCACCGATACATCGAAATAAGGTGCAGAGAATTCTATGCCCTCATTTCTCAAAAGGAGAATAGCTCGCTTGACATCAAGTCCCACCATCACAGGAGACTTTTCGCCAAACATAGGTGATATGGCTTCTGCCAATGCCTTACGGGCATTATCTTCAGACGGAAAAGGCATGAAGAATCCCACACACGGCTCCCAACTCACTGCTATTCCTTCAAGCCTCGTAGCCATAGCCTCCTCTCCGGGAGCATAAACTGCAAAACCCACTGCCTGATGAGACATTGCGGCAGATATCATATCCGCGATGCGAGCAGGAGTATCGACAATCTCATAATGACGGTCCTCACAATCCGTAGCCGGCTCCGCCTCTTCTCCGCCATAAGCTGAATCAAAAAGAGACCCCATGCCGCTTCCATCATCGGCAGATATACCTACGGATTGAGACGAAGCCTCTTCCACAGCTTTATTTGATGCTATCTGAGCTTTCAGTCGTCCCATCAGTGACTTAAAGTCAAGCTCACTATAGATCCCCATAAGCTTCTCCGGGTCAAGAGGCTTCCTGATCAGAGATTCAATTTCTATATCTATAGGGGCATCAGTGCATATGGTGGCAAGCCATTTGGACATCCGTATCTGTTCAGCGTTTTCAATCACCTTTCGCTGAAGGGCGCCCTTGAGCTTATCGGTGTTTTCAAGAAGGTTCTCCACACTGCCAAACTCATCTATGAGTTTCCTTGCAGTCTTCTCTCCGACACCTGGGCATCCGGGGATATTGTCGGAGGCATCACCTTCGAGAGCAAGGAGGTCGATCACCTGACGAGGTGTCGATATGCCGTAACGTTCACACACGCGTGCCACATCCCTCACCTCAAAACCTTCTCCTTTGAGCGCGGGTCTGTACATAAAGATATGCTCACCCACAAGCTGACCATAGTCCTTGTCGGGAGTCATCATATATGTATCATATCCTTTGGCGGCAGCACGTGTAGCGATAGTCCCTATCACATCGTCGGCTTCATAGCCTTGAATCTCAATGACAGGTATGCGGTAGGCTTCAAGTATCCTCTTTATATAAGGTAATGCAAGAGTTATGTCCTCAGGCTGCTTGTCACGCTGCGCCTTGTAAGCCTCGAACTTCTCATGACGGAAAGTCGCACCATGAGGCGGATCGAAACACACAGCCAGATGGGTGGGATTCTCTTTGCGCAACAGGTCCTCAAGCGTGTTGCAGAACCCGAAGATCGCAGAGGTATTGAAACCCGCCGCCGAGGCAAAACGCGGCGAATGTATAAGTGCATAATATGCGCGATATATAAGCGCGTAGGCATCCAGAAGGAAGAGTCGCTTCTCCATATGGTTAGGGGTTTGAGGTTGTAAAGTTACTGAATTATCACGTAAAAAAGTCCCGGTCCTTACGTTTTTTACTTAATTTTTTGAAATATGAACATTTTACGGAAGATTTTTGTAAATTTGCACTCCGTTATGACCGACATACACTCCATACGACACTCACTCGCTCCTGAGCTGAACAAGTTGAACGATCTCATAGCCGAAAGGCTCAGGTCGTCCAACCCTCTCATCAACGATGTGATCAGCCGCTATCTCAGCCAGAAAGGCAAACAGCTGCGGCCCATGATGGTCATACTCACTGCTCGCATACTCGGAGCATGCGACCCGGACCGTGTCATTACGTCCGGAGCATCCATCGAGATGCTTCACAACGCTTCTCTCATCCACGACGATGTCATTGACCAGTCCTCCACACGCCACGGAATGCCCACCATCAATGCCATGTGGGACAACCATATCGCAGTGCTTGTGGGTGACTATTTCGTGTCAACGGCTCTTCAGCTCGTGATAACGACCGGCGACCTCAGGGCTGTCAACACCATAGCATCGCTCGGAAGGCTACTGTCGACCGGGGAGATGGATCAGATAAACATCGCAACTAACCATTCCATATCGGAAGAGGCTTATTTCGAAATAATCACCCACAAGACAGCATCTCTATTCATTGCCTGTGTAGAGATGGGAGCATACGCCTCAGACGCCACCCAGGAGCAGCTCGACATAATGCGCCGATTCGCATGCCTGTTCGGACAATGCTTCCAGATAAAGGACGATATATTTGACTACTTCCACTCTGAATCACTAGGCAAGCCAACCGGCAATGATCTTCGTGAGGGCAAAGTCACCCTACCTCTCATACACGCCCTGAAAGCCACTGACCATCCGCGATGTGCCGAAATGAACGCTCTTGTGTCGCGCGACGGACTTTCGGATGAAGAGATCGCCACCTTGATAGACTATGCCATAGAGGCAGGAGGCATAGAGTATGCCGATGCCACTCTCATGCGACTTCGCAATGAAGCTGCGGCAGTCCTTTCTTCACTCGGGGATGTAGACACTACTCCCCTGCTATCTCTTCTCGACTACATCATCGCCCGCGACATGTAGCCCCGACAGTAATACCTGCCGATGAAAAAAGATCTGCTCCTCTTCACCACCTTATTCCCTTATGACGCGGTTACAGAATCCGTGTTTGTAATGAGTGAGCTTGAGGAATTGTGCAGGTGCTTCCGGCGAGTCATAATCATCCCTGAAATAAGCAAAGGTGAACTGAGAGACCTTTCCTCATTCACCAATGTCACTGTCGACACATCCAGGGCTTTATCAACCGACCACAGACATCCGTTAGGCAAGCTGCCGTCAGCACTCCATCCCTCAGTGTTGGATCAGCTTGCAAAAAGCCTACCCCATATCCCTGCCAACAAGATTCCTGCCGCATGGTCAATGGCTATCAACCGCCACCGCATAGGGAGCAATCTAAAAGACATCATAAAGCGTCATTCAATAGACTGCGACAACGCAGTGTTCTACACCTTTTGGTTCGACCACATCACAGAAGCCATTGCCCTGGCTCTTCCACCTGATCATGGCACACTCGTGTCAGGAGCCCACAGACAAGACATATACCCAACCCCAGGAGTTCTCAAAATACATAGATACAGGAAACTTGCATTCGAAAGAATGACAAAGTTGTTCGCTGTAAGCAAAGGCGGACAGGAGTTCCTGAAGGATGAATTCAATGGAGACCCAACATCAAAAGTAACACTGCGCACCCTCGGTTCAAAAAAGCCGATCCGCGATGCCATATCACGCCCGGGCAATTCCGAGGATGCCGTCACATTCTTCTCATGCTCCCGTGTAGACGACAACAAGCGCGTCACACTGAATCTGACTTTACTGATCGACTTAGCCCGCAACATGCCTGAATTAAGATTCCGGTGGATACATGCCGGTGACGGTCCGTGCATGAGCATGCTGCGGGCATCAATACCGGCGCAACTGCCATCCAATCTCACCATCGACCTGAAAGGAATGCTCTGTAACGAAGAGATACACAGCATATACCGGAAAGAACCGATTGACTGGGCCATGCTTATGAGCCGATGCGAAGGACTTCCCATAGCACTTTGCGAAGCTCTGTCGTACGGAATACCAGTAATCGGATGTGATGTCCCCGGGATAAAAGAGATCGTCAATGACAGCACTGGCATACTTCTCTCCGAGAATCCCACCTCTGAAGAATTCATAGCACGCATATATCCGTACCTTAACGGACAGAAGGACCAGGCTCCGTTACGCAAATCAGCCTTCGACGAATGGAAGAGCAAATACGACGCATCAACTCTACGAAGATTATTTGCGGAATATATGAGCGAGCTACCCTCAAAAATTATGACCGAGAAGTGAGGGCTTGCAGGCAGAGACGACCACTACAGACAAGCACTCCAAGTTGGTGCCAATTGTTAATAACATCGTGATTGTGAGCAATTATTTCGTTTTTTATGCTATCGTTAGAATAATTTTTCTTACCTTTGCGCCTTGAAACGATAATTTCTAAGACAAATGGACATTAAACCTGCTACACAACGCCCCGAACTGCTGTTTGAAGTAAGTTGGGAAGTGTGTAACAAGATTGGAGGCATTTACACAGTTCTCTCCACCAAAGCCAAAACTCTCCAGAAAATCAGCAAAGACACCACAGTCTTTATCGGTCCCGACGTTTGGTCACAGACCAATCCGTCCCCTTGGTTTACAGAATGCAACGTCACTGGTCTGTCTAAATGGTCAAAAAACGCACATCTCCCCGAAGGTATAAGCGTCAGAGTGGGAAGATGGGAAATCCCAGGACGCCCTATAGCTGTACTTGTAAAGTTTGACGGCATGTATGCTGTCAAGGATGAATTCTACGGCGAAATGTGGGAACGTTTCGGCGTAGACTCACTGCATGCCTATGGAGATTATGACGAAGGATGCGCCTTCGCCCATGCCGCCGGCATAGTGATTGAATCAATAATCCTTTCGGGATACGGACAGGCCTCACCCATCCCTGCCGTTCCGGAGCCACCCCGGCGTGGACGCAAAAAGAAAATCATCCCCACTATAGTGGCCCATTTCGACGAATGGACCACAGGCATGGGGCTTCTATACCTTAAGTGGAAGATGCCGCGCGTCGCTACAGTGTTCACCACACATGCCACAAGCATAGGACGCAGCATATGCGGCAACGACAAACCGCTCTACGACTACATGAGCGGATACAACGGTGACCAGATGGCTCGTGAACTCAATATGGAGGCTAAACACTCTCTTGAAAAAGCTGTCGCACATCAGGCTGACGCATTCACTACTGTAAGTGAGATCACGGCCCGCGAATGCGAGCAATTACTTGAGCGTCGCCCCGATGTGGTAACCCCCAACGGCTTCGAGAAGAACTTCGTTCCGGCCGCATATAAATTCGATGCCGCCCGCGCCGAAGCCCGCGCATCGCTCATAAACACAGCCAATGCCCTCACAGGAGCCGGATATGACGACAATGCGTTTGTAGTCATCACAGGTGGCAGATGCGAATACCGCAACAAGGGTCTTGACATCTACCTCGACATGGCATCGGCACTCCGCAACATGGATACATGCCGCAAAATAATCGCCTATGTGATGGTTCCGGCATGGCCAAAAGAGCCACGTGCAGACCTTCAGGAACGCATATCCGCCAACACACCTACCGACACACCTCTTCAGGAACCAGTGCTGACCCATTGGCTCAACAACCCTGAAAGTGACTCAGTGATATGCCGCACACGTTCTCTCGGATTCTGCAACATTGACCCGCGTGTCACTGTTATATATGTGCCCTGTTATCTCAACGGCACCGACGGTATCTTCAATCTCTCCTACTATGATCTGCTGATCGGAGCAGATGCGACTGTATTCCCCTCATATTACGAGCCTTGGGGCTATACTCCGCTTGAGAGTGTGGCATTCGGCGTACCCACAGTCACAACATCGCTCTCAGGCTTCGGTCAATGGGTACTCGAAACCTATCAGAACTACTTTGAGGAATGCGGTGTGAACGTGATCGGACGCGGCGACTCCAATTATCAGGACGTGGTGACCAATATCGCACATGCCATAGAGTACCTGACATGCGCCGACTCCCGCACCACTGCACGCATACGAAAAGCAGCGATGAACACTGCCGCAAAAGCTTCATGGTCCAACTTCATAAGCTACTATGATGAAGCTTACTCCATAGCTCTTGCCAACGCATCAAAAAGACTGTAGAGAATACTTATACAACCTAATTTTTATAATCCCCAACGTCACTACTACTTAATAATTTCGATATGAAACTACCAGTAAGTAACACCAATGCCCCCGTATGGCGCGACATCACCGTTAAGTCGCAGCTTCCAGCAGCATTGAAATCACTTGAGAAACTGTCCCGTAACCTTTGGTGGGTATGGAACAGCGAAGCCAAGAACCTGTTCCGCGATCTAGACCACGACATCTGGCGTGCAACCGGCGAGAATCCGGTGATGCTACTCCAGCAGCTCCCATCAGAGCGTCTTGACGAAATAATGTCTGACAAAGAGATGATGGCACGCATTGACCATGTATGGAAGATGTTCCAGGATTACATGGCACAGCCAATGCGCAACGACATACCCTCGGTATCGTACTTCTCTATGGAGTATGGTCTATGCAACTGCCTGAAGATCTATTCCGGAGGTCTAGGTGTGCTCGCAGGCGACTACATAAAAGAAGCATCCGACTCTCGCGTCAACATGACTGCCATCGGATTCCTTTACCGTTACGGCTATTTCACACAGACACTCAGTGTAGACGGTCAGCAGATTGCCAACTATGAGCCTCAGAACTTCAACCAGCTCCCCATCGAGCAGGTAACCGAAGAGAACGGCCATCCCATGATATTGGAGGTACCTTATCATGACCGCATAATCTACAGCCACATTTGGCGTGTCAATGTCGGGCGCATGAGCCTGTATCTGCTCGACACTGACTTCGACATGAACAGTGAGTTTGACCGTCCCATCACCCACAAGCTCTATGGCGGCGACTGGGAGAACCGTATCAAGCAGGAATATCTGCTCGGTATCGGCGGTATCCTCGCACTCAAGAAACTCGGCATACATTCCGAGATATATCATGCCAACGAAGGCCACGCCGCTCTCCTCAACCTCCAGCGTCTCGCTGATTATGTACAGGAGAAAGGTCTCGACTTCAACACCGCTCTTGAACTCGTACGCTCATCCGCACTCTACACTGTGCACACCCCCGTGCCTGCCGGTCACGACTACTTCGACGAAGGTCTCGCCCACAAATATCTCCAGCAGTATCCAGCACTCCTTGGCATCTCATGGCAGGAGCTTATGGATATGGGCCGCGAAAACCCCGGAAGCAACGACCGCTTCTCTATGAGCGTATTCGCCCTCAACACATGCCAGGAAGCCAACGGTGTGAGCTGGCTACACGGAGAGGTGTCCAAGAAGATGTTTGCCGGTGTATGGAAAGGTTATTCATGGGAAGAAAGCCATGTAGGCTACGTAACAAACGGCGTTCATATGCCCACCTGGGCAGCAAGCGAGTGGAAGGCTTTCTACTCTGAGAAACTCGGCGAGCAGGTGTTTGACCACCAGAGCGATCCCAAAGCCTGGGAAAATATCTTCAAGGTTAAAGATGAAGAGATCTGGGCTATGCGCACACAGCTCAAAAACAAGTTCATCAACTTCGTGCGTCGTGACTTCAAGGAGAAATGGCTTGCAAATCAGGGTGATCCCTCTGCCGTGATCAAGATCCTTGAGAAAATCAATCCCAATGCACTCATCATCGGCTTTGCACGTCGATTCGCCACCTATAAGCGCGCTCACCTGCTGTTCACCGACCTTGACCGTCTCGCTCGCATCGTCAACAATGAGCAGTTCCCAGTACAGTTTGTATTCTCAGGCAAGGCTCACCCTGCCGACGGGGCAGGACAGGGTCTCATCAAGCGCATCATGGAAGTGTCGCATATGCCCCAGTTCCAAGGCAAGATCATCTTCCTTGAGGACTACAACATGATTGTCGCCAAGCGTCTTGTCACCGGCGTTGACATCTGGCTCAACACCCCCACTCGTCCCCTCGAAGCATCCGGAACATCCGGCGAAAAGGCAGAGATGAACGGTGTGCTCAACTTCTCAGTGCTCGACGGCTGGTGGTACGAAGGATACAAGCTTGATGAAAAGGCCGGATGGGCTCTCACAGAGAAGCGCACATTCACCGATCAGGCTCAGCAGGACAAGCTTGATGCAGCCACTATCTACTCTATGCTTGAAAATGAGATCATCCCCCTCTATTTCGCCAAGAATTCCAAGGGATACTCACCTGAATGGATACAGTACATCAAGCGTTCTATCGGTCATATCGCCCCGCAGTACACCATGCAGCGCATGATCGAGGACTACATCTCCCGATTCTACTCACCCGAGGCAAAGCGTTTCGCAGCCCTGTCAGCCGACAACGACAAACTCGCCAAAGAGATCGCCGCATGGAAACAGAAGGTTGCATCCGCATGGGACGGCATCAAGGTTCTTGACGTGCACACCAAGGAGGATATCCATCAGCACAACACCACAGGTCAGCCCTTCACCACTGTAATCAAGATAGATACCAACGGACTTGCCGATGATCTCGGACTTGAGCTCGTCATCGATAAGATGGAGAACAACACAGAGAAGCGTTGGATAAAGATACCGTTCCAGGTAATCGCCAAGGAAGGCAACATCGTGACTTACGAGGTGACTGACAAGCTCCGCGATCCGGGTGTATTCCGCTACAGCTTCCGCCTGTATCCCACAAATCCCAACCTGCCACATCGTCAGGACTTCGCTTACGTACGCTGGATCTAATCTTTTGATTAATCACAATAATACTTAAGGGTCAAAGGTTCCATTCTGTTTAGGAGTGAACCTTTGACCCTTAAGCTTTCAATATACCTTCTTCACTATTGCTCACCCCATATTTTAAAGAAACAAAAAAATAGGTTCTGATTTCTGAGAATCAGAACCTATTTTTACAATGTCGGGGTGAGAAGACTCGAACTTCCGACCTCCACGTCCCGAACGTGGCGCGCTGCCAACTGTGCTACACCCCGATTGGCATTCTTAGTTCGTTGCCTTTTTGCGGTGACAAAGGTAACGCTTTTTATAAGAAATACCAAATTTCGCCATCAATTACTTAAAAAATTCTTTGAAAGCTTTTACTGTGTATGCCTGATCAAGAGCCGAAGCGGTCTCCCTCACGGAATGCATCGCCCATAGAGCATTGCCCATATCCACACCTCGCAGATCCATCTGAGATGTCAGGATATTGCCGAGAGTAGAACCGCCAGGGACATCACTATGGTTGACAAATGTCTGACAAGGCACTCCAGCCCTCTCACATATGGCCCGGAACACACCTGACGAATCGGCATCTGTCATATATTTGCATCGGGCGTTGATCTTTATCACAGGACCACCGCCAGGCACAGGATGATTGGTGGGATCGTACTTCTCGCCATAATTAGGATGGAATGCGTGGGCATTGTCTGCCGACACCATGAATGAGTTAGCTATGCTCCGGTCAAAGTCCTCCAGACTGCCACCAAGCGACTCGACAATACGGCGCAGCATATTGGCAAGCACAGGTGAGGCTGCTCCCTGCTTGGTGCCTGATCCTGTCTCCTCATTATCAAAAATAGCCATCACACGTGTCTGTCCGCAATCACCATCTGACTCGGTAAGGGCTGTGAGAGCGGCATGCACCATGCTCAGATCATCAAGCCTGCCTGATGTGACAAACTCATCATTCATGCCTACAAGACAAGCCGGAGTAGTGTCATATAGCGATAGGTCAAAATCAAGAATATCATCCACTTTGCATCCGAGAGCCTCAGCCACAAGGCGTATAAGCATTCCCTTTGCCTCAGCCTGCTCCTTGACAATCGCTATCACAGGGAGCAGGTCTTTTTGGGCTGACAGCCTGTTGCCTTCATTGACCTGACGATTGAAATGTATCGCCAGATGTGGAATTGTGAGGAGCGGACGGTCAAACTTCACAAGTTCAACACGTGGACGCAAAGGATCTTCACTCCTAAGCACCACACGCCCTGCTATAGACAAAGGCCTGTCAAACCATGTATACATTATTGGACCTCCATACACTTCGACATTTAGTTTCACCACTCCGCCATCGCTCACCATCTCCGGATGAGGCTTGATACGGAACGTAGGTGAATCACTGTGAGCAGCTATTATGCGGAACCCTGCCGACGGAGCAGCATCAGCCACATTCACGGCAAACACTGCGCTATCATTTTTCACGACATAATACTTTCCTCCTGGCTTGATGTCCCATGCCTGAGCCGGATCAAGGCGTGTATATCCCGCCAAGTCAAGACGTGAAGCCACAGTACGGGCTGCATAAAAATTCACAGGACTCTTGTCGAGGAATTCCATCAGGTCCCTCGCGATAATGTTTACCTCTTGCATATTTAAGTGTATGTTGAAATATTACGCACAAATCTAATCAAAATCCACCGATAAACCAAAATTCGCAGTGATTCCGTTGACAGAATCAAAAAACTTCCGTATCTTTGTCCCCATAAATCATCCCCATCCCTTATTCACTTTTACACCAACCCATAAAGTGAATAAAAAAAGTCGAGCAGTTCGTGAGAACAGCCCGACTTTATTTTTATCTTTTATCTATGAAATCCGGTCTTATACGACCTTAATGTTCAGCAATTCGCGAGAGCCGTCACAGAGTGCGACGACACGCATACGAGGGGATATCGCAATCCCACACTCAGGGACGACAGGGATCATCAGCACATCTCCCATACGTAGAGAGGTCAGTCTGCTTGCCTCGCTCACAATACTGTCAATGACATCCTTAGTCACATCATGACACCCTACAGGCACATCACCAATCATTACAGATCCGAGCCCAAAGAATTCCTGCGGACATATCCATTCACCAAAATTTATCGAGCAATCCATCCCGGACAGCACACCTTCCGGAATGTCACATCCACCCGAGGGAACTATCCTGACTGCAACCGACAATGCATCATAATACCTCGATGCAAACTTCTCACTTATGCTCTTTCCAAGCCTGTTCACACGCACTGCCACATAAGGAACCGCCATCCAGTCCTTTCCGAAATCAGGATAGAACACAGGACGCCCTGGAAGCAACATTGCAGAGTCAGGGTGAAAATCCACATTAAAAACAGGAGAAGAGCTTATCACACGTATTATCTTCATACTATATTCATCTCTGTTCCATACGGTTGTACATCACTGCAAGATGTGCATATATAGAAGTATTCTCGATAGTTATCTCCGGAGATGTCTTGAAATGGAATGGCGTGAAGTTCCATAACGCCTTGATACCGGCTGCAACACACAGCTCCGTCACCTCGGCGGCATATTCCACGGGCACCGCCAGCACAGCAATCTCCGCCCCTAAAGATTCCCGACGTGCGGCAAGCTCGGATATGTCATACACCGGGGTGCCGGCTATCTCAGTACCTATCAACTCGGGGTTCACATCAAAACCTGCCACTATGTCAAGACCGTATCTTGAAAGTCCTGAGTCCATGATCAGAGCCTTCCCCAGACTGCCGACACCCATCATCACGGCATTATGACACTTGTGGAATCCAAGAAAATCATTGAGACCCTGCTCAAGTTGAGCCACCTCATAACCGATCCTGGTCTTTCCTTTTATGTTGAGATATGACAAGTCCTTGGCTATCTGTGAGGCATCCACATTGAGCTGCTGAGAGATAGCGGTCGATGACACATATTCAACGCCTTGGGCTCTGAGGCGTTGCACACAAGCGAGATACCACGGAAGGCGGCGTATCGCTGGTTCAGGCACATAAGGATATCGAGGCGTTTCCATAATATTAATTTCATACATGACGAGCATCAAGACCACTTGCATCCAAATGATTCTGACACTCACATATGGAAGTTTATGAGACACAAAATTAGTAATTTTTTCTCTAAAATTTAGAGATGCCGTGATTTTTGAGTATTTTTGTGCCAAATACTTTAATTTAACGCTCACACAAAATTATATAGAGACAAAGCAATGGACCGAAAAGTCAGAGTAAGATTTGCTCCCTCCCCTACCGGACCTCTTCACATCGGAGGGGTACGTACAGCACTATACAACTACCTTTTCGCACGCCGTCATGGCGGTGAAATGATTCTACGCATCGAGGACACCGATTCACAACGTTTCGTTCCCGGCGCAGAGGACTACATAAACGAATCTCTCGCCTGGCTCGGAATAAAGATCGACGAGGGTGTACGTGAAGGCGGGGCATATGGTCCATACAAGCAGAGCGAACGCCGCGACATCTACCGCAAATATGTCAAGCAGCTTCTTGACAATGGGAAAGCCTACATTGCATTCGACACCCCTGCCGAACTCGATGCCGCACGTGCCGCCACCCCCAACTTCCAGTATGACGCATCCACACGCCTGTCGATGCGCAATTCTCTTTCCATGCCTGCTGAAGAGGTGAAAGCCCTGATCGATGGCGGCACCCCCTACGTGGTGCGTTTCCTCATCGAGCCCGGACGTGACGTAGTGGTAAACGATCTTGTACGCGGCAATGTGACCATCAACTCATCGATCCTTGACGACAAGGTCCTTTACAAAAGTGCCGACGACCTGCCCACATATCATCTTGCCAACATAGTCGACGACCACCTCATGGAGATCACTCACGTGATACGCGGAGAAGAATGGCTCCCCTCCGCACCTCTGCATGTACTGCTCTACGAAGCGTTCGGCTGGGCTGACACCCGTCCTGATTTCGTGCATCTCCCACTCCTTCTCAAGCCCGACGGCAAAGGCAAGCTCTCAAAACGTGATGGTGACCGATTGGGATTCCCTGTGTTCCCGCTCGAATGGCACGACCCCGCATCGGGAGCAATCTCCGCCGGCTATCGTGAGTCAGGCTACCTGCCTGAAGCCGTAATAAACTTCCTTGCCCTTCTCGGCTGGAATCCCGGCGACGACACTGAGATAATGTCCATGGAAGAACTGATAAAGAAATTCTCGTTCGAACACTGCTCCAAAGCGGGCGCAAAATTTGCCTACGAAAAGGGACGTTGGTTCAATCATGAATATCTCCAGACAACACCCGACGAGCGTGTCGCTGCCCTGTTCCGTCCGGTGCTTGAGGCTCATGGCGTAAATCCGGATGACTACACTGAGGACTACATCACCCGCGCAGTGTCGCTCGTCAAAGGACGCATCAATTTCGTTGCCGACCTGTGGGACCATGCCCGATTCTTCTTCACTGCCCCAACCGAATATGCCGAAAAGGATATACGCAAACGCTGGAAAGAAGAGACGCCTGCCATTCTCACCGAGCTTATAGGTGTGCTCCGTGCCCTCCCATCCTTCAAAGGAACCGAAGCAGAACCTATCGTACTGAAGTGGGTTGAGGACAACGGCTATCATCTCGGCAACGTTATGAACGCATGGCGTCTCACTCTTGTTGGCGAATGCAAAGGTCCGCACATATTCGATATCACAGAACTTATCGGGCTTGAAGAGACCGTCCGGCGCATGGAACGAGGCATCGCCACAATAAAACCAGTCCAACAATGATAAAAGCCGGAATCATAGGAGGCTCGGGCTACGCTGCCGGCGAGCTGATACGCATACTCATCAACCATCCTGATGTCGAACTGAAATGGGTGCATTCCCGCACCGTTGCAGGACAGCGCATCGTCGATGTACACCAAGGGCTCCATGGCGAGATAGACATGACTTTCTCAAGCACATACGATCTAAAGGGGCTTGATGTACTGTTCTGCTGCCGACCGGCAGGCAAAACCCGGGAATTCCTTGCAGAAAACGATGTCCCCGAGGACCTGAGAATAATTGATCTCTCGCGCGACTACCGTATCTCCGATCCCTCCCACGATTTCGTATACGGACTCTCCGAACTCAATCGCAAGCCGATGGTGCGCGGAGCACGTCATGTAGCCAATCCCGGATGCCTTGCCATGGCAGTGGAACTGTCGCTCATCCCCCTTGCCAAGAACCTCCTGCTTAATTCGGACATTCACACCACTGTAATCACAGGAGCCACAAGCGAAGGAGCCGAATCACGCCCCACAAACCACTATGCATGGCGCAATGACAACATGGTGGTGTACCGTCCGTTCCGCCACACACAGGAACCTGAGATA
Organism: Duncaniella freteri; assembly: GCF_004766125.1. Taxonomy (NCBI): domain Bacteria; kingdom Pseudomonadati; phylum Bacteroidota; class Bacteroidia; order Bacteroidales; family Muribaculaceae; genus Duncaniella; species Duncaniella freteri. The sequence goes on from NZ_SJSA01000001.1 coordinate 686,149, forward strand.
ATTCAGACCCTCTCTGCCATGCAGCAAAGTTTCCGGTCGCAACTCAATATGGTGCCTGTACGCGGAGCTTTCTCGCGAGGCATCATGGCTGTGACCTATCTGGAATGCCCTCTGGAGCTCGCCCAGATAATCAAGATTTACCAAGACTACTACGATGATCACAATTTCACATTCATCACATCTAAAATACCCGACCTTAAGGATGTGGTCAATACAAATAAGTGTATCATCCATCTTGACAAGATCGACGGCAAACTTCTTATAACAGCAGTGATCGACAACCTGCTTAAAGGAGCTGCCGGGAATGCAGTACATACGATGAACCTGCTTTTCGGACTTCAAGAGACCACCGGTCTGACAATGAAATCGGTCGCATTCTGAGAATATACGGTTAAATATTCATTGTTGAGAAACATTCAGCTCAATTGATTTTTTCACCAAAATTTCATTAATATTTAATTTTTTTCTCAAATATTTGCAACAATATTTGGTTTTTAAAAATTAAACTGTTACCTTTGTCGTGACCTGATGAAAGTGATTTATCAGTGTCACGATCTTTTTTAAGTATGTATTAGCGCATAAGAACTCTACAACACCGTCACTGAAGCGCAGTACTTTCGTCAATATTTATATTTTTTATAAACACTCAATTTATATCTTCTATAAATATCCTGTTCCTTTATCGCCGTATCCCCTCATCGGCGATCTACCCCAAAAGAGCCCCAGCTCTTTATTCCATATAACAAAAACTCACTTACAATCCCAAAACACAAACCACAGACAAACCACAACTGAAAATTCTCCTCTTCTCCACAATTGTACATAGACGTCTACATCCCTGACATTTGTACACTTCTACAATCCGATACGTTTCTGCTTATATGATTTATCACGTCTTCCGATTGGCGTGCGGTCATGCTCTTGCCTTGACGTTACCGTGACAAATCGTTTAAGCAAAAGTATCTTCTTACCATAATCTAACACGGTGATATACCTTACTTATACATATGACTTAATACGATCTATGTCACCATTTTTAATTTACATGAGAGAACTAAATTAATTTACACTGAAGAGCGCAAGATATACAAAAGCGCAGCTTCGTACTGACGCTCTGTGGAGGTCCCCTCAGGAATGCATTGCATTTCTGAGGGGACTGTTGGTATCGGATACGTAACTCTACTTTATTTTAGAAGCTATCGAACGGAATTTTTCGGCAATCCGGTCATTACACAGGTTACCGATGCTTCCGGAGTGGGAATGACGGACGTTACGTGACGGAGAATAGGAGCCATTCTGAACTTCAAGACCAACCTTTTTGTATGCCTCGCGAAACGGCATTCCGTCAAGCACAAGGCGGTTGACCTCCTCGACCGTAAACAGATAGTCATACCGCGAATCATCCACTATGCCATCTCTGACGAGTATATGCCCCAACATAAACTCAGCCATATCCAGGCACTCTATAAGTTCTGTGGTTGCCGGGAAAATAATATCCTTAAGCAATTGCAGATCACGATTATATCCGAGAGGCAGATTGGCAGTAAGCAAGGCAATCTCATTCGGTACCGACTGAAGACGGTTGCACTTACCGCGCATTATCTCAAATACATCAGGATTCTTCTTATGAGGCATAATTGAAGAACCGGTGGTAAGATTGTCAGGGAACGAAACGAAACCGAAGTTCTGGCACATCCACATGCACACGTCCATTGCCAGATGTCCGAGCGTAGATGCTATCGAGGCAATAGCCATCGACACAGCACGCTCCGTCTTACCTCGGGACATCTGCGCGGCAACGACATTGTAATGCAAAGTCTCAAAACCGAGCAGGCGCGTGGTCATCTCCCGGTCAAGAGGGAACGAAGATCCATATCCGGCAGCTGAGCCGAGCGGATTCTGATTGGCAACATTATATGCAGCCACAAGCATCTGCATATCGTCAGCCAATGATTCGGCATATGCTCCGAACCATAATCCGAATGACGAGGGCATAGCCACCTGCATATGGGTGTATCCGGGCATAAGCTTGTCCTTATGCTCCTCGCTCAAAGCCTGAAGCCGGTCAAACAGTCGGTTGACAGCCTCAGCAATATGCCTGATCTCGTCACGCATAAAGAGCTTGAGGTCAACAAGCACCTGATCATTGCGCGAACGGCCGGAATGAATCTTTTTGCCAATGTCACCAAGCCTGGCTGTGAGCATGAACTCCACTTCGGAATGCACATCCTCAACACCCTCCTCTATCACAAAGTCGCCACGCTCTATAACATCGGCAATATCCTCAAGAGCCTCGATAAGCAAGTCAAGCTCATCTTTTTTCAACAGCCCTATGCTCTCAAGCATACGTATATGAGCCATAGAGCCCTGCACATCGTAGCGCGCAAGGCGCAGATCAAGCTCGCGGTCACGACCCACAGTAAATTCCTCTATCATTCTGTCAGGCTCGAAGCCTTTGCTCCAAAGTTTCATATAATTATATCGTTCAGTATGTTATTATAAATCACTATCGCTTCATGGATCTCTTCGATGCGTATGTATTCATCGGCAGTATGGCTGCGCGATGATTCTCCGGGGCCTATTTTAAGTGAAGGGATATTATACATGAGCGACATATCGCTCGTAGTCGGGGATACGAACGGAATCCGCCCCATCCTCATTGCCGCCGTCACGAGCGGATGGGTCTCCGATATGACCGAAGCCCTCACGCGTGTGGAACGCGGAGTCAATACACTCCACTTCACCTGAGACTGCAACATATCCACCAGCTCCTCATTGGAGCAGGCATCGGTGGTGCGTATATCCACTACCCATATGCACTCATCAGGAATAGCGTTATGCTGCCAACCGGCATTGATCTGAGTGACATTCATGCTCACCGGACCAAGCACCTGCGACTCCACCGGAAAACGGAATGAACGCACACACTCTATATCTTCCATGGCACGGTAAATAGCATTGACACCCTCCCCTCGCGCAGCATGACCGGTGACACCTGACGTAACACAGTCCAGCACCACAAGTCCGCGCTCGGCTATAGCAGGCTGCATCGCAGTAGGCTCCCCGACTATAGCACAGGCGATGTCAATGCCTTTACCTGCAAGCATAGGAAGAAATGCTCGCATGCCGTTCTCTCCACCCACCTCCTCCTCAGCCGTGATACCAAGCAGAAGATTGTAAGGCAACCGGCGGGAACGGTTGTCGATAAATGTCCTTATAAGCGACACCACTGAAGCCCCGGCATCATTACTGCCCAGACCATACAGCACACCATCCTCAATATCCGGAGAAAAAGGATCCCTGGTATAACTGCCGGCAGGACGGACTGTATCGTGATGCGAATTGAGCATCAGTGTAGGCAGAGCAGGATCAAATCCGTCAGATACTGCCCACACATTATTTCCATATCTCTCAGGAGAGATTCCCGACTCTGAGAGATAATCATATATCACCGTGGCAGTCCCATCCTCCTCTCGTGAGAAGGAGCGGACTGCCACGAGCTGTTGCAGCAATGCGATCTCTTTATCTACATTCATTTTGACAGCACAGTACCTGTATCATTGTTAAGATTGGAGGCATGCTTGATAATAACACTTCTCACCCCGGCATCTATAGCGCGGAATGAGTTATCAAGTTTAGGTATCATTCCCTGACCCACGGTACCGTTACTCCTCAACGCCGAATAACTTTCAGCGGTGATGTGTGCAATCAGCGATTCCGGACAACATATGTCCCTCATCACCCCCGGTTGCTCAAAACAGTATATAAGGTCGACCGGCGCAACAGCCGACATGCCTATCGCAACAGCCGAGGCTACGGAATCGGCATTACAATTGAGTAAAGAACCGTTGCCGTCGTGGGTTATTGCACAGAACACAGGAGTCAGTCCCGCATCAAGCAATGACCCTATCAGAGAGACATTGACACCATCCGTATTAATGTCGCCAACATAACCATAGTCGACAGGCTGAGGACTGCGGCGGGTAGACCTTATGGAATCTCCGTCAGCCCCGCTCAGTCCGACAGCGTTACAGCCGATGGCTTGAAGCTGCGATACAATACGCTTATTGACCAGACCGGCATACACCATTGTCACCACATCGAGTGTGTCACGTGAGGTGACACGCCGTCCGTCGATCATAACTGACGGTATCTCCAGACGAGCACCAAGGCGTGTAGCCTCTTTGCCCCCTCCATGCACCAGAATCTTGCGCCCTTCAAGAGCCGTAAAATCCCTTAGAAACCGCGCCAAAGCATCCGGATTGTCGACAATATTGCCACCAATCTTTACCACCTTTATATCCCGGTCCATAGTCATAGGCTCTCAAGAAGTCGTTTTATAACTACCTGGGCGGATATCTCACGGTTTGCCGCTTCCGGGATAACTATCGAACGGTCCGAATCAATCACCTCGTCAGTAACAATCATATTGCGTCTTACAGGGAGGCAATGCATAAAGAATGCATTGTCAGTAAGTCCCATTTTTTCAGAATCGACAGTCCATGCCCGGTCGGTCGATAGCACCTTGCCATAATTGTCACCGGCATATGCCGACCAGTTCTTGGCATACACGAAGTCAGCCCCCTCAAGAGCTTTGCACTGATCATACTCCACATAGGCATTTCCTACAAACTCCGGAGCAAGCTCATAACCATGAGGATGTGTGATGACAAATTCATAATCGGTGGCGTTCATCCACTCGGCAAACGAATTAGGCACAGCCTGAGGGAGAGGACGCGGATGCGGAGCCCATGTCATAACCACTTTGGGACGTTTCTTGGTCTTGAACTCTTCAATCGTTATCAGATCGGCAAAGCTTTGAAGTGGATGACGAGTAGCAGCCTCCATTGAGAACACCGGACGCCCCGAATATTCTATGAACTGGTTTATCACACGTTCCTCATAATCCTCTGCCTTGTCCTTAAGACCGGCAAACGACCGCACCCCTATCATATCGCAATACGATCCCATCACAGGGATTGCTTCAAGCAGATGTTCAGCCTTATCGCCATCCATCACCACTCCGCGTTCAGTCTCAAGTTTCCATGCCCCCTGGTTGACATCAAGCACCATTACATTCATGCCCAGGTTCATCGCTGCTTTCTGAGTACTCAGACGGGTACGGAGCGAAGAGTTAAAGAATATCATCAACAGAGTCTTGTTCCTACCCAGTTGCGTGAAACCGAACTTGTCGGACTTGATTTCGAGAGCCTCTCTGACAGCTATGTCAAGAGGTCCTATATCACTGACATTTGTGAATTTTTTCATAATTCATGAGGATTGAGCAGTTTTTATAAATTCTTCAAATGTTCTCAGGAACTCATCGGCCTGATCTTTATTTAAACCAAGAGCTGGAAGGAGACGTACAGTATGCTCACCGGCACCTCCTGTGAAAATTTTCCCTTCAAAAAGCAGTTTCCGACGCAACGCCGCAGCCTGGCCTCTGATCTCAATACCTATCATAAGCCCACGTCCGCGCACATCCACGATCTCACTGTTACGCTCTGCCATCGCATGCAGACTGTCAATAAGGTACTGACCCACCTCAGCAGCATTCTCCACCAAGTGCTCCTCAGCCATCACATCAAGCACAGCTATAGCAGCGGCACATGCAAGATGATTGCCACCGAATGTAGTGCCAAGCATCCCTTTCCTCGCTTCTATGGAAGGCGATATTAGAACAGCACCCATAGGGAAACCATTGGCTATGCCCTTGGCACATGTCACCATGTCGGGACGCACACCGGCATGCTGATGGGCAAAGAAGTTTCCTGTACGTCCGTAGCCCGACTGTATCTCGTCAAGAATGAGCAATGTGCCGGTATTGTCGCACACGGTGCGCAACTGGCGCAGAAAGTCATCATCAACCATACGGATCCCGGCAACACCCTGGATCCCCTCGATTATCACTGCTGCAAACTCCATGCCGGAGAGCCTTTCGCGAACTGCCGCTATATCGCCAAGCCCGACGGACACCACATTGTCTGTGGCATTGAACGGAGCCTGTATATTAGGATTGTCTGTGACGGCTACCGCCCCCGACGTACGCCCATGAAAAGCTTTGTCAAAAGCCAGGACTTTACTTCGTCCGGTGGCAAAAGATGCCAGCTTAATAGCATTCTCATTAGCCTCCGCCCCAGAATTACACAGGAACAGGGAATAACTGCTATAACCGCTCATACGTCCGAGACGATCAGCAAGCTGCTGTTGCAGAGTGTTCTTGACCGAATTGGAGTAGAATCCTAGACGTGCCACCTGTTCGCTCACCGCCTTTACATACAATGGATGAGCATGACCTATGGATATCACGGCATGACCGCCATATAGGTCGAGATAACGTGTGCCGTCAGCAGTAAAGACGTATGATCCTTCACCCCTGACCGGTTCTATATCATATAATGAATATACATCAAATAATGTCATGATACTGTAATGTATTAGAACGCCGAAGGCTTCAGCGCAAGACCCATTCTCTCAGGCAATCCGAACATAAGATTCATATTATGAACCGCCTGACCGGATGCCCCCTTAAGAAGGTTGTCGATAGCACACAGCACAAGGAGCTTGTCTCCATGCTTTTCGAGCGAGATGACACATTTATTGGTATTGACCACCTGCTTTAGATCGACAGGCCGGTCTGAAACAAAAGTGAACGCCGCACCGGCATAAAACTCCTTGTAGAGTTTAGTTAAATCACCGATCTCCATTCCGGTGGTTATGTCAGCCATAACGAATATGCCTCGGGCGAAATCGCCACGCACCGGTATAAAACTTATGTCCGGGTCTTTGCCTCCCTGCAATCCGGAGAGGGTCATCTTTATCTCCTTGAGATGCTGATGCTCAAATGCCTTGTAAACAGATATATTATTGTTACGCCATGAGAAATGAGTTGTAGCTCCGGGCTTCACTCCTGCTCCTGTAGATCCGGTAATACCGGTGACATGCACCTCGCCTTCAAGCAAACCGGCTTGAGCAAGTGGAAGCAGAGCAAGCTGTACAGCTGTGGCAAAGCATCCGGGATTGGCGAGCTTACGGCAAAGCTCCACTTCATTCCGCCTGAGTTCGGGCAGTCCATACACATAGCCGTCCGATTCATCACGATAGTCCTGTGCAAGATCAATAACCTTAAGATCCTCAGGCAACTCGTTATCTTCCCAAAACTTACGGCTGAACCCATGCCCCTGGCACATGAACACCACATCGCAGGCATTGAGGTCAAACGTTTCGGCAAATCTCATGTCAGTCTCCCCGATAAGTCCCTCATGAACATCAGCCAAAGGGACTCCGGCATTGCTTGTGGAATGGACCCAAGCCACCTCCACCTCCGGGTGGTTGATGAGGAGCCTCATGAGCTCCCCGGCAGTGTAACCCGCCCCACCGATTATTCCGGCTCTGATCATAATGTATAACTATTCTTCTTTGCCGTTCCTGCTCTGAACATTGTGATATATCTTCATCTGGTTGCCAAGTATCTTGGTAAAGCCTTTCACATCATCGGCACTCCAAGCTTTGTTGACCTCGCCATATTCACCGAAATCGGTTTTCATAAGATCAAACGGAGAATCCACACCCACTAGAGTATAACCGAGCGGACGGAGAGTCACCTCTACAGTGCCGCTCACATTACGCTGTGAATTCTCAAGAAACACCTCCATGTCCCTCATCACCGGCTCAAGATACTGCGACTCGTGCAGGAACATACCATACCAGTTGCCTATCTGGTCCTTCCAGTATTGCTGCCATTTGGTCAAAGTATGTTTCTCAAGCATCTTATGAGCGGCTATAATAAGTATGGGACCGGCAGCCTCGAACCCAACACGTCCCTTGATGCCTATTATAGTGTCACCTATGTGCATATCACGTCCTATGCCGTAGCGTGAACCGAGGCGTTCCACCTCCCGGATAGCCTCAATACGGTCATCATACATCTTGCCGTTTACAGCCACAACCTCTCCCTTGTCAAATGTCAGGGTCATTCTCTCCTCACCTTGTCCGGTCACCTGGCTCGGATAAGCACTTTCAGGGAGGGTCTGTCCGGAGTGGAGCGTCTCTTTACCTCCTATGCTGGTACCCCACAGCCCCTTGTTGATGGAATACTCCATCTTCTTATAGTCCGCATCAATGCCGTGACTGCGCAGATAGTCTATCTCATATTCACGTGTGAGGGTCATATCACGAGTAGGTGTGATTATCTCAATCTCAGGCGCAAGAATCTGAAATGTAAGGTCAAAACGCACCTGATCATTACCAGCTCCTGTAGAACCGTGAGCCACCGCATCGGCCCCTATCTTCTTGGCATACTCTATAATGGCAATTGCCTGGAATATACGTTCCGAAGACACCGAAATAGGATAAGTGCCGTTACGGAGCACATTTCCAGCGATCATGTAGCGGATACTCTTTTCGTAATAATCCTTAGTAACATCAAGAGAGGCATGTGACACTGCGCCTAAAGCCATGGCTCGTTTCTCGATAAGCTCAAGTTCCTGAGTGCTGAATCCTCCGGTATTGGCTATAGCTGTGTGTACTTCATAGCCAAGATCCTCAGAAAGATACTTGGCGGCAAACGATGTGTCAAGACCGCCACTGAAGGCGAGAACTACTTTCTTTTTCATTTTATGGTCGTTTACAAGATTTTCAAAAACAATTTTTATTTATGGAACAGTTTGGACACCCTGTTCTTTATCCACATCCAATAGGGACGGCTCTTGGACGGACGCTCCATCTTTGCCTTGGGGTCAAACAACATGCCTGTGCACAGACACATGCGACGATTGTTGCGCTGAAGGATGTCATAATTGACACATCCCTTGCATCCCTGCCAGAACTCCTCGTCAGTAGTGAGCTCGGAGAATGTCACCGGTTTATAACCCATATTGGAATTGAGTTTCATGACTGGCAGCGACGTGGTGATAGAGAAAATCTTAGCAAACGGGAATCTAAGTCTCGCAAGCTCGAAAGTCTTAGCCTTGATACGTGCTGCCAGCCCCAATCGTCGGAACTCAGGATCGACAATGAGGCCTGAGGTGGCCACATAATCACCATGTTCCCAGCTCTCTATGTAACTGAATCCGATTAGACGGTCATCACAGAGAGCAACTACAGCCTTACCGCCCTTAATCTTTTGAGCGATATACTCCGGCGATCTGCGGGCAATGCCTGTGCCACGCTGGAGAGCTGATTCATAGATGAGGTCGACTATTTGCCCGGCATACTTGCAATGCTCTTCTTCAGCAAACATCACCTTAATCTGGTCATTGTTCATCTGACTTACTGCGATACTTAGAAATTGTTTATGCTGATTCCGGCAAACTTCACGCTTGCCATATGTTACTAATTGTACTAAAAACTAAATAGCTCATTAAAAGTTTCCGCAAATATACACATTTTCCTATCAAAAAGCCACAACCAACTATCTATTTTATTCAAAATTATCATCCATCACCTCAAATTCACAATAATTTTATTATTTTCTATTCAGCCATATGATTTAATAGAAAAATTTTCCATCCCATTCTATGATTGATAACCTCCGACAATTATCAAAACGATCAACAACAGTTTCAAATATCAGTTGTTGATCATTCTGAAATTGTCGGAAGCAAAAGGGTCAGTTTATGACTGCCAAACCACCCTGTGATGTCTCCTTATAGAGCGACGGAAGGTCATGGCCTGTCTGCTTCATGACTTCCACTATACGGTCAAAACTAACCGAATGCTTGCCATCGGAAAACGCGGAATACAGATTGGCATCCAAGGCTCGGGCAGCTGCATAGGCATTTCTCTCTATGCATGGGATCTGAACCAGTCCGCACACCGGATCACACGTAAGCCCCAGATGGTGTTCCAGTCCCATTTCTGCCGAATACTCTATCTGAGCAGGTGTACCGCCAAACAATTGAGATGCTGCGGCTGCCGCCATAGCGCAAGCGACACCCACTTCACCCTGACAGCCCACCTCTGCACCTGACACTGATGCATTATGTTTGACCACAGCCCCAAACAGTCCAGCAGTCGCCAACGCCCTAAGTATCCTCTTCTCAGAAAAATCCTTGGATGTATGAAGATGATAAAGTACAGCCGGAACTATGCCGCAGGAGCCACAGGTAGGTGCGGTGACAATCTTTCCTCCCGATGCATTCTCTTCACTCACGGCAAGAGCATATGCATACAGCAGCCCCCGGCTCTTAAGGCTATTATTGTAACCGGCAGCATGAACATAATAACTCACAGCCTTACGACGGACTCCAAGACCGCCGGGAAGCACCCCTTCGGCCTCAATGCCTCGCAGCACAGCCTCCTTCATCACAGTCCACACTTGATAAAGATAGTCCCACACATCCGAATCCTCGCATTGATCGACATATTCCCAATAACTCTTGCCCGACTTCTCACACCACCTCAAAATATCCTTGATGGTGTGCATATCATAGACGTTTCTCTGGGGCTCACGTGTCTCCCCTTCCTTAAGTATGTCACCTCCGCCTATACTGTAGAACGTCTGTTCGACATACGGCTTACCGTCAAAGTCAAGTGCCTCGAACTTCATTCCGTTCGGATGAAAAGGCAGAAATATATCCGGCTTCCATACTATCTCACATGGCGCATACTTGGTCAATTCGTCAAGGATAGCCTTATCGGTCATATGCCCCTTGCCTGTAGCAGCCAACGATCCGTAAAGAGTCACACGGCGCGAACCGGCATCAGGCGACATATTCATGAATTCCTGAGCAGCCTTCAATGGTCCCATGGTATGGCTGCTTGAAGGACCGTGACCGATTTTATAAATAGTCTTGATTGATTCCATAATTCTATAACATTGCGAAATTGTGAAAGTTGAGAAGAGGGGTGCAATACAGATTTTTACGCAAAATTAGCAAAAAATATGGTGCGAGCCTCATCAATCAGACCCACACCATACTTTTATTTACAGACACTGGCGTCTTTTAAAATCTGTTAATGCGAAATTGTTAAACTCTGTATTCATGTTGGTTACGCGATTTTCAGGCCTGCAAACCTTGTCGCACTTTTCAAATGATTACATTGGGGTTGGAGCCTTAAAACTCGGTTCCCCAATTTTTCATGAATGCAGGACGATACATTTTCAGCCAGATTGTTGACTTTTTGCCAAAACGCAAATTTGAAAGAATCATGGAGCATCGTACCAAAAATAAGGTTGAGGACAGAACCCTCGGATGGCAGTTGTCTTATTGGGGACAGTTGCTTGTCCTTATATTCGGTCAACTGCTCGGATGTCGAAGTCTCCGTGAACTCTCGGATATCACTACAGCACATCGCAAGAAATCCTTTCATCTCGGATTTGGCAAAGAAGCGGTAGACCGTAATATTCTCTCCAGATGCAATACCAATCGTGATTGGCATGTGTTCGAGGAGTTCGCCAACCATATGATTGTGCTGGCTCAGGAAGCCCGTATAGACCGGGAATTTTGTATCGGCGGCAAGTTCTATGCGTTCGATTCCTCCACGATTGACCTTTGCATGAGTGTTTATGACTGGGCAAAGTTCAGAAGCACCAAGTCCGGCATTAAACTGCATACCCAACTTGATATAGTGACGCAGATTCCAGTTATGATAAACATCACCAATGCCTCGGTTCATGATGTAAATGCGATGGATATCATTGATTATGAACCGTTGGCCGGTTATATCTTCGACCGTGGATACTGGGACTTGGATAGGCTTCATAAGATTGAGGAACTTGGAGCCTTCTTTGTCATAAGAGAGAAGGCTAAGCCGAAGTTCATTGTCGAGGATGGTCTGGACATGCCCGAGAATGGAAACATTCTTCAAGATTATACCGTAAGGTTTACCGGTAGACGCAATGCATCCAATTACCCTTCCCGGATTAGACGTATTGTAGCGTATATCCCTGACCTGAAGAGAAGTTTTGTTTTTTACACAAATAATTTCTTCCTGTCTGCCGAACAGATTGTGTTCCTTTACAAGAACCGATGGCAGGTGGAGCTTTTCTTCAAATGGATCAAACAGCACCTTAGAGTCACCACATTCTGGGGTAATTCCGAGACATCCGTCAGAATACAAATTTATGCGGCTATATGCACTTACTGCGTTGTCGCAATAATCGAACATAAAATGAAACTTGAAAGAAACATCTACGAAGTCATGAGAATCCTCGGCAGCTCCCTGCTTGTCAAGGAGCATATCAAGGACTTGTTGACTCCAGAACCGGTGCCAGCACAAATAGCAAATTGCCATCCAACTCTTGACCTCGAATTTGATTAACACTTTTTAAGAGACACTAGTGATTTACAGATATAACGTATTCCTACTGAACTCTGGTAAAATATATCCTTATAGGAGCCATAGTCCAAAGGTAGGTGTCATCATATATCCAATCGGAGAGATCACCACCATATTCACCATATACAGGAATCCAGTCGCCAATCCAGCATTCAAGATACTCCTTGCCATCTGACTGGATAAGATTGAACGCAACCTGGGCATCACGTATATCCTGCTTAGTGTCAGAGAACGATATATTTATTCCCGGCACCTTGAGCCTTGTGAAATTAGTGTTTACGCCATTCTGATCCTTGAACTCCTTATCTACCTTAATGAATTCAACATCGCGCGTGCCTGAACCGAAATATTTGGCAAGATCCTTGCCGAACTGTGGTGTAAACGCATATTTCTCGTATGTCTCGCCGGTCAGTACCATCTTGTCGTCAGCCGATGCCACAGGAGCCTTGTCGGGATATATATTTGCCATGCCCCAGTCCTCGTACATCTGAACATCCGCGAAGTCGAAATGATCAAACTGCCATGTCCCGGAGAAATTGTCCGGACCTTTGATCGTTACAGTCATTTCAGGATTAGCACCAACAGCATATCCGTCCTTATCGACAAGACGGAACACTATCTTGTCCCTACCGGGTTCGACCTTGAGCATATTGACCTTAAGAATACCTTCTCTGGCATTGGCCGGATACTTGATCACATGCCCCTCAGGCATTTCAAAATGCTCACCTTCCACCGCGGTGGACTGTTCAGCATCTATCTCCACTTCAAATATCTCTTCGACCTTAGGACGATACATGCTGCCCTTCATGTCATAAAGTTTCAGTTTGAACTCTCCATCCAGGTCAATGGTACCTGCCGTCTCCATAAACGACATCACATACCCATTTTTGCCAAGAAGATTGATCGACGCATAGTTGACAAGCCCGAGGCAATATCCGGAAGGAGCCTCGGCAAGATTGATGAACAGCTCCAACTTATCATCGGGCATACTCTCCTCTATTCGCGACACTATGAACGAACCGGTAGTCTCTCCCGCCTTGATCACAACACCTTCGTCGGATATGGTATAATCAACATCCCTCACGGCACTGCCTCCTAATCTTACAGGGATACGGATATCCTGAACAGGTGGCACCTCAGCTGTAACAAGAATGGTTACATCCCCTTTAGCCATAGTGAAATGCGACTTCTCAATGAATATCTGCGGTAATGTGCTGACACCATTGTCATCATCAGAGCAGGACACCAATGATGGCATCACACACATGACTACCGACAAAAGCATCAGCCTGTATAACATCTGTCTCATAGCGATATCATTATTAATTGTTATTGACTGCCGCCTCATACTCTGCCTTTATGGCTTTTAATTCAGCGGTCTCCTCTGCCGTCATGATTGTAGGGTCAGGGAGTTTATACACCTTGGTCGAGGACGATTCCTTATAAGGAGGCACCTCGTCAACTTTCTCACAAGAGCTCAGAGCAATCCCTGCTGTCACAATCGACAGCAATATACCAGGACGTAATATATATTTCTTCATGACTTTATCTTAATTTTATTATCGGTCAACGATCTCGGTGTAACCTGGATTCTGAATCAGATTATCGGTTATGTCAAATTCCCTTACAGGTATGGGGAATGTGTACATATAACTGCGTGTAACATACTTAAATCCGTCCAGATAGGACACGAATTCAGGAGAACCGTTGCGCTTAAGTTCAAAGAAACGATCACCCTCCAGAAAGAGTTCCTTGCGCCTCTCGCCAAGTATCAGCCCAAGGAGCGGTGTCAAAGCCTTGCCTGTCACATCTGTGGTGATTATCTCACTTCCGGGAACATCAGGGATATCGTTCATCTCTATATCGACATAATCGGATATTCGGTTGGAACGGAGACGGTTGATCGACTTAAGAGCCTCATCCGACCGGTTAAGGTGATAATAGCATTCCGCCTCGATCAACGCGAATTCAGCAGCACGCATCCCACAGAAAATCTTGTTCTTGGCGAGACGTTTTTCATTAAAACAAAGATTGTAACGCACATCCGCTACACTCTCATTGCCACGGTAATAATTAAGCAGCCTGACACTTACCGGACGTGATGCAAGGCTCGTCAATGTCCCCTCTACCTCCTGATCGTTACCTGACGACGCACGATGAGCCTTGATGAGCTGATTTCCGGCAAGAGGACCTATAGTGGTCATCATTTCCACATAATCCTCTCCGCTGAGCAGAGGGTGTCTGCGCAACAGCTCCTGAGCAAGAGAGAGTGCCTTGTCCCACTGCTGTGACCAGAAATAAAGACGGCACAGATAGCCGGTGTTGACATCATCGGTGAAGCGGTACACCTCATCGGTCATGTGGAGCGAGAGTGCCATTTTCAAGTCGTTCTCAATCTGAGCGATAGTAGCTGAAAGAGAACTGCGCGCAGGAGACGCTTCCATATCAAATTCGGTCACTACAGGCACTCCGAGCTGATTGTCAGTATTGCCAGCCTCAGGGACCTCGCAGAAATAACGCATCAACTGGTAATAAGCCACCCCACGCATGGCATAGGCAAGAGCAAGTATCTTGTTAGCCTCCTCAGTGTCACGTTCCTCCATTTCATGAAGCACTATATTGCAATTGCGTATCACTTCATAATGGTCTCTGTAGTACCACTCTGTGCCATTATTGGATATCTTGCTCCCAACATAAGGGAGAAGGTCAAAGGCTCCCGGCCTGCCAGTAGAAGCAGTAAGACCTGTCTCAAAATTGTCACTGAACTCAGCATCAAGCTCAGATACATGAGAAAACCTCGGCACAAGATAGTCACACGTGCCCCGGTCTATGGCATCGAGATGACTGTTGAGCAACGCCGAAAATTCTTCCGGTGTAGTCGGCACAACCTTCCCATAAGGCTTGATGTCGAGATAATCGCTGCACGCCGTCATGGCAAACGTCACCATAGCCACGACTAATATTCTAAATATTTTCATAGGATATTGCGGTTAAAAGTTTACAGAAAGTCCCATCGAATATGTACGGGGCTGCGGATACACAGCTCCGGGAGTCTCAGGATCAATGCCATCATAGTCGGTGATGGTGAACACATTGCTCACGCCTGCCGACAGTACAATGGAATTGATAAACGCTCTCTTGAGCCATGTGTAGTCCATTGAATAGGACAGAAGTATAGATCCGAGTTTGAAATAAGACACATCCTCCATCATTGAAGCACGCGTGATATTGTCACTCGTCACCATATAGTCATCAAGCCCGAGCCTGTCACCGTAAGCATCAATGATACGTGGATAAGCGTTAACGATAGGATTGTCGGGAGTCCAACGGTTCACTCTATCCTTGGTGACATTCAGATAATTGGTGTAAAGGTCATTCTCCTGTGTCGGGACCGATTCTATGGCACTGCCTCGGTCAAGCGATGCGTACGATATGGGGCAATTGACATTATTAAGGATTTTGCCTCCCCATGAGAATGAGCCACCCATGCTAAGGGTCAACCTCTTATAACCTACCGACACTGAATAGCCGCCATTGGTGGGCGCACTGCTTGTGCCCAGATAAAACGCATAATTATTGGATTTCCGGCGGTCCGTATCAGTAGTCATCTCAACGTCGGGACGCACCTCATAGATATAAATGCCATGTTTGGGATCAATGCCCTTGACCCGTCCGCTTATAATAGACCCGAGCGGATATCCCTCATAGTTCTCATTGAACATACTCACAACTGTAGGTGTGTACTTCAGCAGCTTGTTACGGTTCCAGGCAAGATTGGCAGATAGTGTGACTCTCCAGTCACGGTTACTGAATGCTGTGGCACTTACAGTGAGTTCGGCACCCTGATTGAGAAGTTCGGAAGTGTTGAACGTCTGAGATGAGAATCCGGTAGTGTAGACAACAGGTACTGACGACACTGCATCACGAGTACGCCGGTCATACAATTCACCCTGAAGGCGGATTCTGTCATTTAAGAATCCCATATCGACTGACACTTTCATGTCTCTGGTCTTTTCCCAGCGCAGACGCGGATTGGGGGCATTGCGTATGTCACCGATCCGAAGGAAAGTATCACCGGTGTTACGGAAATAATTTGAGTAATCCATCACAAGCTGCGGATATACCGACTTGTTGATATTTCCTGTATATCCAAGCGCTGTGCGTACCGACAATGTACTGAACACAGGCTTGAGAGACTGGAAGAATGATTCCTGGTCAACATTCCATGACAGGCCCACCGATCCGGTAGGATTGAACTGCTCGTCACTGCCGAAATTGTTGGAACCGTCGGTACGGCCTGTGACACTGAGTATATAGCGATTCTTCAACACATAATCGAGAGAAAGATAAAATGACGCGAATGTGGTCTTCTCACGGCTCTGACCCGAAAGTCCGTCAATGATTTTTGCATATGCCAGCAGTGTGGAGTAATCTACATCCGATCCCTCGGGATATACAGGAAATGCCGAATTACCTGTAACCGGATCATAACCGTAACGCTTTTCGAAAATACTTTTGGCATACGCTCCACGTATCTCGGCACCGGCAAGCGCACTCACATAATGGTCATCAGCAAATGTGTTACTGTAATGGAAGTGTCCGCGCAGATTATAGCTTGTGTTATAAGCGGATGTCTGAGTGATTGACCCATATGTACGCTTCGATGTAAAGGATGGATCAAAAGGTCGGTCAAGCCATGCTGCATATGTACCGCTACCATTGATATTATCGGTGTGATTGTCAGTGTAACTATAGGACGCAAGTCCCTCGAATGAAAGATTGTCAAGGATATTATAGCTCAGAGTCGCTATCGCCTGAGCAGAAAGGTTCTTGCTTTGGGATGATGTCTCGTTAAGCTCGCGTATGATATTGAATCCGTTTTCAGGCTCACTCATGGCTGTCGCACCGTTAACCCTCCTGAAAGTGTGGTATGTATTGTCTGCGGCATATGATCCGTCAGCATTGAATGTCCTCTCATATGGATTAGCAAAATAAGCATACTTGAAAGGATCGACATTGAGGGAGGCGCCGTTGCTCTCCTGCATCGAGAGGTCGAGCTGTATGCCTATCTTAAGTCGGCGACTGGGCTTGAGGTCAAGTTTGGAATTGATGTTGTAACGCTCATAATCAGTCTTTTTAACCAATCCGTTATTCTTGGCATAACCGAGCGACACATAATAAGAAGTCTTGTCCGATCCTCCTGACAAAGACAGATAATGGCTGTTGGATACAGAATTCTGAAACAGCTCCTCATACCAGTCGGTCGACTGCTCGCCAAGGCGGCTGATCTCTGCATCCTGCTGCTCCTTAGTCCATCCGGCATACTGTCCGTAGCCCGACCTTATCTGACCTACTGCACCAATCACAGGGTATCGTAGCCCATTAGCCATACGGTCGGCAGAGAACTCGTCCCAAAGCTCCTGTTCCCAGGCAAGTTTCTCAGTTGAGTTCATAAGGTTGGCATCATGAGGAGGCTTGGTAACAATCGAGACATTGGCTGAATAGTTGACATTGAGCTTGCCTTCCTTGCCACGCTTGGTGGTGATGACAATCACACCGCCGGCAGCTCTCGATCCGTAAATAGCGGCAGCCGAAGCATCCTTCAGCACCGTTATCGACTCGATGTCGTTAGGATTTATTCCTGATATGCCGTTGGTGAAGATGTCGTTGAAATCACCGGCTTTAACCTGAGAAGAAGATATAGCGGGGATATCCTTCTGCAAGGGCACACCGTCGACCACCCATAAGGGATCGGCATTTCCGGTGATGGTGTTTGTGCCTCGTATACGCACTTTGGCTGACTCTCCCGGCCTGCCTGAAAGGGCTTTCACATCCATACCTGCCACCTTGCCCTGCATTAGCATGTCAAGATTGGCAGTAGGCGAGCCCTTAAGGTCCTCAGCCGAAAGTGTGGCGACCGATCCTGTGGTGCGACGCTTGGTGGTACGCTGGTAACCTGTCACCACTACCTGATCAAGCTGTGACGAGTCGTCTTCAAGGAGAATGTCTCCCTTAAGCGGCTTGTTGACCTTGACTGAGACCGTTTTCAGTCCCACATATCTGAACTCTACGCGTGCTCCACGGTCAACCCATAGCTTGACGCGACCATCCATGTCGGAAATTACGCCTTGTTTCTTACCGGATATCTGCACTGTTGCTCCGGGAAGCGGCTGATTCTCGGAATCCACCACGGTCACATCAATCTCTACCATCGAATCGGGTGAGGGTTGCTGTGCCGCCAGTGTAATTCCTATCATGCAGAAGCAGATCAATAAGATTGCTCTGACTGGCGAATAATGCTTCATAAGGTTAAAATTATTTATGATTGATAATGTTGATATGACTGACTGTGGGGTCGAGGAGATTGTCTGCAAAATAATAACGTATCATATTCTGGTAATAAGAGCATTGCACCCCATGGTCCTTGCCAGGAAGAACGAACATGTCAAACCTCTTTCCTGCCCTTATAAGCGCATCGGCAAGACGATAAGTACAGGATGGGGGCACATTCTTGTCAACATCTCCTGTGATAAGCAATAGCCTGCCTTTCAGATTGGGAGCAAGCTCCATATTGGTAGGGATGGATGTGCGGAATTTTGTCCTTCCGGTGACACTGTCGGTCACCTCGTCAAGTCCGTGGAACACCTCGCCCCACCATTGTATATAGATATTGTTGTCATGATTGCCCGATGCCGCAACCCCTACCTTATAGAAATCAGGATATGTCATCATGGCTGCCGCCGTCTGGAACGCGCCTCCAGAATGACCGTATATGCCCACACGATTCAGATCGATGAACGAGTGACTCTTTGCAAGCTCCTCAATGGTATGCTTGTCATCCGCAAGCGGATAGTCACGCAGGTTCCCATAACCGTAAGTATAGAAATCCCTTCCACGTAAAGGTGAACTACCACGCGATGAAGCGTTGATGACCACAAACCCCATCTCGGCAAGCGACTGGTTACCATTATCATCGACAGCAAACCCGCGTGTCACCTGGTCGTCCTGTGGACCGGGATACACATTGGTTATTACCGGATATTTCTTCTTCGGGTCAAAATCAGAAGGAAGATACATAATGCCGTAAAGATCAGTCACCCCATCGGCAGCCTTGACACTGAACAGCTCAGGGGCTTTCCATCCTGCGGCACGAAGTCCGCTCACATCCATCGAATCCACCACGAATGTCTTTTCCGGATTGTCTATATCAACCACCTGCATCACTGTGGGGAGATCCATACGTGAATAGCGGTCTATACCCCATTTACCATCCTTGGAAATCTCAAGGCTATGGGTCCCGTCGCCAGGGGTCAGTAACCGCTGTCCCGAGCCATCAAGATTAACCTTATAATAATATGTATAATAAGGATTTATACCTGCCTCATTCCCATATCCGGCAAAGATCATGGACCGATCGGATGTATCAATCTTCATAATGCCTCCCGCCACAAGATTATCTCCTGAAGTGACACGGTTCTTGATGTTACCATCGGAATCATAAAGATAATAGTTACCTCTGCCGGTACGCTCCGACCACCAAAGTATCTCCTTGCCTCCTGCTATCAAGCGGTAACCGAAAAGCGACAGATTCATATGGGGCCTGCATTCCTCCGATATCAGTTCCGTAACAGTCCCATCCTTTATATTGATTCGGCACAGGTCGATATTATCGGCCTTACGGCTTCGCCTTGTAAAAAAGGCTATACTGTCAGAGGTAAAGAAATTCATTTCAACCAGTTGGTCAGGATATTTATCTATCGGAAGATATCTACCCTCACAGGTCTCCGGATTGAACCAATAGATGCGGAAACGCCTCACACCTTCATCGCCAGGCATAGGCATTTTGAACACATTGACCTTTGGACGTCCGTCCGTCAGGGACTCTATGAATCCCATTTCCTTTATACTGCTGTTATCATATATGACCTGCATGAAACGGTTGCCATACCATGCCCCCGAAGAATTCTCAATAGTATCGGCAGTGTTGCGATAGGTATGCGAGGCACCCTCCTTTCCATCATCGGTGAGACGTGTCACCTTGCCTGAACGGTTGTCACGGACATACAGGTCATAACCACATCCGAGCATCGAGAATGTTGAATCCGGATTATGAACATTCCTTTTTCTGAAACGATCCACAATCTGTTTCCCCTCTTTTCTATCCTTTTTCGGTCTGCTTTCTCTCAGACGCTCAGATCCTATATCATAGACCATAGTCTTTCCCTTGCGATTGATCTCAAACCTCCTGGTATCCCCGTCACGAAATTCAAGCCCATAGATAGTCATATCCTCAGGATTGAGCGTATCACCTGTGATTCCGGCATAATCGCGTACGAACCGATGTGCATCACGTATGAATTCCCTACTCTTGCCTGAGGCTGCATCTACAAGATAGAAACGCTTGCGCCCATTCCTTTTCACCGCATAATGGAACGATGATGTCCCCTCTATCCATGTCGGGTAGAAATAATGTCCGTCCAGACATTTCGACAAGGAATCGCCTGAAAGCCTCTCCACACGGTCCCAGTCCACACCCATATGCCCTGTCCTGATCTGAGCCCATCCGGCAGCCCATCCGCACAGAAACATGACAGAGAATACGACACATCTTATCCGCTTATTAGCCACAGCCTTACACATTGGTTCATTTATTATTGTCAACAATCATCTTTACGGCCCTATAGGCATCGACAATACCACCGCTTCGGCATTTGCCATTCAAAGGAACCTCCGGGCGGGAACTTCTCACAAGTATATCCTTCACCTGTGAGGCTTTGAGTCGCGGGAAATAGGCACGGAGCATAGCCGCCACAGCACTTGCCACAGGTGTGGCGACACTTGTGCCGTCCGCCTCCATATATTCGTTTCCCACTGTATTGGAGCGAATGGCGACCCCCGGGGCAAAAACATCGACCTCCCGTACACCGAAATTTGACATCGAAGCAGGATTGCCATCCTTGTCAGATGCACCTACCCTTATATAGTTATCGTAGAACACCCCTTCAGGATTCTTTCCTGTGGGGAAATATGGCACCGAGTCTATGTTCATATGATTGTTGCCGGCAGCCTGCAACAGAAGGACATCATGCTGCAAGGCATACCCCACGGCATCACTTACCATAGCACTGTCAGGTGATGTCATCTTGCCTATGCTCATGTTTATCACTTTGGCTCCATTGTCTACCGCATAACGGATTGCTGTAGCCACATCTTTGTCATACTCATCTCCATCCGGGGCTGCTCGCAGTATCATAAGACGTGCAGCAGGATACACCCCCGAGCATGACGGCTCCTTTATTCCCTGTCCTGCTATGATCCCTGCCACAAATGTCCCATGTTCACATCCTTCAACCTGAAGACAAGTGTTACCGTAATACACGTCATCAGGGTTCTTAAGATCATCCCCCATAAGCAGTCTCTTGTCCACATCATGTTCTATTCCATGAAGACGTTTTTTCATAAGGGCGAAACCGTTCTTATGCGTATTGTAAAGCTCGTTCCATGTCACGCCTTTCTTTGCACGCATCATGTCGGCAAGAAGCGGCTGGAAAGCAGCCTCAAGCCTCTCATCATCCGGAAGTCCGGAAGCCAGATTGCTCACTGTAATTGTGTCGAGTGTTTCACGAAACACCACGCGTGCTACAGAATCGATAAGAGCATAACACTCATCCTTCAAGGCTGTGTAAGCTGCCATCTTCATATAGCCGTTGATCCCGGCTTTCTGCCGCATCCTCACATAATAATCATACTCAGCCTTGTCTGCCGCAGATTCCCTCTCGACATTTTTATATTTGGGATAAAGACGCTTGAACTCACGATATTCCTCCGTACCCGCGCTTGTCATATTAAAACTGCCGTCCTTTGTGCCGAGAAAATTCCAACCATGCAAGTCATCGATATACCCGTTTCCGTCATTGTCCCTGCCATCAATACGTTCTCCTGGATTAGTCCAAAGAGCGGGGGTCAGATCTATGGTAGTGGTATCGACACCCGAATCGATAATACCTACCACAACAGTAGCCGACGGCTCAATATTGCGGGACTCCAGAAATCTGATTGCTTTAAACAGATTTATTCCATGTAAAGTGTCATTATATTCCTTATGCCATCCGGCTTTATCAATCGCCGGCACCTCAGAATACATCCCGAATATCAAGGCTAAAACAGCTACGGCCCTTATATAATTCAATAAATGTGTCCTCATTGCACTTATATATTAAAAACAGCAACTATTAATTCATATTTATTTACAAATATATGATAATTTTTCACTATTTTTCGCCCTATTAACTACTTTTAACCTAACATATTATTACATTTGTTATTTCAAGTATTTTTAGTACTTTTGCTATATAATAACCAATACGCCCATTATGCCTTACATTTCGGTCATCATGCCTGTCTATAATGCCGAACGATTCCTGGACTGTTCGGTAGGTTCGGTGTTGTCACAGACCTTTGATGACTGGGAACTCATATGCTTCAACGACGCCTCCACCGACAAGAGCATCGACATACTCAACAGATATGCATCTTCCGATAAAAGAATACGTGTCATAGACTCACCAGTCAACGTAAAACAAGGAGGTGGACGCAACCGCGGACTGCTTGCCGCGAAGGGTGAATATGTGATGTTTCTTGATGCCGACGACAGGCTCGCCTCACATGAATCGCTTGCCACATGCATCAGGGCTATCAAAGAAGAGAATGCGGACATGGTACTCTTTGACTACGAGACATTCCGCAACGATGGTTCTGATCCGGTAACAGTGAGCCCTCTCGGACAAGAAGCTGCCGAACTGAGTGGCGACAACCTGCGCCGGCACATCACCATGCATCCCGGCCCCATATGGTCAGCCGTATACAAGCGCACACTTATACTCGAAAACGGACTGTTGTTTCCGGAAGGTGTGTTCTATGAGGATAACGCTGTGGCTCTTGCCATACAGCTTTCGGCATCACTTCCAGCAAAAATCAACGCTTCCATCTACGGTTACCGTACCGACAACACCTCCGTCACCAGAAGCCGGAACGATTACAGGTTCTTCCACCGTATAAATTCGGCCGTGACCCTTAAGAGTCATCTTGTCCGCCTAAAGCTATACGACAGATGGCATGATGAAATTGATTTTCTGCTGCTTAACCAGTACTATGTTCACACAGTGTACGGCTGTATATACCGATTCGACCGTCTGCCGTTAAAACGACTCAAATATGTGCTGTCGACCATAGACAGGCTGACACCAGGATTCCGCAATAATCCATATTTCAAGTCACAGTCGATAAAATGGAAACTGAAACTTGCAATACACTCAGTATTCCCGCGCCTTATCCACAGCATATTCATGATGAAAAATAAGTTCAGTCATTGATCCATTTAAGGAGAGCTGAAAGATCGGTATGAGCATATCTATTACCACATTAAGTATAAAGTCAAAATAACAATTATACCATGAAACTACTGAATGCCATATTTACATTACTCATCGCACTGTCAACAACAATGACACCTGCAACAGCTGCCGCTGAGAATTACCCTTACCGCAGCGATGCCCTATGGGTCACCGTGCCCGATCACGCCGACTGGCTTTACAAAACAGGCGAAAACGCCACAATCGATGTACAGCTGCTCCACTACGGACAGCCGGCATCAGGAGCTACCGTCACTTATACACTGGGCGATGACATGCTACCCGATGACCGTAAAGAGACCGTAAGACTTGATGAAAACGGAAAAGCGACAATCAACATCGGCACCATGGCAAAACCAGGATTTCGTGACCTGCGCATGACGGCTACACTCGGAGGGAACAAGACTGCACATCACATAAAGGTTGGATTCTCACCCGAAAGACTGGAGGCGTTTGTCCGTGAGCCCAAGGACTTCTCACAATTTTGGGACAAAGCAGTCACCGAGGACAAGAAATTCCCACTTCAATACACCTCCGAACCGGTTGAGAAATACTCTACCGACAAGATGTCGTGCCAATTGATCAAACTCCAGCTCAATCCTGAAGGAAGATGCATGTATGCTTATCTTTTCATCCCCAAAGGGGATGACAGATATCCCGCCGTGCTATGCCCTCCCGGAGCAGGAGTCAAGACTATAAAGGAACCTCTACGGCACCGTTACTACGGCGAAGGCGGTATGATAAGATGCGAAATCGAAATACACGGATGCCATCCCGAACTGAGCGAGGAGGAATTCGCACAGCTGAGAAACGAAAAAGGGAAATATCTTGAATTCGGACTCGAAAGCCCGGAAGGATATTACATGAAAGATGTGTATCTCGGATGTCGCCGTTTCCTCGATCTGCTGACATCACTCCCCGAATGGGACGGCAAGAACCTTTTCACACAGGGAGGGAGCCAGGGAGGAGCACTTGCCATAACTACAGCGGCACTTGACGAAAGAGTAAACGGATGTGCCGCCAATCACCCGGCACTCAGCGACATGACCGGATACCTGAGCGACAAAACCGGCGGATATCCCCATCATTTCCGCAAGAACCGTAATGACGCGACACCTGAGAAGATAAGGACTCTCGAATACTATGATGTTGTAAACTTTGCCCGCCATCTCAAATGTCCTATACGTATGACATGGGGATTCAACGACAACACCTGCCCACCCACCACTTCCTATGAAGTATACAACGTAATCACCTCCCCGAAAGAGGCTCTGATAACACCAGTCAACGAACATTGGACCTCAGATAACACTGAATACGGCCACTACCTTTGGCTAAAGGAGCATTGCAAGTAAATTCAGTCACAGGACACATTTAAGGAGCCTTAATTTTTGGATATATATCAGGAAATATATAATTTTGATGCGCAAACAATTAATATCCAATCAATTCATCACTACCATGAGAAAGCGATTAATGGCAATTTTTGTCATTATGGCATCAATAGCGAATGCCGGCGCACAAAATGTCATTGAATCTTGCGAAATTGAGTCACACGAACTGTTGCGACTCGGTGTTGACGTGCGCGTGGACTATCAGCATCTTTGGCAAGAGCACAGCACCAACGACGCCAACACAGGACTCGAAGGGAAATATTTCATGTTCCGTGTCGACGGCGAAATAATACCCGGTCTCACATATTCCTGGCGTCAACGGCTCAACAAATCCCACAGCGACGCATCTTTTTTCGATGCCACCGACTGGATCTACCTCAACTACGCTACTGGCAAGTTCAATATAGCCGGAGGCAAGCAGGTGGTAGCCATAGGCGGATGGGAATATGACCGACATCCAGCCGACCTTTACTGCACCTCTGTGTTCTGGCAAAATATTCCATGCTACCAGCTCGGAGCCTCTGTGGGGTACGACATCACAGGCAAGGACCGAATCACATTGCAGGCGACACAGAGCCTGTTTCATACCTCGGCAAATCGTAATATGTATGCCTACAACCTGATGTGGAACGGCTCCCACGGCATATACACATCCATATGGTCAACCAATCTTGTCGAATATCTGCCCGGATGCTATATCAACTACATCGCATTGGGCAACAGATTCGATATCGGCAAAGTAACTGTGGAAATGGACTTCATGAACCGTGCCGCCCACGGACAAAGCTTTCTTTTCAAAGACTGCTCAATAATGGGAGAGGTGGCATGGACACCTGACAATCATTGGAGACTCCATGGAAAAGCGACCTACGATGTGAACCATGCCAACAATACTGCCGACTACACAGTGCTGCCGGGCACTGAGCTTACCATGGCTGGCGGAGGACTTGAATACTACCCTTTAATAAAAAAACGCGGTGCCGTACGCATACACGCCAACTGCTATTACTCATGGGGGCACAACGCCAATTCGGCAGATCTCATGCAGCACAACAGTGTAATGCTCTCAGTCGGCGTACGCTGCCATCTTGATCTTTTATCACTAAAACATAAACGACCCTGACCAAATGGAAACACCAACTCCTGAAATCACCTCTGCACCCATCAAAACGCACGATGAGAAGAAGAAATTTTCCATCACGCGTTACATCCCTTCAGGGGTGATATGCCTTGCCGTTGTATTCGGTCTGTTCTGGTATCTCGGCTCCGTAATGGGGATGGCACAGATGCTAAAGACTGTCATGGCAACAGCCCACGACCTGTTGCTCAACACAGTGTTCTATCTCATGGGAATATGTGTAGTGACCGGTGCGCTCGGAAGGCTCTTTGTAGAGTTTGGCGTAGTGAGCATGCTTGAGAAAATTCTCAAACCGCTGATGGGACCTCTGTTCCGCCTTCCCGGAGTGGCGTCACTCGGGGCTGTAATGACATTCCTCAGTGACAATCCCGCCATAATATCTCTGGCCCAGGAAAAACGTTTCAGTTCCTATTTCAAAAAGTTCCAGTTCATATCACTGACCAATTTCGGAACGGCATTCGGCATGGGACTGCTGGTGATGGTGTTCATGGTCGGACAAGGATTCTTCTGGGAACCATTGGTGGGATTTGCCGGCGCATTCGTAGGTTGTGCAATCTCCACACGTCTCATGCAGCACTTCATTCTTAAAGCCTATCCTCACTTTGCGACAGAGGATGTGGTCAATCCTGATGAGCTGGAGGACACCGCCGAGAAAAAAACAGAAGAGAAATCACTTTTCATACGCACTCTCAACTCCCTCCTTGACGGAGGCCGCTCAGGCGTCGATGTAGGCATAGCCATCATCCCGGGAGTGCTCATTATCTCGACATTGGTAATGATACTCACCTTCGGAGCATCAGCCGACGGCACCTATACCGGAGCAGCCTATGAAGGTGTAGCAATACTCCCATGGCTTGCCGAGAAGGTCAACATCGTGTTTGAATGGCTATTCGGATTCGGTGACCCACATCTGGTGGCATTCCCCATCACAGCCCTCGGAGCCGTAGGTGCGGCATTAAGCCTTGTGCCAAACTTCATGGCGCAGGGATGGATCGACGGCAACGCCATAGCAGTGTTCACAGCCATCGGCATGTGCTGGAGCGGATACCTGAGCACCCACACCGCAATGCTCGATTCACTCGGCTACCGCGAACTTACCCCTAAAGCCATCCTTGCCCATACCATAGGCGGCATATGTGCAGCAATCTTCGCACATGCCCTCTATATGCTGATCATATTCATCCAGGCATAAGGCGGCTACCCCATTTCGACATTGTATTTCGAAAGGACAGCTACAGGATGATATGACTCCTTGGCTCGCCGTAGGCCAGGATCTCCGACATCCTCCTCTCGGTTGATGTATCGCAGATCGGGATGACGTGCAATCATCATCTCAGCAAAAAGCTTATTGACCGTCTCACCGGCACCAGCCACGAGATGGTCAATCTTTTCAATATGGGTGTATAGAGTATCACCTATCACCTCTCCAAGCGTGAAAGCAACGATTCCTTGACCCGGGACAGACAGCACAGCTCCTTCAAAACCATATCGGTCAAGATTGTCAAGCACACACATCACCTGTTCGCGCTCAATGTCGGCAAGAACAGGCTTTGAAAGCGGCAGATGTATCTGCGAATAAAATTCTCTTACCTCAGAAACCATAGCAGAAGTCATAGGCTCAAACAGATAATCAGGATTATCGAGCATAAATCTATTGACATGATTACGCTTCTTGCCAAGCTTTTTGCCCGAGAGAGTAGCCAGAGACTGAGCCTCGTAGAGATAGTCACCCCAGTCATCAAGCATAGTGATATCCGCAGCACCCAAAGAGCGCAACTGCTCGACATATATCTCAGGAACAGCTGAGAACACAAGAGGCATACAGCCATGAGACCGGCAGTAACCCTTGAGTACATCCAACGATTCGCTCAGGGATGATGCCCCAACAGGAAGAGAGAATGCCGGGCGTGTCACATCATCCTCAGTGACACCCTTGATATATAATGTGTCCTTATATATCGAATAAGTGTAATTGAAATATTCGGACCACATTAGCAGCCCTCCAATAGAGAAGTCGCAGGTACGCGCCTTGGATAACTCAAGAAACGGACGTATATGAGGCACTGCTTCAAGAGTGAGAGGCTCAAAGAGAAGCGGCGAATCATCGGATCTGCAATGCACCTCTGACCCGCCACGACTTCTGCTCGTTGCGGTAACTACTGAATACTGACGTGAGGAAGGAATATATGGCATAATTAAAGCAGTGTTATTACAAGTTGTTCATATGTAATAACACTGCTTGATATTTCTTGGTTCGTGACCGGGAAAAGCAGTAAACACTTAACCCGCAAGCCAAATTACTGACGGCCTGAAGTGGCTACACCGCGGGCAATCTTGCTAACAAGACCCTGTAGCACCTTTCCGGGACCTACCTCGACAAATTCATCGGCTCCGTCAGCCACCATGTTCTGCACGCTCTTGGTCCAACGTACCGGAGCTGTGAGCTGAGCCACAAGATTAGCCTTGATTTCGGCAGGATCGGTATGGGGCATAGCATCGACATTCTGGTAAACAGGCACTGTGGGGGTGTGGAACTCGGTGCGTTCGATAGCCTCGGCGAGCTCTACTCGTGCAGGCTCCATGCAGGGAGAGTGGAAACCGCCACCCACCTTGAGCTTAAGCGCGCGTTTTGCTCCTGCTGCAAGAAGCTTCTCGCAAGCGGCATCAATAGCCTCCACCTCGCCGGATATAACGATCTGGCCGGGGCAGTTATAGTTGGCACACACCACTACGCCGGGCACCTCAGAGCAGATCTCCTCAACCTTTTCGTCAGGAAGCGCAATTACAGCAGCCATAGTGGAGGGATTGATTTCACAAGCCTTCTGCATAGCCTGGGCACGTGCTGACACAAGACGAACACCATCTTCGAAGCTGAGTGCACCTGCTGCTACAAGAGCAGAGAACTCTCCGAGAGAGTGGCCAGCCACCATCGACGGATCGAATTCCTCACCCATGGTCTTGGCGAGGATCACGGAGTGAAGGAATATAGCGGGCTGAGTCACCTTGGTCTGACGCAAATCCTCGTCAGTACCCTCAAACATAAGGTCAGTGATGCGGAAACCAAGTATCTCATTGGCTTTCTCGAACATCTCTTTTGCCACAGGATTGTTGTCGTAAAGGTCCTTGCCCATACCTACAAACTGGGCTCCCTGACCGGGAAACACAAATGCTTTCATAATATAATATACTGGATTATTTTTTCACGAGTGCAAAGGTAGTGAATATTTCGGATAATAGAGCCTTATTTGTGATAAATTGTTAAATAATAGTCGGTATATTAAGAGTTTTCACTAACTTTGCCGACTGAAATAAGGGTGGGTCGTACTCGATCCGCCATTATGCACATCCAAAACTGTATATGAAGAATCTCGTAATAGTCGAGTCTCCGGCGAAGGCCAAGACCATAGAAAAATTCCTTGGTAAAGATTATAAAGTGATGTCGAGCTTCGGCCACATACGTGACCTGCGCAAAAAGGACATCAGCATCCGCGTGGACTCGGACTTCGAGCCGGAATATGAGGTTCCGGCTGACAAGAAAACACTTGTAGCCGAACTTAAGAAAGCCGCCAAGAGCGCAGAGACTGTATGGCTCGCATCCGATGAGGACCGCGAGGGTGAGGCTATAGCCTGGCATCTGTACGAAGTACTCGGACTAAAACCTGAGAACACCAGGCGAATAGTGTTTCACGAGATCACTAAAAACGCCATACTCAACGCCATCGAGAATCCCCGCGAGATCGACATAAACCTTGTCGATGCCCAGCAGGCACGCCGAGTTCTTGACCGCCTGGTAGGATTCGAGCTCTCCCCGGTGCTGTGGAAAAAGATTCGTCCGGCACTCTCGGCAGGACGAGTACAGTCAGTGGCCGTACGCCTGATAGTCGACCGTGAGAACGAAATCAACGCTTTCACATCAGAACCGTACTTCCGTGTGGCAGCGCGCTTCGTACTCCCCACAGGCACCACGCTCCATGCCGAGCTTTCCAAGCGGCTTCCCGACGAGAAAAGCGCGAGAGCGTTTCTTGAGGATTGCGCCAAAGCTGCATATACTGTAGGTGACATCGTGGTCAGACCGTTAAAGAAATCACCGGCCCCACCATTCACAACCTCCACTCTCCAACAGGAAGCAGGCAGGAAACTCGGATTCTCCGTTTCGCAGACAATGATGATAGCCCAGAAACTCTATGAGGCAGGACACATCACATACATGCGTACCGACTCACTCAACCTGTCGTCGCTCGCCATATCGTCCATCTCGTCACTCATAAAGGAAGAGATGGGAGAGCAATACCTGAAGATACGCAAGTATCACACGTCATCGAAAGGCGCGCAGGAAGCTCACGAGGCCATACGCCCCACCTATATGGAGAAAGAGACCATTGAAGGAACAGCCCAGGAAAAGAAACTCTATCGCCTGATACGTCTGCGCACCATAGCATCACAGATGGCTGACGCCCAGATGGAAAAAACCACTGTCGATATAAATGTAAGCACCCGCCCCGACGAACACTTCTCAGCCTCGGGTGAAGTGATAAAGTTCGACGGTTTCCTACGCATCTACCTCGAAGGAAGCGACGACGAAAATGAGAACCCTGAAGGAGAATCAACACTCCCGCGCATGACTACAGGGGAGACACTCTCGCTCAACGACATGGTAGCGACCGAACGGTTCACACTCGCTCCTCCGCGATACACAGAGGCTTCACTCGTGAAGAAAATGGAGGAGCTCGGCATAGGGCGACCATCCACCTACGCTCCAACCATATCCACCATACAGAACCGCGAGTATATCATGAAAGGTGAAAAGCCCGGTGAAAAACGCGAGTACGATGTGCTCACCCTCAAGTCAGACGGCAAGCTCACCTCTACCGTCAAAAGCGAGAATGCCGGAGCAGAAAAAGGGAAACTCATCCCCACCGATACCGGAATCATAGTCAACGAATTCCTCACCCAGCATTTCCCGGATATCCTCGACTATGACTTCACAGCCGAGATGGAGGAGAAATTTGACCGCATAGCTGAAGGAGACAGTAACTGGAACAATGAGATAGCCGACTTCTACAAACTCTTTCATCCGGAAGTCACCAAAGCCAACGAAATGCGAACCGAGCATAAGGTAGGCGAGCGTATCCTCGGCTCTGACCCTGCCACCGGAGAACCTGTCTCCGTAAAGATAGGCAGATTCGGACCCATCGTACAGATTGGCTCAACCGAAAGTGAGAACAAACCACGGTTCGCATCCTTGCGTAAGGACCAGAGCATCATGGATATCACACTTGAGGAAGCCCTAAAACTATTTGATCTGCCGCGTGAAGTAGGTACATTCGAGGATAAGACCGTAACAGCAGCCGTAGGACGCTTCGGACCTTATCTCCGCCATGACGGAAAATTCGTTTCCATCCCCAAGACACTCTCCCCCACCACCATATCCATCGAGGAAGCTATCGAACTCATCCTAGCCAAACGCACTGCCGACAACAACAAGATAGTAAAGACTTTCGACGAGGATCCCGACCTACAGATACTAAACGGACGATATGGGGTATACATCTCATACAAAAAGTCCAACTATAAGATTCCCAAGACTGTAACCGAGCCTGCATCACTTACATATGATGAGGTAAAAGCTATTATCGAAACTCCTGAGAGCACACCGCAAAAGCCTTCGCGTCGAAAAAAATAGCATATCTACAGCCACTCAACAAGAAAAATTATGCCCCAAAAGCCTTTCAATACCAAGCCAGGAGCAGAGAAACGTCCGTTCAAACCCGATATCATCGAAAAATATCAGGTGACCGAACCGATGCCCCTGCTCGAATTTCTTATCAGTGTCATGCCTCAACGCAAACGCACGGCAATCAAAAGCCTGTTGGCACACAATCAGGTTGCCGTCAACGGAACGCCAGAAAAGCAGTTCGACACCCAGCTCAGACCAGGGCAGGAAGTTAAAGTCAACCTCTCAAGAGAATTCAAGGTGTTCTATAACCGCCGTCTGAAACTTGTGTATGAGGATGACGACATCATCGTGGTCAACAAAGGATACGGACTACTGTCAATGGGTAATGACAAGGTAAAGGAAGGAACCGCCTACACCATATTGCGCGACTACCTGAAATGGCAGGACCCACGCAACAAACTCTTCATAGTACATCGCCTTGACCGCGACACCTCGGGGCTTATGGTGTTTGCCAAAAGCATTGAAGCCAAAGAGAACCTCCAGCATAACTGGAACAATATGGTGCTCTCCCGCAAATATCTTGCCGTAGTTGAAGGCAGACCTGATCCGGCAGAGGGGATTGTAAAGAGCTATCTTGCCGAGAATTCCCGATATGAGGTGTATTCTACCGACAACCCCGACGAAGGGCAGCTCGCCATAACACGTTACCGCACACTCAAGAGCCGTAACGGATATTCCCTGATGGAAGTGGAACTCGACACCGGACGCAAAAATCAGATACGTGTACACATGAAAGACCTTGGACACCCCATAACAGGTGACCGCCGTTACGGTGCAGGGTCTTCACCCATACATCGCATGGCACTACATGCGCAGACACTGCGGTTTGTACACCCCATCACTCGCAAAGACATGAATTTCACCACACCCACACCTATATCATTCTCCAAGATCGTGGGCGGCAAAGAATATAAGGAAGAGGAGTAATAATGGCTAAGATAGGCGATACCGTACGATTTCTCAACTCAACAGGCGGAGGCATCATCCGCCGTATCGAAGGGAACATAGCTTATGTGGACGAGGACGGTTTTGAGACCCCGACTCTTCTGCGTGAATGCGTCGTTGTGGCAGCAGCCGCAGCAGCACCGAAACCATCGGACATAAAGGAATTCAAGGGGAGCAAACCCTCAACAGTATCCAATCCTACACCCTCGATCCCATCCGTAAAGGAAGAGGAAATCAAGATCGAAGAGACCCCTGAGGGTGAAAAACTCAATGTGGTACTCGCCTATGAACCGGAAAATGTGAAACGTCTTAACGACACCTCATTCAGCACTTATCTTGTCAACGACTCCAACTACTATCTCTACTTCACATACATGACCCGTGCCGACGAGGCAAACGGCTGGACCATGAGATATGCAGGGATGGTGGAGCCTAACATGCAGGTATTCATTGAGGACATCGCAGGAACCGACCTCCCTGCTATGGATAGAGTGGCAGTGCAACTGATAGCTTTCAAAGAGGGGAAAGAGTTCAATCTAAAGTCACCTATCGCTATCGACACACGTCTCGACACAACAAAATTCTTCAAACTTCACTGCTTCAAAGCCAACCCTTATTTCGATAAAGACGTCATAGCCCTTGACCTGGTAAAGAATGATGTGGCAATGCATCGCATGGTCCTTGACTCAGGTCGCATTGAGGATGGGATAAAGGCTAAAAAGGCGGTTGACCGCCCGCACAAACAGCCTGTGCAGAAACGTCAGATAAAGAAACCTGGCATACTCGAAGTGGACCTGCATATCGATGAGCTCATCGACTCGCGGGCAGGGCTCTCAAATGCCGATATGCTGAATCTACAGATCGATGAGTTCCGCAAAGTCATGGATGCTAACCTCAAGAACAAAGGGTTGAAAATAGTCTTTATCCA
This sequence comes from Duncaniella freteri, assembly GCF_004766125.1. Classification (NCBI taxonomy): domain Bacteria; kingdom Pseudomonadati; phylum Bacteroidota; class Bacteroidia; order Bacteroidales; family Muribaculaceae; genus Duncaniella; species Duncaniella freteri. The sequence goes on from NZ_SJSA01000001.1 coordinate 719,984, forward strand.
CGGCAAAGGTGAAGGCGTGCTGCGCAATGCCATAATGAAGGAACTCAATCACCGCTACAAAGGTCATCAGGTCCAGGACGCTTCATTCCGCGAATATGGCTTCGGAGCCACCCAGGTAACAATCTGAACAATGATACTCTATTTTTCCGGAACAGGAAACAGCAAGCATGTAGCCCTGACACTCTCAAAGATACTTGATGAGAAAGTCATGGCAATGACTCCTGATATGCGTTCCGGAATGCAGATTCAGCACCCTGATACCCGCATAATATGGGTGTTCCCGATATATTCATGGGGAGTTCCTCCTTATGTAATGGATGTTATAAAAGGGATAAATCTCATAGACAAGTCCTCAGTCCCCATTCACCATGCCGTCGTGACATGCGGTGACGATTGCGGTTTGGCTGACAGGATGTGGCGCAGAGCCATAAATAAGCGCGGATGGAGCGACGGTGCGATACTGTCGGTTCAGATGCCCAACAATTACGTGGCAATGATGGGGTTTGATGTAGACTCCAAGGAACTTGAAACAGAAAAGCTCGCCAATTCCTCAGCACGCATAACCCATGTGGCTGAAACAATACTGGAATGCGAGAAATCAGAGACCCGGATCACTGACATTGTTCATGGAAACTATGCATGGATAAAAACAAGGGTGATATACCCATGGTTTAAACGCTATGCTATGGGTCCGGAAAAATTCAGTGTGACCGAATCATGCATATCATGCGGAAAATGCGCAGATATGTGCCCGCTCGGCAATATCTCAATGAAAAAGGACAATAGCGGAGACAAACGACATCCTGAATGGGGGAAAGATTGCGCAGGATGCCTCGGATGCTACCATACCTGCCCAGTCCATGCCATTGACTACGCCCATGCCACGAACGGAAAAGGTCAATATCTTAATCCGCAAATCCGTCAGAACCGATAGCCGCAACCGAGCATCAGATTGCCAGGCTCGTTGAAACGATACAGACGATAGCCTGTGAGAAGAAATATTCTATCGGTAACAAATGTCTTAAGCGAGAATGTGTTATACCATCCTCGCAAATCCTCTCCTCCGGGGGCATACACGCTGCGCCCGAGACCTATATTTATAGCAAACAGCGACATCCTAAATTCCACTCTGGCAGAAACACCGAGCGATAACCTGTCAGTGAATGATGTGCGATAAAATTTCGGATCTTCTGTCGAAGAGGTGGTAACGTAATTTCCGGAAAGGTTAGCACCCTCATCATACTGGGCATCAATGGCAGCACCTGCTGAGAACACAGGATTGACACGGTACATAGGATTTATACATAATCCGGCTACAGCAAATTTACCGGGCACAAGCATCACTCCGCCATCATACGAAGTGTCAGTATTTGGATTATATGTCCAACGACGCCAAGCCCCATAAGCAGCGATATCATATACCATACCTGGCTCAAAATCGCTCCAGTCAGCACGTCGCAGAGGAGAAGGGGCCCCAAGTGCATAGCTTATTCCAAGGCGGGCTCCGAGCATATTGATTCCAGGATTGGGATCCGATGTATTCCCATTAGAGAAGTGTGTGATTTCCGCCCCTCCGAAAATCCCTAACCTGTCACTTAGACGATAACGCAGATACACTCCGAGATTGATATATGCCGTAGCGGATGAGCCTACCGCATCCTCTTCACGGTTATAGTCCGATGCATCATGGTCATACGACTTCCAGCCCATAGCCGCTCCGAAATTCCATTCATAATCAAGCGTAAGCCTTGAGGACACTCGCGCAAACGTAGCTCCCTGAAATGCATACAGAAGAGCGGATGAACCCACCACCCTATCAGGCAATGTGAACTGCAATCCGGCTCCGACACCTTGATATGCTGAAGGGTACCAACGGCCATAACGTGTGTAAGGGGCATTCCTCACTGAGAATTCCATAAAAGGAGCCATCCCGGCTGACACTCTACAACCTCCAGGATTATCCCCCCTGAGAAGATGATTGGTAGGCATCACATATGTGCCACGCAATCCTGCATTGACAGTAGCATCGGAAACGCCTAACGGACAACGCACCGACACAGAATCCGCATTATTTCCCATCACAGACAATGATCCGCACAGGACCGACAACAGCAGAATTATATTAGATTTCATCGTGAGTGACAACATATTTTTCAGGTTGATACATACTGAGGACCATCCAGATGTCCGAAACCTGTCCTGTAAAGACATTTCTAACTGTCAATGTCGCATCAAAAGTACATTTCTCCATTTCAGCCCAAAGAGTGGCACGCGTGCCTGGCTTCACGTCAATAGGAGAGGGATAGGCAGGATAATGCTTAAGTATGACAAAACTTTGATCTATTGTTATAGGAGCCTCATCGCCACGCAATTCCCAGTTACCCCAATTCAAATAAGTCTTGGTAGGCACCGGAATATTTTCGCCGCACAGTGATCTAAGAACAGGCATCTCTTCCGATGAAGTCCCCATTTTGTAGACAGATATCAGACCTCCTCCCGGAAGCTTTGGATACCACGTCACAGGCTTTGAAGAGGATGATGATGTGACAGAAAGATTGTCAAGCTCCACCGAATCAAACTCCATCGAACCGCCCCAACTGTCAAGAACGTACTTCACATCCAATATCTCATAACCTCTTACGCGGTCGATGTTGACATCTATGCTGTGAATCTCATGTGTAACACTATTGGCGGCAGTCAGCCATATCAAAAGTTCATCGGAACCAATGGCATATTTCACATCCACCGTAACTTCACTTCCACTGCGTGTGACTAATATATCAGTCATATCATTGAATGCCGAGATACATCCGTCACCGGTAAGACTGTATCCGGCATAAGGTTCTCCACCCAGAGGAGTCACTATCCTGTCGAAATGCTCATCATACTGCACTGACAGATCGAGCTTGTCCCAGTCGTCCGACCGGAAACGGATTGTGGTCGTCCCACCTTCTCCGCTCATAGAGATCTGACTTACATCCGACTTAAAGTCCTCGACGAAAATATCACTATTACAGGACGGCAACATCATCATGAAGAGGAGAGTCACCATCAGCACAAATGTATGTTTCAGGTATTTCATTACAATGATAACGGTATGATACGTTAAAGATTGTACCAGAGTGCGTGAAAATTTATTTTACAAGATTTTTATTTAAAAGAATTTAATGTAACTTTGCTGCATCTTAACCTTCAGTATCATGTTACCTGAAAAAAAACGCAAACAGATCATCGATCTGATGAACCGCGAGGTGGTGCCGGCAATGGGATGTACGGAGCCTATCGCAGTAGCCCTTTGTGCTGCAAAATGTGCCGAAGTACTCGGAAAGACACCCGATAAAATCATTCTGCACCTCAGCGCGAATATATTGAAAAACGCCATGGGAGTTGGCATACCCGGAACCGGCATGATAGGTCTGCCTATCGCTATCGCTCTCGGAGTGACAATAGGCAAGTCAGAATATAATCTCGAAGTGATCCGCGATGTCAATCCTGAGGCTGTAAAGGCAGGACAACGCTACATCGACGAAAAGCGAATCTCAATAAATCTGAAGACCGGGATTACCGAAAAACTGTATATCGAAGCTGAATCCTTCGACACAGAGGGCAACTCTGCCGTTGCTGTGATATCGGGAGGACACACCAACTTCATCAAGATAGCCCGCAACGGTGAAACTATCCTCGACAGAACCACTTCGTCAGCCACCAGTCATACCTGCGACGACGAGGAACTTGACCTTCACACTGTCTACGAATTTGCCACCACCACCCCTATAGATGAACTGAAATTCATCCTTGAGGCAAAGAAACTCAATAAATCCATAGCCGAGCATTCATTCGGACAGAAATACGGACACGCAGTAGGACGCACCCTAAACTGCGAACGACAGCGCAAAATAATGGGCGACAGCGCATTCGCACGCATACTCAGCTACACTACCGCTGCATGCGACGCTCGCATGGCAGGCGCACCGATTCCAGTGATGAGCAACAGTGGAAGCGGCAACCAAGGAATTGCTGCGACAATGCCTGTGGTAGTGTATGCCGAAGAGAACAATGCATCCGAGGAGCAGACAATCCGAGCCCTCGTGTTAAGCCATCTCACAGCCATCTACATAAAGCAAAGCCTTGGCAAACTATCAGCCTTGTGCGGATGCGTCGTAGCCACTACCGGCTCAGCCTGCGGAATATGCTATCTGATGGGCGGGGAGTTCGAACAAATTGCCGCGACCACCAAGAACATGATAGCCAATCTCACCGGCATGATATGCGACGGAGCAAAGCCCAGTTGCGCCATGAAACTGTCAAGCGGAGTCTCGACTGCCGTCATTTCAGCCCTGATGGCTATGGAAGGTCACTGCGTCACTTCAGTGGAAGGCATTGTTGACGAAGATGTCGACAAGTCAATACACAATCTCACCCATATAGGGCGCGACGGTATGAACGAGACCGACCGCCTGATCCTTGAGATCATGACAAGCAAGCACTGACCACACAAAGACAGCTGACAGAAAAATGCCATATTAAAATTGGGCGTGAGAATTCAATGATTCGGTAAAATTTTAGGTTGTTCATCCTAGGCTAAGCCGCTAACTGAGTCAACCGATGATTTATTTTCTGAATTATTTTTAGATGCGGAGATTTTCCGCAAGTCGAAATAATTGTTGAGGCGAGATAAGATTCAAACATAAGCCGTTTGAACTGCGCTACCGAAAGATCCGGATAATCCTTCCTTATGACCTCTTTGCAGACATTGAGGGCAGTGAAGGAAAGATTGAACGCAAAGTCAAGCCGCTCCCTGTCGCGGGTCTGCTGTGACTGAAGTCCGGTAAACTGCTTGGCATCGCGTATACCGAACTCAATCTGAAAGCGGGTGCGGTAGAAACCGATGATCTTTTCAGGCCTCATATTGGTGTCGGTAGAGAAGTAAAGAAGAGGCTCTGCGTTTTCAACCGGACAGACCACGATACGGATGTCGCGTTTCAATGCCCTCGAATGCACGACCGCCGTGTGACATCGGTTTTTGTTTCCTTTGGAATCCTCATATATGAATGAAGTGAACACGGACATGTCAAGGTTGGAGAAATCCACTTTCTCTCCATACTTTTTCTTTCTGCCGCGTCTTCGCGGGGCGGAGGAATCCGGTATGGCCAGATACCTCAGATATGAGTTGGCACGTAATCTCCCGACAAATCGAAATCCCATGCCAATCACTTCATTCACAAATTCATATTTGGAAAAGAAGGCATCGGCAACCAGAATATCCGTCAGTGAGAGCAGCTCTGTCGCCTTTGACCTGACAAGTGCCACATACCAGCCAAGCATTGACATTTGTTTCTCAGATTCAAGAGTCCTGAAGTTCGGTGACTGGACAGCACCGAGCATCACGCATGTATGTTTACTCAGACTTATTGCCCCGATCGCCATTATCTCCAGACCGCGTTTCACACGTTGTGCCACCCCTGACCAGAAACGGCCTATGCCATACGTCAGTCTGCCTGACTTTGAAATGAACGACGGATCGATTGCCACTGCCATGTCATCGGCCGGCTCAAAACAATCCTGCGCCATACCTATGTTGACTTTCATCCAGTCTACGGATGTCTTGAAATTGGAAGCAAAGGTCTTGGCTGTACGACCGCCATAGCGCGACAGCCGGGTAAAATTGACTTTGCCCGGAATCAACGCCACAGTGCGTATTGTTAAAATCAGCCAGTTGAGGAACCTTTTGCTCATCTTGGTTGTAGTATTTTCAAATACCGACTTACACCGAAAGGTGAAGTCTTTGAGAATCGCCAATACGTTCATGGTATAAGATTTTTATAATGAACGCTTTGGCGATTCATTTGTATTTGACAATTCGAGATATTAACTTAAGTTTCAACTACTTCGGTAATTTTTACCGAATCATTGAGAATTCTCACGCCCAATTTTTACAAACTCTCCGAAAAATCATCACATCCAGCCATATACCCTCTGACTCAAACGGAATTATCCATCTCCTACCATTATCACTATGAAAGACTATAACGAGATTCTTAAGGAGATTGCCATAGAGATCGAACCTCTTCGCCACATAGGAAGGCAAGCCGACTATATCCCGGCTCTTGCCAAAGTCAACCCCGACCGTTTCGGTATGTGCATCACCTCGACCGATGGCATAGTGACCGAATATGGCGACATGGAGGAACGTTTCTCCATACAGAGCGTCACCAAAGTGTTCTCACTGTCGATGAGCCTCTCTCTCAAAGGAGAGCAATTATGGACAAGGGTCAGCAAAGAGCCTTCGGGAGCAGCATTCAATTCCCTGATACAGCTTGAACTTGACCGTGGTATTCCCAAGAACCCATTCATAAACGCAGGAGCCATAGTGCTTGCCGATGTACTTATGTCGGAACTTGAATCACCACTTGAGGAATATCTCGCATTCGTGCGGGCAATATCAAATGACCCTACCATTGACTACAACCATGAAGTAGCATCCTCCGAACGTGAGAAAGGATACATAAATGCAGCAATAGCCAATATGCTCAAATATTACGGCAACCTTGACAATGATATCGAGGATGTGCTCCGGTTCTACTTCATGCAATGCTCCGTAGAGATGAATTGCCGTCAGCTTTCAAGAGCATTCCTTCCGTTTGCCAATAGGAAATCTGAATTCCTATTCAACGGCATACATCTCACCGCTTCACAGGTAAAGCGAATAAACGCCATAATGCAGACCTGCGGATTCTACAACGATGCCGGCGAATACTCCTATCTCGTCGGACTCCCAGGCAAGAGCGGTGTGGGTGGAGGCATAGGGGCAGTATACCCCGGACGATATGCCGTTGCCACATGGAGCCCGCGTCTCAACGAAAAAGGCAATTCAGTCATGGGCATGAAAGCCCTTGAACTGCTCACCACATACACTAATGAATCCATATTCTGAAATGAAAAAATTTTTCTTCCGGATATATCTTTTCGCCGCTGCCGCAATGCTTGCCTCGTGCTCGACACGAAACACAAACAATCCTGTAACCCATGCCGCAACAGACACTGATGCCCTACGTGACAGCATATCGGCAATCATCTCTGACGTGACAGGAGAAATCGGAGTAGCAGCCATCATTGACAGCAAGGACACCGTAACAGTCAACGACATTGACAAATATGCCCTGATGAGTGTCTTTAAGATGCATCAGGCAGTAGCCATCTGCCATTCTTTCGATCTAAAAGGCACTCCTCTTGACACAATAATAGAGATTGACCGCACATCGCTCAACCCCGACACCTGGAGCCCCATGCTTAAGGAGCATGATAATGAACACTTCAGCACACCTGTAAGCGAACTCCTACGCTACACACTGATGCAAAGTGACAACAATGCGAGCAATCTGATGTTTGACCGGCTGGTAAGCGTAGCCGAAACCGACAGCTTCATAGCCACTCTCATCCCGCGCAACAGTTTCAGAATCACTGAACGCGAATCCGACATGCAGTCCGATCATTCCAGAAGCTACAATAACCATTCATCACCCTTGGGGGTCGCAATGCTTGTGGAACGACTGTTCACCGACAGCATACTAAGCCATGAAAAACAGGAATTCATATGTGAGACAATGCGTAGCTGTTCTACCGGGACTGACCGAATAGCCGCACCGCTTATTAATAAGGATGGCATAACCATAGCCCATAAGACAGGCTCCGGATACATCAATGAAAATGGCAGGCTTATAGCCCACAATGATGCCGCATACATCACTCTTCCCGACGGCACATCCTACACACTCGTAATCCTTGTGAAAGACTTCGCCGGAAACGAAAAGCAAGCTGCCGCCATAATGGCTCGCATTTCCGATACTGTCTACCAGGCAATCTCTCAAGACAAGTCACACAATTAACTACCATCAGAAATACTATATTTACATATACAGCATATCCACAGCTGCTTATTTCGCTTCTGTGGATATGCTGTATAGATCGGATAATGATTACAGTTCTTTAATGAGCTTGATCGCCAGAATAAGAGCGCGGGTGGTAGCCGAGTCGATTATGCGGGCTCTGGAACCGTTGAAATGAGCTGTCTCGTAAAGTTCCTTGTCATCAAGACGCGCACATATGCACACCGTCCCTACAGGCTTCTCCTCAGAGCCTCCGCCCGGACCTGCTATGCCACTTGTCGCCACTGCAAGGCGTGACGATGCTACGCGTTGAGCTCCGGCAGCCATCTGACGCACCACAGGTATGCTAACCGCTCCATTCGCATCTATGTCAGCAGCGGAGACTCCAAGCACATTTACCTTAACTCCATTGCTATATGACACCACACCACCGTTGACCACCTCTGACGCTCCAGGAATAAGTGTGAGCTCATGGGCAATGTTGCCACCGGTGCAACTTTCAGCCGTAGATATTGTGACACCTTTTTCAATACATTCTTTCAGAAGTATTTCAGCCGGAGTAAGGTCCTCATCCGCAAGGACTGCCGGACCGAGAATATCTTTCAGGACTGCCAGTTCACGAGCTACCTCCTCTCTGATAAAAGCGACATCCTCATGATGACCGTCGAGACGCAAACGTATCAGCCCCGGCTTAGGCAAATATGCAAGATGCAGATGTTCAGGAAGAGACTCTTCCCATGCGGATATCTTCATGGCAAGTCCGCTCTCAGTGTAGTCGGTGACCATCAGAACAGCATGTTCTATATGTACCGGCGATGGAAAACGCTCTCGCAGGGCAGGAAACACCGCCTCCGACATCATTGTGGATGTCTCGAAAGGCACCCCGGGCATTGATACGAGCACCTTACCGTCCTCACGCTCAAACCACATGATTGGAGCAGTCCCGACACGGTTCTGAATCACCCGGCAGGAACTGGGGACGATAGCCTGCGCCGCTGTGAGAGGGTTCATTTTTATGCCTCGGCGGGCAAATATACGGTTGACATTCTCTGTAACGGAATTGTCGGTCACCATCTCCCCTCCGAAGTAATCGCAAAGCACCGACTTGGTGATATCGTCCTTAGTCGGACCAAGCCCTCCGGTAGTGAGCACTACCGAACTTAGCTCAAAAGCCCGGTCGATGGATCGACGTATCTCGTCGGCGTTGTCTCCAACGGTCTGAACATCATTCACCTCCCATCCATAAGGTGATATATGGCGGGCAATCCATCCCGAATTGGTATCGACAACCTGACCTATCAGCAATTCGTCTCCAATGACAATAACGGATACTTTCATATTAGATCTCTCCCCATCATGGAGAGTTATTTTACAAGATTAGACAGTCACAGTGCTCATACTCCTACGCGGGCATACGGCACCTGATCGTAACAACAGAATATTCGGTCGATATATTTATAATAACCGGCTATAGCGACCATAGCGGCATTATCGGTAGTAAACAATCTCGGAGGTATGAAAGCTGTGAGCCCACGCCGTTGACAATAGGCGGCGACGGCATCACGCACACCCGAATTGGCTGAGACACCTCCGCCTATAGCTACAGTCCTTACTCCGGTCTGTTTTACAGCCTTGTCAAGCTTATCCATGAGGATATCTATGATAGTGTGCTGTAATGATGCCGCAAGATCAGCCAGATTCTTCTCAATAAAATCAGGATCAAGCTTCACATTGTCACGGAGCGTGTAAAGAAACGAGGTCTTCAGTCCGCTGAAACTATAGTCCAGACCCGGGATATGAGGCTTGGCAAACTTGAATTTAGAGGCATCACCCTCAGCTGCAAGACGATCGATATGCGGACCTCCGGGATAAGGCAGTCCCATAACCTTGGCGCACTTGTCGAAAGCCTCGCCGGCTGCATCATCGATGGTGCGGCCAAGAATCTCCATATCATTGTAATTGCGTACAAGTATCAGCTGACTGTTGCCACCGGAGACAAGCAGACAGAGGAACGGATACTCAGGCACGACATCATTCTCCTCACGACGTATGAAATGAGAGAGCACATGACCATGAAGATGATTGACATCCACAATAGGAACACGCAACCCGAGGGAAAGACCCTTGGCGAAAGATGTGCCAACATGAAGCGAGCCGAGAAGTCCAGGTCCGCGAGTGAATGCTATAGCCGACAGGTCGTGCTTATCGATACCGGCACGTTTGAGGGCAGTGTCCACCACCGGTACAATGTTCTGCTGATGAGCCCGCGAAGCAAGCTCAGGCACAACACCACCATATTCGGCATGAACATCCTGCGATGCTATTACATTGCTGAGCAACACGCCGTCGCGGATAACTGCTGCCGAAGTATCGTCACACGACGATTCGATTCCTAATACCGTTACGCTCATTTTAGAAAATGATATAAAATATTTTTCACCGCAAAGGTACTAATATCTCTTTAAAATCCGTATCGGTTTTCATTATTTACTGCACATTATTCCGCCGATATAGCTTATTGCGATTAAATTACATATAAAAACAGGGAACGGTTTTCATTCAAATGAAACCGTTCCCCACCGATATTAGAATTGATGATGATTAGATCACTTTAGTGTTCCGGCGTTGGCTGCATCGATCATCTGCTGATTAGCGGTGATATAGATCTCCACACGACGGTTTTGGGCACGACCCTCAGGGGTAGAGTTGGACGCTACATAATCCTGCATAGGCAGTCCCTGAGCTGAGAGGCGGTTTGCCTGAACGCCACTGTTAAGAAGATAGTTGCGCACAGCATCGGCACGACCTGTGGATACTCGTTCGTTTACAGCAAGCGAGCCGGTGTCATCGGTATAACCGTATATCTGAACATTTGTGTTAGGGTTATTTATAAGCGATGAAGCAAACTTGCTGAGATCAGTCTTGGCGTTGGCATTGAGTGTGGTACCGTTGGTGGGAAAAAGGATTCCACTGTTGAATGTAACCTTAATAGCCTGTAGACCATTGGCATCGGTAGTTTTTTCGATCTGCGCCTGCTTTGCAAGTTCAGCTTCAAGTTCAGCCTGCTGCTTATCCATCTTTTTTCCTATGAGCACACCGGCTCCTGTGCCTACAGCGGCACCGATTGCAGCACCGATTGCAGCACCCTTGCCTCCACCGATAAGAGCTCCGAGACCGGCTCCTACACCAGTTCCTGCCCCGCCGCCAATAAGGGCACCCTTACCGGTATTGGTCATTGACGAACATCCTGTCATCCCGAGCACGCACACTGCCAGCATCGGAACACCTATAACCTTGAGAAGTTTCATTTTCAGTTTATTTTAATTTAAATTTGTTAATATCTGATGCAAATGTAATGAGAATTCGCGAAACAAGCACTTACACTAATGTTAAAAGAGTTTTAGCAAGTACCTGTGCGGAGCTATGAAAGCTGCAACATCGGTATCACCGAAAATATCGGCGACAGTAAGCCACACCAGCAGCAACACTATCAGAACAATAACACCGACAATGAGCCATACCGACACACGAGAAGAGGATTCCTTAGTACTCATAATATAATAATTGTTAGTGGGTAGATATTTATTTGAAAAACACACAACCAATCGCATTTGTTATGATTCATTCCGTTAAATTTTATGACAGGACAAATATTCATCTACTTATATAGTAATTCCCAAAATATCGAGAGACAGGAACATAAAACCGATTTCACATAGCCCCATGCCAATCCATATTACAATATTTTCCGTATCTTTGCGGAAACAAAAATCTAAAATAACATTCACGACTATCCTCCTGCCATGCCGGAATACAACAGAATGCAGATAATAAAGCGTAGATTCTTTGCTATGCGCAACGGAATCATCGCTGACACACTCCGCAAAGCCGGACTTGAATACAAGATCATATTCGGGCTCAATCTCCCACAGATAACAGAAATAGCTGCCGAGCAGCCCCATGAGGCAGATCTGGCTGAAGAACTGTGGGCTGACCGCCGCACCCGCGAGAGCCTTATGCTTGCTCCCATGCTCTACCCTGCCGCCGACATGGACTCCGCAACAGCTGCCCGATGGATACGTACCGCACCCACGACAGAAGTGGCTGATGTGCTATGCCTCAAGCTTCTCCGCCACATCCCCGAGGCTATCGACTTAGCCATCGAAGCAGCCGGATCAGACGAGGAAATGGTGAGATATACAGCCCTGCGCCTGATGTTCAACCTTCTAAATACAGCCTCATCCCCAGCCGGACGCGAGGCAGGATTTCCGTCACCGAAAGAAATCGCCCATATTATGCACCCTTTTGTAAAAGCTGAAAGACAGGCTGCCAGCCGGCTGACCCAAACTTTATCGATTCAATTGCTTGATGAAATCGAATTTATTTTGGAATAATATTCTTTTTACTTATATTTGCACTCAGAGAAAACTAATCCAATACCAATCATCACATTTATGTTTAAGAACCACCCCAAGGGCCTTATACCAGCAGCCCTGAGTAACATGGGCGAGCGTTTCGGATATTACATCATGAACGCCGTGCTCGTGCTGTTCCTTTGTTCCAAGTTCGGACTCAACGAGGAGACAAGCACCCTTATCTATTCCTTCTTCTATGCCGGCATCTACGTGCTGAGCCTTGTGGGCGGATATATCGCCGACAAGACCATGAACTACAAGGGCACCATCATCTCGGGCCTTCTTGTCATGACATTTGGCTACATTATTCTATCCATTCCGGTGCTTGCCACCGAGGGCAACACCTCATGGCTGCTCACTGTGACATGTGTGGCTCTGTTCCTTATCGCATTCGGTAACGGCCTATTCAAAGGCAACCTTCAGGCAATCGTCGGTCAGCTCTACGACAATCCCAAGTACAGCTCACAGCGCGACTCAGGATTCCAGATATTCTATGTGTTCATCAACATTGGCGGCGTGCTCGCTCCGTTCGTAGCCCCATTGCTCCGCAGCTGGTGGCTCAACGCCAACAGCATGTCATACAATGCGTCGTTCCCGGCAATGTGCCATGAATACCTGAACCTCACCGACTCCATGAACGAGGAGAATATGAACAACCTCTATGCCCTTGCCACTCAGGTAGGACATCAGGGAGGTGACATAGCCGAGTTCTGCACAAAATACCTTGACGTATTCAACACAGGTATCCACTACTCGTTCATTGCTTCGGTAGCTGCCATGCTCATATCGCTTGGAGTGTTCCTCGCCGTGAAGAAAGGTCTGCCCTCACCCGCACGCCGTGAGGCTGCCGAAGAGACAAGCTACACAGCCGAAGAAAAAGCCGCTATGGCAAAGGAGATCAAGCAGAGAATGTATGCCCTCTTCGCAGTGCTCGGAATCGCGATCTTCTTCTGGTTCTCATTCCACCAGAACGGAACATCAATGTCGCTCTTCGCCCGCGACTTCGTGGACACATCCACTATCGCCCCTGAAATATGGCAGGCTGTCAATCCGTTCTTCGTGATCGTCCTGACTCCGGTAATCATACTTCTCTTCTCCTCACTCGCCAAAAAGGGTAAAGAGATATCAACCCCGCGCAAAATTGCTATAGGTATGGGTCTTGCAGGTATCGCCTACCTGTTCCTCACCATCTACTCTGTATACATGAATTATCCTTCAGGCACTGATTTCCGCGCCCTCAGCGAAGCTGCCAAGGCAGGGCTTCTTTCAGGACCATGGGTACTCATCCTGTACTATTTCTTCATGACAGTAGCCGAACTGTTCATCTCTCCCCTCGGACTCTCGTTCGTATCAAAGGTGGCACCCAAGCACATGCAGGGCCTCTGTCAGGGTCTGTGGCTCGGAGCTACAGCCGTAGGCAACCTCATGCTTTGGATCGGCCCGCTGATCTACAATAAGGCTCCCATCTGGGTAGCATGGTCAGTGTTCCTCGCTGTATGTATCATATCCATGGGCATCATGTTCGCGATGGTAAAATGGCTTGAGCGAGTTACCAAGTAGTAACACTCCCTCATTACAATAAATCCACAAGGACAAAATGATATGGGAAACCTTTTGTTTCCTATGTCGTTTTGTCCTTGTGTTTTTTACAAAATAAACAACCGACAAACATATCACTATTTTAAAGTATTTGCGGAGTGATGAATAAATGTGTACCTTTGCACACTGATATTCATATTAGTGAACAATTCGTACAATGCGGCATATACTAACAACATTAATCCTGCTCTCCGTAATGTCAGGAGCCAAAGGGGCTGAATCGCCTACAAACGTAACCTACGCTCCTGCCGATACCTCAGCCACACCCCTCGGTGAAGTCAGTGTCACAGCTATCAAACATTCCTCATCGCTGATGAGGCAGCCTGTCACAGTGACCACCATCAATCAGAGGCAGATCGAACGTTTCAACGTGAGCGGCATGAAAGGCGTGAGCGAGATCGCACCGAACTTCTATATGCCGGATTACGGCTCCAGAATGACATCTTCGATATATGTGCGCGGCATTGGCACCCGCATAGACCAACCCGCCGTCGGACTAAATATCGATAACATCCCCTACCTAAACAAAAACAGCTATGATTTCGATATGCTTGATGTGGAGCGAATCGAAGTGCTCCGCGGTCCGCAGTCGACACTCTACGGACGCAACACCATAGCCGGACTCATCAATGTCTATACACTCTCTCCTCTTTCATATCAGGGATTAAGGTTCATGGCTGAGGGGAGCCTGCCTGGAGCCTACCGCGCCGGAATGGGGGTATATCATAAGCTCGCACCACGGCTGGGCATGAGCATCAACGGATATGCATCACACACTCACGGATATTTCCGAAATCTCCACAACGGCAAACACGCCGACGGGACAACCGACTTCTCAGGAAGATGGAGAACCGTGTGGCGTCCCACTGACCGGTTGAGCATAGAAAATGTGCTCTCGGCAGGACACTCAAAGCAGAGCGGCTACCCATATGCCTATGTCGAGACAGGTGACATCAATTACAATGACACATGCTTCTACCGTCGCACATCCGTCACCGACGGACTCACCGTAAGGTGGATAGGTCCCCACTTCAGCATCGCGTCCATTACTGGACTACAGTATCTCAAAGACAACATGACTCTTGATCAGGACTTCCTCCCTGACAGCTACTTCACTCTTACCCAACGCCAATACGACAGGAGTGTGACACAGGACATAGTGATACGCGGCAATGCAGGCAATTATTCCTGGCTTGCAGGTGTGTTCGGCTTCTACAAGCACAACCGCATGACAGCACCTGTGACATTCAAGGAGGACGGCATCGACCGCCTTATACTCAAGAACATAAATTCAAAACTACCGGAAGGGATGGAACTGAGATGGAATGATGACGAATTCATCCTCGGAAACGACTTCCGCACACCCACCAAAGGGATAGCAGTGTACCACAGAAGTACACTCGACCTTGGGAAATGGACCCTGTCAGCCTCTCTGCGCTTCGACTACGAGCAGACTGCTCTCTCATATCACAGCAATGTGAACACCTCTGCCACCATGTACAGAATGATGGGGCAGGCAGGAATGATCCCCTTGTTAACCCAGGAAATAGCAATCGACGATTACGGCAAACTCAAGAAATCCTTCCGCGAATTACTACCCAACGTCTCTGTGACATACAATATGAAGAATTCAGCTGTATTCCTATCCGTAGCCAAAGGATTCAAGGCTGGAGGATTCAACACACAGATGTTCAGCAATATCCTTCAGTCCAAAATGATGGCAGTGGCAGGGCACGGAGAGGAAGCTGACGTAGACCAATACGTAAGCTACAAACCGGAGACCTCATGGAACTATGAGCTCGGAGGGCACTTCTCCTGCGACCAAGGCAGGGTCTACTCCACATTCTCAGCATTCTTCATTGATGTGCGTGACCAGCAAGTCACAGTCTTTCCTGAAGGAGACGGCACAGGACGCATGATGGCAAATGCCGGCCGCACGCGCTCATTAGGAGCAGAACTCACTCTGCGATACACCCCATCGGCAAGATGGAGATTCGACCTTGCCTACGGATACACCAATGCTACGTTCCGCCATTTCTTTGACGGACACGACGATCTTTCAGGAAAGCGTGTCCCCTATGCGCCATCCAACACACTCTTCCTCTCGGCTGCCTACCGCATGCCAGTGCGCTCATCGATGGTCGAAGCCATAAGCTTCTGCCCCACTCTGCGCGGGACAGGCTCGATATACTGGGACGAAATGAACATATACCGTCAACCATTCTATGCGGAGCTCGGAGCATCCATACGCTTAGAGCACTCTCGCTATTCACTCGATCTGTGGGGAAAGAATCTTACCGATACAAAGTTTGACGTATTCCGTTACGAATCCATAGGCAACAACTTCTTTCAGAGAGGCAAACCTCTCTGCGCCGGCATAACACTGCGCGTTCACATCGACAATATTTAGTATGCATCCGATCCTGTTAACACTTCTTGGTGTTATTTAGCATTATAGCGCAGAATGCACTGCAATAAACAATAAACCAGCGCGTTTTATATCACGACATAAATTTAGAAAACCATACCTACTCAAGAATGAAAAAGACAATTCTATCAGCGGCTCTTTTAGTACCCGCCATCACCTTTACCTCCTGCCTCAACTCTGATGGTGACAACACCCAAAAGACCACCATCAACTACGGCAACAACATGTGCTTCAATGTGGTCACCGACATGAATGACCCCGAACATCCATTCATAACCACAGCCCCCAACTACATTATCGACATCAACTTCACCGAAGGCACTGGCGTAATGAGCATGAGCAATATCAAATTCACCCCCAATGGGTCCAACCTCACTTACCGCCTCCCGGCAATGCCGCTGACAATCAGCAATACCGACTACAGCTACAATCTCAAAGGCAGCCTCCTCACCCCGGAAGGACAAGAGGACCAGATAATGTTCAACAATGTGTCATTCAGCATTATCGAACGAAGCATCTCTATATCAGGACAGCTCGGTTACGCCCCAATCTATAAGCTTGATTTCACAGCAAGCAATCTCAGCAACAATTATAAGATCTCAGCATTCCCCCACTCTTACTATTTCCCTGCCGACGACATTATATCAACCCCGCTCAATCCTGAATCGGACGACGAACCTTACACCTATAACAATGCCGTAGTCAGGATCGTCCTCACCCCCGACAAGACCGACAGCCAGAAACTCACTGCATCACTCACCCTATTTGACGTGAAATTCAATTCATCAATGTCAACAGTGACATTAAGTGCAGAAAATCTCCCTGTCAAGGTTGACTCCAACGGTTTCTCAATAACTACCGAGGAAGACAAAAAAATCGAGCTTAAAGATGCTGCAGGTGTAATGAAGGATTGCAGCATATCCAACATCAAGACCCGCACTTTCGTACCGCAGGGAAATACCACAATGTCATTCGACATAGACCTTGAGGCCCTCAATCCGCAGCACCCCATCAAGCCGTGCCACGTAAACGCAAGCCTCACATACACCTATCCTAAAAAAGACAATAACTAACAGACTCTTGACGACAGCATATCCATCTCTCTCATCGAGATAGGCAAAAATCTCAGGGACAAGGCATAACGACGCCTTGTCCCTATTTTATTCATCGCTCTCGGCACAATTATTTAAAGCTGTATAAAAATTTTTAGTAAAAAACATCTTAGCAATGAACCTTTTTCCGATAAGGTATGTTATAAGGATGTAGTTACTATTATTTGCACTGTGTTTTCATGGTATTAGATTTAAGGTTAAAGATACCGGGTCGTCGAGATGATGACCCGATTCTTTTTTTATTCGTCACTCAAAATTTATTGCCATAAAAAAATCAGGACAATACAAAATTCATTAACTTTGCGGATACATACGAGCGCACTCTCTTACCGGAGTCACTCCCCAACGATGTGAAAATATGACACGAAAATATGATTTTCTCGTAATAGGGTCAGGCATTGCAGGAATGAGCTTTGCCCTAAAGGTAGCCGGCCACGGCACTGTTGCATTAGTGTGCAAAACCACACTCGATGAGGCCAACACCGCTCTCGCCCAGGGAGGCGTAGCGTCGGTGACCGACTTCAAGGTCGATGACTTTGAAAAACATATCCACGACACTATGGTGGCAGGCGACTGGCTCAGCGATCCTGAAGCAGTGGAGAAAGTGATAAGAAATGCCCCGTCGCAGATCGAAGAACTGATCCATTGGGGAGTAAATTTTGACAAGAAAGAGGACGGCTCATTCGATCTGCACAGAGAAGGAGGACACTCGGAGTTCCGTATACTCCATCATGCCGACAACACCGGTTTTGAAATCCAGGACTCGCTTATCAAAGCTGTCCGCGCCAACAAAAATATAGATGTCTACGAGCACCACTTCGCTATCGAGATAATCACCCAGCATCATCTCGGCAAGATTGTGACCCGCCGCACACCCGACATTACATGCTACGGAGCCTATGTGCTCAACACCGAGACAGGAGAAGTCGACACATTCCTTTCAAAATTGACCCTTATGGCAACCGGAGGAGCCGGAGCCGTATATCAGACCACAACCAATCCACTTGTCGCCACCGGCGACGGCATAGCCATGGTATACCGCGCCAAAGGAACTGTCAAGGATATGGAATTCATACAGTTCCACCCCACAGCTCTTTACCATCCCGGCGACCGGCCGTCATTTCTCATCACCGAGGCAATGCGAGGTTACGGAGCGGTGTTGCGCAACAAGCGCGGCGAGGAATTCATGCAAAAATACGATCCCCGGCTCTCACTCGCGCCACGCGACATTGTGGCACGAGCCATTGACTCTGAGATGAAGCTCCACGGCGACGACCATGTGTACCTCGACGTGACTCACAAGGACCCGGAGGAAACCAAGAAGCATTTCCCCAACATATATGCGAAATGCATGTCGCTCGGCATAGACATCACCAAGGACTATATCCCTGTGGCACCAGCCGCCCACTATCTGTGCGGAGGCATAAAAGTCGACACTAACGGAGAGTCGTCCATCAGACGACTTTATGCCGTAGGCGAATGTTCCTGCACAGGGCTCCACGGAGGCAACCGTCTCGCATCCAATTCGCTCATCGAGGCTGTAGTGTATGCCGATGCGGCAGCCCGACACTCCATGGAGCATATCAGCCATTACGATTTCCGTAGCGATGTGCCTGCCTGGAACGACGAGGGGACACGCCATCCTGAAGAGATGGTGCTCATAACCCAAAGCATCAAAGAGGTAGGTCAGATCATGGGGACATATGTAGGCATCGTGCGATCCAACCTGCGGCTCGACCGTGCCTGGAACCGTCTTGACATCCTATATGAAGAGACCGAGAAACTGTTCAAATGCTCCAAAGCATCACGCGAGATATGCGAACTACGCAACATCATCAACGTAGGCTACCTCATAATGCGTCAGGCCAAAGAACGCAAGGAGTCACGCGGGCTTCATTATACGGTAGATTATCCCCACTTATAGCCCCACGAATCAGATAAGATCATCTTATAACTTAAATCAGGGCGGGGATGGAAGCTTCCCTGCCCTATTATTTTTTTCATACCACAAAATAACCACACAATAAACAAGCTCATTTCTCGTTGTTATATAGATATGCCAGCTATATTTCGACATATTATCCCCTGCATTCTATGCCTGTTGACTCTAATCCCCTCTTTCGGTCAGTCACCCGTGGGCAATGATGTGCCTTCGGCTGAGGAAATAGAGGCTGGAGGCGGGCGGAAACGTGCCCTTCAGGGATACTATCTCTTCCCTGGAGAAGATGGAGAGGACTGCCTGATGCTTGTGCTGTCGGATGTCACAGTGTTCCCTCCCATGAAGAAATTCAAGAATAAGAAAGAGGAGGAATTCTACTGGAAAACCGTACGCGATGTACGCAAGACTCTTCCATATGCCAAACTCATTTGCGAGACACTAATCGAGACCTACGAGTACATCGAAACATTCCCTACACAAAAAGAGCGGGAGGACCACCTGAAAAAGATGGAGAGTGCCGTGTTTGAGCAATACAAACCGGTGCTCAAGAAATTCACCAAGTCACAGGCACAGATGCTAATAAAGCTAATCAACCGCGAGACCAACCAGTCAAGCTACAATATACTGAAAGCATTCCTCGGATCATTCCGGGCTGGATTCTGGCAGACGTTCGGCAGAGTGTTCGGCGTGAACCTCCGCACAAGCTACAAACCTGATAAAGACCGCAAAGACGCCATAATCGAGCGCGTAGCCACACTCATAGAGCAAGGACAGCTATAACCCGACAAAATAGAGATACACAAAAAAAGGCCCGGCGGGACACTGGTTCCACTTGCCGGGCCGAAGTTGTAGATACGGAACGGCAACATTTCTGCCATTCCAAGGTCTTTACGGCTAAAGACCTTAACTATTACCGGAACTTGACGCTCACCCCACTTAAGTAGAGAAATTGCCCTGCGCCGGGAATCTGCGAAGCCACCCGGTGAAGGGTACTCCACATAGCCTGAGGTACACTGACCTGCGGGCTACATTGTGAGAGCCTACGTGGAGAGAACATCACCAACAGGATGAGCGACACTCCTTTCGTGCTTTCAATATTACAAACGCCGTTACCACACGTATGGT
Source organism: Duncaniella freteri (assembly GCF_004766125.1). Lineage (NCBI taxonomy): Bacteria > Pseudomonadati > Bacteroidota > Bacteroidia > Bacteroidales > Muribaculaceae > Duncaniella > Duncaniella freteri. Next base: position 740,488 of record NZ_SJSA01000001.1, read on the forward strand.
TTTTCAAACAATGGTTGAAAGAAATTAAAATAATTAAAATCGAATGTTTGGGCGGATATTTCATGGAAAAAAAGTAACTTTGTGTCCGAAAACCCATGTCATGATGAAAAGAGACCGCAACAGCCATAACAGCCCGCGTCCACGCAAAATGGAAAGTGCCGTAAAGCCAAAAAAAGCTTTAGGGCAGCACTTCCTTATAGACGAGTCTGTGGCTGAGCGGATTGCATCCACCATTGATCCATGGAAAGGGATTCCGGTTCTTGAAGTCGGTCCAGGCATGGGAGTGCTCACCAAGTACCTGCTCGCCAAAGGGCATGATGTCAAAGTAGCCGAGATCGACGGAGAGAGCATCGAATATCTGCGTTACAATTTCCCGGAACTTAACGGCAGAATCCTCGATGCCGATTTTCTTAAGATAGACCTTTCCGCCCTATATCCCGATGGGAAAAATTTCGGAGTGATAGGCAACTATCCCTACAACATATCCTCTCAGATATTTTTCCACGTCCTTGACTACAAGGATCAGGTGACAGTGTGCTCCGGAATGCTACAGCGGGAAGTCGCCGAAAGGCTTGCCGCACCCGAAGGCACCAAGGCACGCGGAATACTCAGCGTGCTGCTCCAGGCATGGTATGACGTGAAATACCTCTTCACTGTGGATGAAAACGTGTTCAATCCACCGCCAAAAGTCAAGAGCGGCGTAATCATCATGACCCGCAACGACGTGACATCGCTCGGGTGTGACGAACGTCTATTCAAGACAATCGTAAAAACATCATTCGGACAACGACGCAAGACACTCCGCAATTCACTGCGCGGGCTGTTCCCTGCCGGCGTACCGTTGCCCGACTCCCCATTGCTTGCTCTGCGCCCCGAACAATTGTCGGTGGCTCAGTTCATCGAGCTGACGCAACTCGTCTCGTCAGCCGGATAGAAGGTCGCTACTTCGGGGCGGCTGTAGAGAGATATAAACAATCGCTCACCACATCACCCATCAAGCAATGAAAGATTTTACCCCCGAATACATCCATCATCTGCAAAAAATCATCGAGGACCATGCCGACGATGCAGCCCGCGATGAGCTGAAGGACCTACACCCGGCTGAGATCGCCGAGCTTTACCATGAGCTCGACATTGACGAGGCCGAATACCTGTACCTGCTGCTCGACGAAGAGACTCAGGCTGACGTGCTCATGGAACTTGACGAGGACGAACGCCAGCAGCTCCTGAGCAAGATGGATGCCGAGGACATAGCCAAGCAGATCGAGCACCTCGACACCGACGATGCCGTTGACGTGATACAGGAGCTTGACGAGGAGGAACGCGAAAAAATCCTCAGCCACATTGACGATGTGGAGCAGGCAGGCGATATCATAGACCTGCTGAAGTACGACGAGGACACCGCTGGCGGACTCATGGGCACCGAAATGATCGTGGTCAACGAGAACTGGAGCATGCCCGAATGCATCAGGCAGATGAGAATGCAGGCCGAGGACATGGACGAGGTATACTACGTCTATGTTGTCGACAACGATGACCGCCTCAAGGGCACTCTTCCGCTAAAGAAACTGATCACCCACCCATCAGTATCGAAAATAAAACATGTCATGGAGGATGATCCTGTGGCAGTCAAAGCCGACACCCCCATCGACGAAGTGGCACTTGACTTTGAAAAATACGACCTTGTGGCAATGCCTGTGGTCGACTCCATCGGTAGACTGCTGGGACGCATCACAGTCGATGACGTGATGGACCAGGTGCGTGACTCTAACGAACGAGACTACCAGTTGGCATCAGGTCTTACCCATGATGTGGAGAGCGACGACAAACTATTTGCCCAGACCAAAGCCCGGCTTCCGTGGCTGCTGATCGGAATGATCGGAGGACTGTGCAACTCGTTTATTCTCGGTAAATTTGAGGGTGGTTTCGTAGTTGACCCCACGCTTGCCCTGTTCATACCTCTTATCGGAGGCACAGGAGGAAACGTCGGCACACAATCATCAGCGATAGTCGTACAGGGCCTTGCCAATGGCTCACTTGACATCAAGAAATCCACTCAGCAACTGCTGAAAGAACTTGGCGTGGGACTGCTCAACGGCGGCATAATAGCACTGTTGGTGTTCATATACAACTATTTCACCATAGGTCACGGTCACGAAGTGACCACGTTTGCCGTATCCATATCACTGTTCTGCGTGGTAATGTTCGCATCGGTATTCGGGACATTCGTGCCGCTGACACTCGAAAAACTCAAGATCGACCCCGCACTTGCCACCGGTCCGTTCATCTCCATCACCAACGACATTATCGGAATGCTGATCTACATGAGCATCTCGTCATGGCTTATCATAGCATTGCACTGATACCTCAACGCCTATCACTCCTATTGCCCTTGCGAAACTCCAAAGCCTTGTGATCAAACACCGGCACTCCGAAAAGACCGTCACGAAGCACCACCGATGCCGAGTCACCATCATGAATGCGGCGATAATTTTTCAATGGCATTTCCACAAACTTAGTCCTGCCGTCAGACAGCTTCAACTGTAGCTTATAAGTATAGTATACCTCACCGTTGGCAACATATCTACGCCCCACACGACGGTGACGGTGATGCTCTTCCCTGAAATGACCTGTCACAACTGCGGTATCAGCCCGTTCCGACGCTGAATCGGCAAGCATATTGTTAAGAGCGAAAAATGCAAATGTCAAAAGCACTGCGGAAAACACCGAATGGCACATCCCATTGAACAGCCCGGATTCCGACCACGTGAGCGGAATCCACCATTTCCACATATGTATCGCAGTTGCAATACCTACACCCAATGTAACCGCCGGGACTATCCACCAGTCAATAAATGCATCGCTGTAAAGTATCATTGACCAAACTGACATCACCAATACAGCCAACACCGCAACGGCAATCTTCACTCCGCGAACAAACTTGTTACCCTTAGCCATAAAATAAATAGTTTGAAACTATCGGCAAAGATACAAGTATTTTCCGGTATAAAATCGATTCCCACAAGATTTATAAATATCATGCATAATGCAACGGTATAGACCAAAGAGTTTAACATCCTGGTTATGAAACTTTCCGTCCATAGAGAATGTTATAAATAGCAAGTAACGTCCTATATGGCTTTGTTCAAACGTGCATACCTCTTACTCTTAGCTTCGGCACTCGCTCTGCCGGAGACATCCTGCATATTCGATGACCTGGAGCCATGTGAGGACGCAAATATAGGATTCTCAATCACCAACAACTGGGGTACTGACACATCAGCCGACCCGGAAGGCATGGCATATCTGTTTTTTTACGATAGCGGATGCGAGCCATGGCGTTTTGATTTCCCCGGCAAAGAGGCAGGAAGAATCTCCCTTCCGGAAGGGAGCTACAGCTTCATAATGTTCAATGACGATACGGCATCGATAGATTTTGTCAGCGATGAAAATGAACATATATTCGCGACTACCAAGAATGTGACAATAGGGTTTGATCCACATATCGGCGAGCTGAGAGCATCGCCTGACATGATGTGGGCTGACGCAAGCATACTCGTCAAACTCGACCCAAATTGTCTGGAATACACAACATCCGAATATGCCAAGAAAATAGATCTCATCCATAACGCCGACATGAACATGATCACTAATCCCCAGCAGATTGTAGCCCGCTACACGCTACTGATCAACCACATTGAAAACCTAAGCGGCGTAGCATGCATGAAAGGTCTGCTGTCAGGAATGGCATCGGGAATCAATCTCAACACCAACACCCATTCAGAAAAGGCAGTGAGCATACCTTTTGATCTGTCCGTGTCTGCCGACTCAGCAGTCTGTTCCGAGTTCCTGACCTTCGGACTTCCCGGATCACCTGCCAGTGAGCCCAATGACATACTCCTGTTCTTTAAACTTTCGGACGGCAATATTATAAAATACGATTTTGATAAGACGGAAGAGATCCGCAATGCATCCGACCCTCTTAACGTAAAACTTACTATCGACTCTATACATCTCCCCTACGCACCACCCATTGAAGGCAACAGCGGATTTGCTCCAAGCGTATCTGGATGGACTACGGTGATTGTGAACTATTAGATTTGCCAATTTGTTGTAATCTAAACTAAATATCTCTGACTATGAGACTTTTGATAGCGGCATCATTTATGACAGTTCTTCTCCTTGGCTCCTGTACCCAGGAAGAGAACAGCCCTGACACTCCACAGACAGGTATAGGATTTTCGGCTGTAGCACCCAAGGCGTCACGTGCAGCCTCAACGACAACCGCATCACTTCAGAAATTCATTGTCTACGCCTACACTGAATCATCCATACTGATGGATGGGGTTACGGTGAGCCGTGAAGGCGGCTCATGGACCTACTCTCCTACTGTGTATTGGCCCGGGACCGCTGTCAATTTCTATGCCATAAGTCCTGATATCCGCAGCGATGTGCCTGAAAACACTGACGGCAGCCACACTATACGAGGGATGTCGTACGGCAGCACCGACCTCATATATGCAGTGAGCCTCAATCAGCATGAACGCCCAACACCTGTCAACCTACTGTTCAGGCATGCTATGAGCAAAGTGGCAGTGATGCTTTCAAGCACAAACAGCAAATATAACATAAAAGTCTATCATGTATTGCTGAAAAATATTTTCCTCAAGGGTGACTTCTCTCTTCCGGATGAGTCAACGAACAATGCCACAGCGGAAGGCATATGGAATAATCTGAATCTGAAATCGGACGCAATGATTTTTTACGATCACGGCACCTCCATATCATTGACTTCCACACCCATCGACGTTACCAGCGGCAATCTTGAAGCTTCATTCTTTGTGCCACAGCCACTTGATGCATTCAATTTCACCAACAGCGGACAATTCTCCGGTGGATATATACAGGTGGACTGCGAGATCATAGATAAGGCCACCGGCAATAAGATATGGCCCAGTGAATACACCCCTGAGTACCTACTTGTGGAAGACAGCCCATGCGGAAAGATGCTGTTCCCACTCTTGTCCGGAGATGTAAATACATGGAATCAGGGCTACTCATACATCTACAATATAATCATAAACAACTCCTACGTCCTTGACACCATTGAGTTCCAGCCAGGTGTAGTCGATTTCACAGAAGAGCAGCCTTACTGACACTCCGACATCAGAGAATCATGACAATGCACAGAAGAATCATGATAGAATCAAAAGAGCATGGTCGCGACATAAACTGCGGCCATGCTCTTTTGATTTTGTAACCATGCTCATTCACTATCACCCAAACTGAAAATCTCTCTTGGAAATGTCGCGGGGAAGATGTAATTTTGCACTATAAATCAAAAACATCGCTCAAAATTATCGCAATGGAAAAGAATTTCAAGCGCACACTCATAACCACAGCTCTCCCCTATGCCAACGGACCTGTACATATCGGCCATCTTGCCGGAGTATATGTACCTGCCGATATATATGCACGTTTCCTGCGCCTCAAAGGCGAGGACGTTGTGATGATAGGCGGCAGTGACGAGCACGGAGTGCCCATCACTCTGCGTGCCCGCAAGGAAGGAGTCACCTCTCAGGAGATAGTGGACCGCTACCATGCCATCATCAAGGATTCACTGGAAGAGCTTGGAGTATCGTTTGACATCTATTCCCGCACCACATCGCGCATACATCATGACACTGCGTCGGAATTCTTCCGCCGTCTCTACGACAAGGGGGAATTCACTGTTCAGACCGCCCTACAGCCCTACGACGAGAAAGGCGGCGAATTTCTTGCTGACCGCTATGTGATAGGCACCTGCCCGAAATGCGGTAACGAGCGTGCATATGGCGACCAGTGCGAGGCTTGCGGGTCATCGCTGAATGTCACTGACCTGATCAATCCTTGTTCGGCACTCACAGGCGAACCGGTGAAGATGCGTGAGACAACCCATTGGTATCTGCCTCTCGACCGTTGGGAGAACAAGCTACGTGAATGGATACTCGACGGACATAAGGAATGGAAAACCAATGTGTACGGACAGTGCAAGTCATGGCTCGACGGAGGACTCCAGCCACGCGCTGTGAGCCGCGACCTAAACTGGGGTGTGCCTGTTCCGGTGGAAGGTGCCGAGGGCAAGGTGCTGTATGTGTGGTTCGATGCACCAATCGGATACATATCAAACACAAAAGAGCTCATGCCCGACAGCTGGGAACGCTACTGGAAAGACCCCGAGACACGTATCATAAACTTCATCGGCAAGGACAATATCGTGTTCCACTGCATCGTGTTCCCCGCCATGCTTATGGCTTACGGCGATAATTTCCAGCTCCCCGACAATGTTCCAGCCAACGAGTTCCTCAATCTTGAAGGCGACAAGATATCAACATCCCGAAACTGGGCTGTATGGCTCCACGAATACCTCAAGGATATGCCCGGCAAACAGGATGTGTTACGTTACGTACTCACTGCCAATGCACCCGAAACCAAGGACAACGACTTCACATGGGCTGACTTCCAGGCCCGCAACAATAATGAGCTTGTGGCGATCCTTGGCAACTTCGTCAACCGAGCACTTGTCCTCACACACAAATTCTTCGGAGGGGTAGTACCTGCCGCCGGAGAGCTTACCGACACTGATCGTCAGGCCATTGAGGATATGAAGGGAGCCATAAAGGCCGAGACCGAAGCCCTCGATACATTCCATTTCCGTGAAGCACTCAAGCAGGCGATGGAGATAGCCCGAGTAGGAAACAGATATCTCCAGGAGACAGAACCATGGCGCGTAGTGAAGACCGACATGGCTCGCACCGAGACCATCCTTAACGTAGCTTTGCAGATATGCGCCAACATTGCCATAGCCTTCGAGCCGTTCATCCCATTCACAACTGCCCGACTTGCTGAAATGCTTCATCTCAATGACATGAGATGGGATAAACTTGGAGAAACCGACCTCGTATCCATAGGCACCGAGCTCGGCAAACCCGAACTACTGTTTGAAAAGATCGAGGACTCCACCATCCAGGCTCAGGTGCAGAAACTGCTCGACACCAAGAAAGCCAATGAGATCGCAGCATGGAAACCTGAACCACAGGCCGAGGATGTGGATTTTGACACTTTCTGCCGCAGCGACCTGCGTGTGGGTACTGTGCTTGAATGCACAAAGGTACCAAAGGCCGACAAGCTTCTCCGCTTCCTCATCGATGACGGCATGGAGAAACGCACCATCGTCTCAGGCATTGCCAAATACTACAACCCCGAGGATCTTGTGGGCAAACAGGTGTGCTTCATAGCCAATCTTCCTGTTCGCAAACTCAAAGGCATTGAATCACAAGGCATGATCCTCTCCGCAGAAAACAGCGACGGCTCAATAGTGCTCCTCACCCCATCCGCTCAGGTTGCCCCCGGGTCAAAGATCGGATAATAGTAACACGCCCGGATAATAATCAACAGTTATGGCACATACTCCTCGCATCCTCATCATCTATACAGGAGGCACCATCGGTATGATCGAGAACGCTGAGACAAAGGCTCTTGAGCCTTTCGACTTCTCGCACCTCATCGACAACGTTCCCAAAATCAAGATGCTTGAGTATCATATCGACAATATCCAGTTCACACCCATCGACTCATGTGACATGGGACCTGAAGGCTGGAAAGAGATAGCCCACGCAATTGAGGACAATTATGACCGTTACGACGGATTCGTAGTGCTCCACGGCACGGATACAATGGCCTACACTGCCTCGGCGTTGTCATTCATGCTCGCACATCTTGACAAGCCAGTCATAATCACAGGCTCCCAGTTACCTATAGGCGAGGTACGTACCGATGGTGAAGAGAATCTCATCACAGCTCTCCAGATTGCAGCCGCAACCGACTACAACGGAGACCCGATGGTACAGGAAGTGGCAATTCTGTTTGAGAACTATCTGTGGAGAGGCAATCGGTCCACCAAAATGAGTGCCGACAACTTCAATGCTTTCAAGAGCAATAATTATCCTGAACTCGCCAAGATCGGACTCGGTATACATTTCCAGGAAAAGGCATTGCGCAGGCCAAATGAACGTCGGCCTCTGCACGTTGCCACCAACATGGACAGGGGTGTGATCACGGTAGACCTTCATCCAGGGATGAGCAGAGAGGCACTTCACCATATCCTCAACACTCCGGGAATCAAGGGTATAGTGCTGCGCACATATGGTGCCGGCAATGCCCCGACAGCCACTTGGTTCCTTGAAGAGATCAAGAACACAGTGGAAAGCGGGATTGTGATAGTCAATGTAACCCAATGTGTCAACGGTGGTGTGCATTCCAGACGTTACGTGTCCGGCGATCGCCTTGCCAGATGCGGCGTCATTTCAGGACATGACATGACATCCGAAGCTGCCATCACTAAACTCATGTATCTATTCGGTCTCGGACTTACACCCTCGGCTGTCGCAGCACGCTTCGCTGTAAACCTATGCGGCGAAGTCACACTTTAGAAGTAACAGACGCTACACGATAATAATGTATAAATAGGATTTGCCCGGCATTCCGGGCAAATCCTATTTATACATTATTATTACTTTTTGCAAGTTAAAAACTTGCAAAACATTTATTTTATCATTATCTTTGCGATTATAATTACATATTTTTGAAACACTAAATCTAACAAAACATTTTTTTGACAACAAATGTTAAACCTGCATTTTCTATGAACATTATATCATAGCAGATTGTTAAACATTAACCAACCGTAAATACAGCTTTCTTTCTTACTTTTTAAACAGAACCTACATGGAAACTTTATTTTTTGATTATTCAAGTTATGGGCTTCCTATATCGCTGCCCACACCCGACAACTCCTCCAGCAACAAGTCGGCTACACATGAATACATGGCAGACTGGACTCCCAATCAGGAACCTGTAGCTCCCCGGCAAGCCAACCCATATCTCGCCGATTGGAAATGAACTGAAAAAACTGACATTAACAGATACAAAACGAATGCAGGATTGCTTGTAGCAGCAATCCTGCATTCGTTTTGCACCTCCTCAGAGAGTTACGACGGCTTCTTCATATCATTTCCATCCGAGCACCCAACGCGGATTACGATAGGCACGTATCACGGCAGAATCAGCCGGAAGGCTCAACTGGCGTGACCCGGAAGCACGACGGCTCACATCAGCCGGTTTTCCATCAGAAAGATTGGTGGAATTGTACTCCCAATAGCGTACATAGTCGTATGGACCGCGCTCTAAGCCTCCCCACCCTTCAGGTGATATGCCCTGCAACCGGCAATCTATCAGCACCATTTCACAATGCGGATATGTACCGTTGGTGCGTGCAAGGCAAGGCAGGTGTCCATCTTCGCCGATAAATGTACAGTCGACAAATACATTGCCGTGGTTAGCAGAGCCATTGCGTATCCACGCAAACGGCCCGCGAGATGTGAGAGTACATCCTTTGAAAAATGCCGGACCACGGCCTAACACGGTGTCACCGCCCCCCTCGATGCGACAATTCTCAAAATAGGTAGATCCGTTGACCTGTAAGGCATCTCCGTCACCGATGATGGTGACATCCTTTACAGTGTTGCGTTCCCCCATAAGCAGAAGCCCCTCAGCCTGACCTCGGCAAGTGGTCGCGACCGTAAAATTCTTAAGTATCATATCGGTGCAATTATCAGCCATGAATGGAGCACGGCGTGAAGGGAATGTACCGGACCATTCATTGGTGGAAACATCATCGGGATGAGGATTGAACACCTCATTGTTAGGATAATGTATATACACACCTTCACGGGATTCACCTTCTATAGTTACACCGCGTTTATTCCGGAAATACACCAACTCTTCATAATCTCCATTCCGTACATACACACGATAAGGCTCCTGATTATTATCCGGAATAAAGTCCATTGCCCCCTGCACTGTATTGAAATCACCAGAACCGTCGGCAGCAACGATGATATCACGCTGTTCAGACGATGGAGACGCAGGCTTGGTGGAGAATCGCCATCCGTCACTTTTCAATATCCCTCTGAACTTTCCATCCGCACTCTTTACAACACCGGGATCTATTGTGACATAATATTCCCTACCGTATTGAAGCAGATTATTGTGCGGATATATCTCAGCCTTATTTCCTGTGACTATCACAGGATAGAAATGAAAACCGTCGGTAAATCCACCTATAATGTTCAACTGATAACATCCGGCAGCCCGGGCTGCCGACCCTGAAGGAGTGCCAGGCTCCGTATCGGCATTTGTGCGACGCGGACCGTCGTAAAGATAAGGAGTAAGTGTATATGGCGGTTTTGGAAGCTTGGTTGACTCGGTTGGTCCGGCAGGAATGGAAAGGTCAAGCGAATCGACCACTGCTCCTGTAGCGGCATCGTGAATACGAACTACACCTGCATCACCCACCGATGGTGGCATATCAAAAATCATTGACAGACGTGTGTCGATATTGACATTCGTTGCTCCTGGAGCCGGGATAAGCTTTACACCCGATGCACCAAACATAACAAGAGGACACAGCATAAGAAAAATGGCTGACTTAAATTTTTTCATGGTTACAGATATCTGATTTTTACGGTTGCTGAATCAATACATTTTCGAATTACAAAATTAAGTTTTTCCTATGGAAAACAATCACTATCCCCGCTCTTTTATCTATTTTGACTTTTGAAAAATATATTGTACATTTGCAATAAGTTTATTCAATCATCAACCAACCGCTAAATAATACCGGTTAAAACACGTTCTCATTTTATGGAAACAACACGCGTTTCCGCAAAGAGCAATCTTTGGATCTATCACATCTTCGCCTGCCTTTCTGTCACGGCATGGGGACTGTCTTTCATCTCCACACGAGTATTGCTCGACAACGGGCTTCATCCCATCGAAATCTACATCTACCGCTCTACCATCGCGTACATCGCTCTGCTCAGCATTTGCCACAAGCGTCTGATCGCCAACAATCTTAAAGACGAGTTGCTCTTCGTCCTATGCGGTATAGTTGCCGGCTCGGTCTATTTCATAGCCGAAAATGTCGCGCTTGAATATACCCTTGTGAGCAATGTGTCGCTCATCACCTCTCTGCCTCCGCTGCTCACAGTGTTGCTTGTGGGGATAGTCTATAAATCCGACCGTCCGGGCAAAGGTGCTTACATAGGATCGACAATAGCATTCATAGGTGTCGGGCTGGTGATATTCAACAGCAGTTTCAACATGAGCATCAATCCGTTGGGCGACTTACTTGCACTGCTCGCAGCCTTCTGTTGGGCCATATACGGACTCTTACTCAAACCGCTCAATGCCCACTACGATGCAAAATTCATAACACGCAAAGTATTCTTCTATGGTGTTCTCACCGCTCTGCCATTCCTGTCTATCGAAGCTGAGATAGCCCCTTTTGAGATACTGTTGCGCCCTACTGTCATCTACAATCTTCTGTTTCTCGGGCTCATATGCTCACTTGGCGCATTCCTCCTATGGGCATACACCGTAATTAAGATCGGAGCAGTCACAGCCTCCAACTACTTATATTTCCAGCCTATAATCACACTCATATTCTCAGTGCTCATCCTCAGCGAGCCCCTGACAATAATAGGGTGCGCAGGCTGTGCACTTATCCTTGCAGGAGTATGGCTTTCTGACTACCTGCAAAGACTGAGCTGGAAAGGGGGCCATAGACCTTAACGACATCATAAACCAATCGATAAATGAAAAAATTAGTATCATCAATCCTCTTCGCAGCCGCAACAATGACAGTCACAGCTGCCACTCCTTTGTGGCTGAGGGATGTACAGATCTCTCCTGACGGAAAGACCATTGCGTTCACCTACAAGGGCGACATCTTTACTGTGCCAGCCGCCGGCGGAGAAGCCAAGCGGCTCACCACTGCTGAATCATACGAATCTGTTCCGGTATGGTCACCCGACGGAAAGTCAATTGCATTTGCAAGCGACCGAAACGGAGGACAGGACATATACATAATGGAAGCCAAAGGTGGACCGGCGTGTCAGTTGACATTCCACTCTGTCTCCGAGATCCCTCAGGGATTCACCCCCGACGGAAAATATGTAGTATACTCCGCCAACATTCAGGCTCCGGCCGCAAGCCTCATATACCCAAGCTCACGCATGGGTCAGCTCTATAAAGTCCCAGCTGAAGGTGGCCGTCCGCAACAGATACTCGGAACGCCTGCACTCAGCATCAGCTATCTCCCTGACGGAGCTTCATTTCTTTATCAGGACGACAAAGGCACCGAAAACGAATGGCGCAAACACCACACATCCTCAGTGACACGTGACATATGGCGTTACGATGCCAAGACAGGCAGCCACACCAACCTGACTGCTCGTGGCGGTGAGGACCGCAATCCGGTTATCGGCGGTGACGGAGAGACAGTATATTTCCTCAGCGAACGTAACGGAGGAAGTTTCAATGTATATTCCTTCCAGCTCTCTGACCCCTCCAAAGTGTCGGCAGTGACCAAATTCACCACCCATCCTGTGAGATTCCTCTCACGCGGAGCCAACGGCACACTTGCTTTCACCTATAACGGTGAAATCTACACCGTAAACGAAAAAGGTGGAAAGCCTGCCAAAGTTGCAATCGACATCGTGACTGATAATGTGGAACCAGTGATGCGCCGCAAGGCCGGATCACTCGCAGGAGCAGCTGTATCGCCTGACGGCAAGCAGGTTGCATTTGTGAGCCACGGCGACATATTCGTCACCTCCGTGGAATACCCCTCCACACGCCAGATCACCAAGACCCCTCAGGGAGAGAGCTATCCGTCATGGGGTGCCGACAACCGTACTCTCTACTACACATCAGACCGTGACGGACATAAAAACATCTATCGTGCCACCATCAGCCGTAAAGATGATCCTAATTTCTCTAATGCCACTCTTATAGAGGAAACACCTGTATTCCCTGCCAAAGACAACATTGATCGCCAGAACCCTCTCGTGTCACCCAACGGTGAGCTAATGGCATTCATCCAGGACGGCAACAAGATAGGGGTGACCAATCTTAAGACACGCAAGACCCGCCTTCTCACCAACGGCGAGACTTACACTGCCCGCGACGGAGGCATCACACTCGACTGGTCACCTGACAGCGAATGGCTCGCAGCGACAATCGATGTGCACCAGCGCGACCCATATTACGATATCGCCATCATCAATGTCAGCAATGGTGAGATGACAAACATCACCAACGATGCATATATCAACACCAATCCACGCTGGGTGATGAACGGAAATGCCATAATATTCTCAAGCGACCGTTACGGCATGAAGAACCATGCTTCGTGGGGCAGCACCGAAGATGTGCTCATGGTATTCACCAACCGTGAGGCATATGACCGATACCGCCTTTCCGACGAGGACTTCGCTCTTCTCAAGGAAGTAGAGAAGTCACAGAAGAACAACAAATCATCCGCATCAAAGGATGATAAGAAGAAGGACAAAAAGAAAGATAAAAAGGATTCCAAAAAAGATGACGCCAAGAAGGATGATACAAAACCTGCTGATGCCGTCAATGTGGAACTCGACGGAATATGCGACCGAATAGTGCGCCTTACCCCATTCTCATCAAGCCTCGGCGACAACTATGTAGACAATGACGGAGAGAACCTATACTTCATGTCGCGCGTCGACAACGGCTATGACATGTGGAAAAAGAATCTCCGCAAAGGCGATGTATCCCTATTCAAGAAAATGGGATCAGGAGGAGTGGCACTCCAGGCAGATGCCGCCGGTAAAAACCTGTTCCTACTTGGCTCCACACTCCGCAAGATGTCACTGCCCGGAGGCAACATGACCACCATATCATTCAACGCAACACAGGAAATCGATCCTGTCAAGGAACGTGAATACATGTATGATTTCATCGTTGATCAGGAAGCAAAACGTTTCCTTGTCAAAGACATGTTCGGTGTCGACTGGAAGGGCTACGGCGAAAACTACCGCAAATTCCTACCGCACATCAACAATAATTATGACTTCTCGGAGCTTGCAAGCGAGCTTCTGGGAGAACTAAATGTGAGCCACACAGGTAGCGGATACCGTGCAAACGGCAGCCAGGAACCCACCGCATCCCTCGGACTTCTCTACGATCTCACCTACACCGGCAACGGACTAAAGGTGTCGGAAATACTCAAGAAAGGACCTTTCGACCGCGCTAACTCACGCATGACTCCAGGTGCAGTAATCACTGCTATCGACGGCGAATCGCTCAACGGCAATACTGACCCGCTTACGACACTCAACTCACGCGTTCGCACCAAGACTCTTATATCCTTTACCCTCCCCTCAGGCGAAAAGGTCGAGGAAGTGATCCTACCCACCAACTACAGCGCATACAACACCATGCTCTATGATCGCTGGCTGGAGCGTAATCGCCATATTGTCGACTCCATATCCGGAGGACGACTCGGATATGTGCATCTCGAATCCATGAACGATGAATCCTACAGAGCCATATATGCCGACGTTCTCGGCAAGTATGCCGACCGTGAAGGCATAATCATCGACACCCGATTCAACGGTGGAGGACGCCTGCACGAAGACATCGAAGTGCTCTTCAGCGGAAAGAAGTATCTCACACAGGAAATTCGTGGCGTGAAGAGCGGCGAAATGCCCTCCAAGCGTTGGCTCCGTCCATCAATAATGATCACCGGTGAAGCAAACTACTCCAACGCCCACGGCACACCTTGGATGTACAAGCACAACAAGCTGGGCAAGATTGTGGGAATGCCCGTACCCGGCACCATGAGCTCAGTCAACTGGGTAACCCTCCAGGACCCGAGCCTATATTTCGGCATCCCTGTAGTCGGCTTCCGCACAGCAGAAGGAAACTTCCTTGAGAACACTCAGCTCGAACCCGACATCAAGGTGGCAAACGATCCAGCAAAGATTGTCAAAGGCATTGACGACCAACTTATCACAGCTGTCAAGACGCTCCTTAACGACCTGAAGAAATAATCTCGACAAGAGATAAATACAAGAAGAACAGGAGGTCTGTTATAAAAGATCTTTGGAAATATCATTCCTGAGACGCTTTTACAGAACAGACCTCCTGTTCTTCTTATATCTCAACCGGTTCGGTTCTTACATATAATGTCCGACTAATTCTCTCCAGTCCATTTTGGAAGAGAGAAGATGAATTCCAGCCCTCCGGTAGAACGGTTGTGAACCGAGATGGTACCACCGAGAGTGATTACCGTGCTGCGCACGATCGGAAGCCCGAGCCCTGTGCCTCCCTGCTTGCGCGAACGACCGTTGTCAACACGATAGAAACGTTCAAACAGATGAGGTATATGCTCCTCTGGCACTCCCATACCATTGTCAAAGAAAGCAAACATATAGAAGCGATCGCTCTCCGATATCAGCTTTAGGCATATCTTGGTACCGTTGGAATACATTGAGGCATTGCGTATAAGACCGCATATCATGCCATTGAGAAGACCATAGTTACCAGACACATAGCAATCCAGAGGAATGTCAAAAGAGAACTGCATCTCCCCTGCAAGATTATTGGCACCCATATCATAATCAATCTGATATACGAGATCATACATATCTACCTTACTCAAGGCTATCTTGTCAGTGCCGTTCTCAAGACGAGTCATGGTCGATACATCATTGAGAAGATTGGTCAGACGGTCGATATTGCTCAGCATGCGTTCGAGGAAGCGGGTACGAGTCTCGGCATCCATGTCAGGATCTCCGAGAATCGATTCAAGATACCCTCTTACAATACCCACCGGAGTCTTTATCTCGTGATTGATATTATTGGACATCTGACGTGTCACGCGCGCTTTCTCCTCTATAGCGTGAATTGCCACTTTGCGTTCACGCCGTATCTGATCCACGGCATTCTCTCGTTCCCGATACAGCGTGACTATCTCTCTCGATATGTCACCGAGTTCATTTTTTGGGAATTTATCAATGCCGGTAAAATGCCCTCCTGTCGCCGCCCTATAAGCAAAATCCTTAAGCAATGTGACACTTCGTGATAATCGCCTTGTAAAATAATATGACACAAATACGGTCATAAGTATACACGCCATCATCACCAACCATACCATCGAGTCGACATCCAGCGCATCACTCACCTCCGCATCAAACGGCAGAGCAGAAAGCACCTCAACATAACCGTCACTGCTCCTGGAAGTCGCAAGGAAGTATACAGCTCCTAAGGAGTCGCTTACAACCTTGCGCTCATCATCACCTGTGGATATGTAGTCGACTACAGTAAACGACTCCGTATCGAAAGGAAGAGGTGTACCCAAAGAGTATCTGAGTCTACCGTCATTCTGATACACGGATATGCGCACATCCTCGTAGGCAGAACCCTCGAAATAGGATGCAAGAAATGAGTTCAACGGTCTGACATCCTGATCAGAGTTGTAAGCCTTGAGCACGCGACGGTTGATAAGGTCGAGCTGCATGGTGAGCATCTCGGCACGATACTCCGCCTCTCGCTTATATTGATACCATATTATCAGGCCAAAGACTATGCAAAGGCACAGGGCAATCGGCAGAAACAACTGCCAGTGATAGTTAATCCTTCTCCTTGAAGCCATATCCGAATCCCAGGCGGGTCTCGATATTATTGCCGTAAGCTCCTATCTTTTTACGTAGGCGTGTGATATTAGTATCAATTGTGCGTGTAGTGACCACCACATCGTCATCCCATACCCTACGTATTATCTCTTCACGCGAATAAATGCGGTTGCGATGGGTAAGGAAAAAACTCAATATCTCGAATTCGGTTTTAGTCAATGGCACAAGAGATCCATCGATATAGCAAGTCTTATCGTTAGGATCTATGCAGAGAGTCTGATATTCGATGCGACTCTCCATTGGGTCCTGATCCGATACAGAGACAGCATTAGCAGCCTGCACAGCCTTGCGGGCAACAGCCGCACGACGCAACACAGCGTTTACCCTTGCTATCATTTCGCTCATCTTGAACGGCTTGGTAATATAATCGTCCGCACCGATGTTTAGCCCCATCACTGTATCATCCTCTCCGTTGAGCGCGGAACAGAATATTATGGGGACAATCTCTGTATTGTCACTGTTACGTAGCTGCTTGGCAAAATCAAATCCGCTAAGACGCTCCATCATAATATCTACGATAAATAGATCATATGGACGAAGATCCTTCTCCAAAGCTTCTTCCGCACTGTAGGCAACATCTACCTCGTAACCCTCCTTCAATAGATTGTATCTCAGAATCTCACAAATCGACTCCTCATCATCAATTACTAAAATGCGTGCATTCATACATTGTCTGTGTTTTGTATTTTATGCTAAATTACAATTTTTTTTTGCACAATAAGTTAACATGTGTTAAATCAGGCTATGCTGTGAACTTTTACACATCTCAATAGTTATAATGATGTAGTTACTATTATTTGCACTGTGTTTTCATGGTATTAGATTTAAGGTTAAGAACCATGGGGCTGTCGAGATGACAGCCCCATGGTTTCTTTTATCCCTCCCCATTATACACTCTTGATATGTTAAAATATTGACCACAATGTAACCGTAACCATATTGTGCTATAGTTGTAACACCAATGTAACACAATCACTGTATCTTTGTGATGTTGAAAACAAAAGTCCGATAAAGGGCTTCAAGATATAGAAATCAATACCAAATCAAAGAAAAACCACGGTTGCAAAGAAATAGTTTTTTAGTAGATACTAAATCCAATTATTATCACATCTTATAGAGGACTGTCGAGTGACAGTCCTCTAATATTTTACCCTAAAAACGAGGTACCGTAATATTGCATCACTGCAATACCGGCACCTCGTACAGATGGGCTGGAACATTTCGGCTGACTGACACAAACAAGAACCATAACGACATCAAAAACCCGGGCAAACCACAAAAACAAAAACTTCCTCCGGACAATCAAGCCATCAATGGAATATTCATAAAAAATGTCTGCCTCGGACAAAAGTGTTCTGAACTTGATGCATCCGACCAGAAAGTCGGATACCGCATATACATCCCTGCTAATGGGAGTTAGAATTGTCATACAGTCAGACTATTCTGTTCCACTCAAAGATAATGCCCCCTAATCGGGTGGTCTACCTTCTGCTCATCCGTTATCCTGTTTTTGCCAAGACGCGACACCTCCTGATATATATTGTCAAGGGTATCAGGAATAAGAATCTTAAGCCCTCCATATTCCCTCACTTTCTTTCGGATATATTCGGCATGGCGTGAACGTATGGCTTGCATTTCACCGTTCCACTTCTCCAAAGCATTGGTATAATCGGTGCGCACCTTCACTTTGGAGTCTGTGACAGCCTTTTCGCACTCATATTTCATAGAGTTCAGCTTTGCCTGAGCCTCGCGATACTGCTTTTGCAGATGAAAGTATACCGACTCTATCAATCCAGCATCCACTGATGGCTCATAGGAATATATAAGCGTATCGCGTCCGTCACCCTCCACTGAACGCGGATTCTGAGTGCGCCGTGCCAGATCGTCACGCGCATCTGCAAAATGTCCGCCAGGATGTATCTCTTTTCCGATCACGGCAGCAAGAGTCTCAAGCTCATAATAGCGGTTGCGTTCTTCAAGCGACAGACTTCCATAATACTCATCCTCAGTCAAAGCGGACTCCATTACTGGAACTTCAGGAATCTTTATGCCTTCAAGTTTGGCAAACTCTTCCAATGAAAGGTCCTCGGTCCTTCTCATAAGCCTGTCCTTTGCCTTTATCGCTTCCCTGAGCCACGCAATAAGCGACTTTGCCTCAGCCACACGGTGCATTATAGCTGACAAATTCTTCACATCGTCGGCATCAGCTCCATTACGCAGCACATTGACCGAACCGCTACCGATCAATGACACTTCTGTGGAATAGAACACCATTGCAGCAAGCCTGGCTTCAAGAGTGCGTATCATCTCTTTAGCCATATTCGCCACATGATTGGCTGATGTTGAGGTCAACCCTTTCCCCTCCGCGCTAAAAAATATCAAATCCTTATCCATAACATTCAAATTATAAAATTAGAACCTCTTTACAATACAAATGGTTGCAAACTATATTGAAAAATATGTACGTAAAGAATCACGGTGCAAAATAAACACTCCGGTGCGCAATCTATATGCGCACCGGAGTGAATAATAAACTTTTTATCCCCGACCTCGAATCTGTCAAATATCCGAGTATAATTGATAATATCAGATTTTAACCTTTATTTTCTTAAGATCCCTGTCAGCACTTGATGATCCAACCATAAGCTCATACTCTCCGGGAACAACACGCATCTCCTGTTCCTTCTCGTCCCAGTTCTCAAAAAGATGCTTCGGGAAATCGATCACCACATCACGGCTCTCTCCAGGAGCAAGTGTCACACGAGCATACCCTCTCAGCGTCTTGTTAGGTCCATCGGCATCCGCAGGACGACGCATATACACCTGCACGACCTCAGTTCCGGCTACTTTTCCGGTATTCTTTACACGCACCTTTATCTTATCGTTGGAGTATACAGGCCTTGAGATATCAAACCTGGTATAGCTCAGACCATATCCGAACTGATATAGCGGAGCCTCCCTCATATAGCGATAGGTACGTCCCTCCATAAGATAATCATCGAATGCAGGGAGCTGGCTGTCATTCTTATAGAAAGTGACAGGAAGCTTGCCTGAGGGATTGTAGTCACCGAATATCACATCGGCAATGGCATGTCCGCCCTGCTCCCCGGGATACCATGCCTGGAGGATTGCATCGCATACGTCATTCTCAGGAGTTAGAGCCACCGCGCTTCCGCTACAATTTACAAACACTATCTTCTTGCCGGCAGAATGAAGAGCCTTAAGGATCTCTCGCTGAGGCTCAGGAAGCTCTATAGATGTACGGTCGCCGTTGTCAAATCCAGGCTCGTTCACCTTAGCCTCCTCCCGTTCGTAAACAGGAGATATACCGCCTATAAATATCACAACCTCAGCATCCTTAGCCTTAGCCACAGCATCGGCAGGAGTCACATCGCGCGAACGCAGTATATCAAAGTTGAGCGTGGCATCGTCCTCAAGCTGCATATAGTCCACCTCAATGTAATATTTCTTACCTTTCTCAACGGCAAACTCACGGTCACGGAAATTCAGCGGATCAGTCTTCCAACGGTTGTGCACTGTGTCTCCGTTTATTATGATACGGAGACCGTCATCATTATTGTACACCATCCTGAGCATCTCGTCACGATCGGCAGTGTATGTGCCCTTGATGCGTGTGGTAAAATTAGTCAGATTGACTCCTGGCGCAAACGCCGTATTGCCGCCGTTGTCAAGACTGATTGCAGATGTGTATACCACCTCAACATCCGGCTGACCACTCATCCCGGTATTATTCCAATATGAGGCTTCCATGCCTTTCCCTTTAGAGCAGTGGAAATTGCCAAACACACTTTCCTGGTCGGTCATACGCGTGACGGCACAAGCACGTGCATAAGGAAGCTTACGACCTGTACGCGCATTCAAGCCTTCAAGAGCTGTGACCGTATGAGCAGGCTGACCATAATATATGCCCCACATCATAGTGGAATCCGCAGCATTGGGCCCCATCACCATAATATTCGCAGCATCGGGGGAGAGAGGCAGTATGCCGTTGTTCTTGAGCAACACCATCTGCTCGCGCGCCATCTTGCGGGCAAGCTCGCGATGCTTCACAGAGCCTACAACACTCATAGGGATTGAAGTCCACGGCACGATAGAATCAGGATCAAAATCGCCAAGCTCAAAACGACCTTTCAGAAGTCGCTTTACACACACATCAATATCCGACTCCTTGACATCGCCACGCTTCACGGCTCCGGGAAGATTCTTATACACACCTCCGCACTCCACATCGGTGCCACTGAGCACACCTAAAGCTGATGCAGCCTTAGCGTCTTTCGACACCTCATGGCGACCTTCACGATAAAAATCCCCTATGGCTCCGCAGTCACTAACCACGAGTCCGTCAAACCCCCAGTCATATCGCAGAATGGAATTGAGCAGCCTGTCAGACCCGCAACAAGGGGACCCCTCGAATCGCTGATAGGCACACATCACCTGCTGCACTTTGCCATTCTTGACAAGCATCCTGAATGCCGGTAGATATGTCTCCCAAAGCTCTCGGGCAGGAAGCCTTTCTATGTCAAAACTATGCCTGGTCTTTTCAGGTCCGCTATGAACTGCATAATGCTTTGCACAGGCATGAAGCTTGTAATATTTGCCGGTTCCGTCACCTTGCAGACCCTTCACAACACGCAGTCCCATGCGTCCGTTCATATATGGGTCCTCACCGTAGGTCTCCTGGCCGCGTCCCCATCGCGGATCGCGGAACACATTTATATTTGGAGTCCAGAATGACAGTCCTTTATACTTACCGTTCTTCCCCTCGCGACGCGCAAGGGTATTCTTTGCACGTGCCTCATCACTCACAGCCGTGAACACCTCTTCGATAAGATCATCGTCAAACGAAGCAGCCATTCCTATACAAGAAGGGAATACCGTGGCAAGACCGTTTCTGCCAACCCCATGAAGAGCCTCGCTCCACCAGTCAAACGAAGGGATGCCAAGACGTTCAATAGCCGGCGAACCATTCATCATCAACAATGATTTCTCCTCAAGAGTAAGCCGTTTGCACAGATCCTCCGCCCGCTCCTCAGCGGACAATTCATGATTCTGATAAGGAAGAAGTTGCGCCGATACAAAAGACGGAAAACCGGCAAGCACAATTGCAACTAAAAAATGCTTTATTTTCATGGATTTATAGTAAAAAAAGGTATAAATTTCAGGTATCTTTATACAATGATTCGGTAAAATTTGAGGTTGTTCAGCCTTGGCTAAGCCGCTAACTGAGCCAACCGATGATTTATCTTCTTAATTATTTTGAGATGCGGAGATTTTCCGCAAGTCGAAATAATTGTTGAGGCGAGATAAGATTCAAACATAAGCCGTTTGAACTGCGCTACCGAAAGATCCGGATAATCCTTCCTTATGACCTCTTTGCAGACATTGAGGGCTGTGAAGGAAAGATTGAACGCAAAGTCAAGCCGCTCCCTGTCGCGGGTCTGCTGTGACTGAAGTCCGGTAAACTGCTTGGCATCGCGTATACCGAACTCAATCTGAAAGCGGGTGCGGTAGAAACCGATGATCTTTTCAGGCCTCATGTCGGTGTCGGTAGAGAAGTAAAGAAGAGTCTCTGCGTTTTCAACCGGACAGACCACGATACGGATGTCGCGTTTCAATGCCCTCGAATGTACGACCGCCGTGTGACATCGGGTTTTGTTTCCTTTGGAATCCTCATATATGAATGAAGTGAACACGGACATGTCAAGGTTGGAGAAATCCACTTTCTCTCCATACTTTTTCTTTCTGCCGCGTCTTCGCGGGGCGGAGGAATCCGGTATGGCCAGATACCTCAGATATGAGTTGGCACGTAATCTTCCGACAAATCGAAATCCCATGCCAATCACTTCATTTACAAACTCATATTTAGAGAAAAAGGCATCGGCAACCAGAATATCCGTCAGTGAGAGCAGCTCTGTCGCCTTTGACCTTACAAGTGCCACATACCAGTCAAGCATTGACATTTGTTTCTCAGATTCAAGAGTCCTGAAGTTCGGTGACTGGACAGCACCGAGCATCACGCATGTATGTTTACTCAGACTTATTGCCCCGATCGCCATTATCTCCAGACCGCGTTTGACACGTTGTGCCACCCCTGACCAGAAACGGCCTATGCCATACGTCAGTCTGCCTGCTTTTGAGATGAACGACGGATCGATTGCCACTGCCATGTCATCGGCCGGCCCAAAACAATCCTGCGCCATACCTATGTTGACTTTCATCCAGTCTACGGATGTCTTGAAATTGGAAGCAAAGGTCTTGGCTGTACGACCGCCATAGCGCGACAGCCGGGTAAAATTGACTTTGCCCGGAATCAACGCTACAGTGCGTATTGTTAAAATCAGCCAGTTGAGGAACCTTTTGCTCATCTTGGTTGTAGTATTTTCAAATACCGACTTACACCGAAAGGTGAAGTCTTTGAGAATCGCCAATACGTTCATACGCTAAGATTTTTATAATGAACGCTTTGGCGATTCATTTGTATTTGACAATTCGATATATTAACTTAAGTTTCAACTACTTCGGTAATTTTTACCGAATCATTGTTTATACAAAGATAGCAAATTAACATTACAAATGCAAATAATTAATAGCAAAGACGTTATATACTCTTTCAATAACCATAAATCATTTACTGTTAAAAATACAATAAGCATATCCTGATTATCAGGTATGTTATTCAATGCTCAATGTTAAGAATCACTCAAAATAAATTAGCATCCACTTGCATTGCTCAACATTTTTTAATATATTTGCGTATAGTATCATAAAACCTTAAATCATTTCAATCAATCTTAACGTTATGGAAAAATATGACTGCAAAAATCACATTTCAAACGACTGACCCTAATGGGGGATGGTGCAGCTGGATAGCAAATTAAATCTATAATAACCTCTAAACAATTTTTATTCACATTATTATGAAAAATTTCTTTAACCTTGCATTTGTGCTTATTAGTGCCATTTTTTCCTTGATGCTGACAATTGGATGCTCCAACTCTGAATCGCCAAAAGCAACAGAGTATGAACTTATTGAAGTCGAGGATCCCAACCATGAAGAATTAGAAGAGTCACTAAAGAATCTCCCTGAAGAAAAGCGAGAGGAATTGAAACTGCGACGCAATATAAACCTGATATTGATAAAATATGTAAAACTTGAAGGTCGCCGTTACCGTCTTGACATATCGGAAGAAGAAGCCGGGAAATTAGGCATTTCACCCGAGTGGCTTGAGATAGCCAAAAATGAAATAGAGGATGCGAATAAAAACATTGCAAAGATGGATGCCGACGGACAGGTACTTGAACTGCCCGACCCTCAGGAACTTTTCAAGAATAAATAGTTATTCATAGCTCCCATATACCTGGAATAAAAATCCGAGAAGCCTTTTGCTGACAAGACTTCTCGGATTATATCGTTTTTATTTGAGAGGGAGTAATGCTCCTCTATCCACACACAGTCTATTTATTGATTGTGCCGAGCTCCCGGATAGCTCCGGTAAGAGGATTGAAATGCAGATAAGAAGGTGATTTGCGCGATGTGAAGAGTGACGGATCGAGACCGAACACCACACCATATTGCGCCAC
The DNA here is from genome assembly GCF_004766125.1 of Duncaniella freteri. Classification (NCBI taxonomy): domain Bacteria; kingdom Pseudomonadati; phylum Bacteroidota; class Bacteroidia; order Bacteroidales; family Muribaculaceae; genus Duncaniella; species Duncaniella freteri. Next base: position 764,703 of record NZ_SJSA01000001.1, read on the forward strand.
ATCGTATGTTCCGCCGACAAGAGTCTTGCCGTCAAAGCTCACACTTACAAGACCTGTCCCAGGAATACGGTAAGCAACCCCGCCTTTAGGGAATGATTTGGTCATACCCTTGTCATTTACCGGAAGTGCGCCACGAGTCTGCGGAGACACGGTAACATATATCGGTGAGCCCGAAAGATCGTCGGGGGCAACAAGTCCGTCGACCATCGACAGACGCGCAAGAACTCTACGCTCAGGCGCACCCTCGGCAGGAATATCTACATTATATGTACGCACCTCTGTAGAGGTCTGCACCGTGCCGAGAAACATAGCAGTCAAAGCCTCCTCCTGTGATGCGATCTGATCAAGGGCAAGTTTCATGGCTGCACCATCGGACGGCATGGCATCAGCCTGTCCGGAAATTATCTCACTGCGCATATTGCGAAGCTCATATATCTTGGCGGCGGCAAGTTCGGCACGTTTTGCCGACGATTTACTCTGAATCATCTCAGGGGTCACTGCCTGGCGGGCTATAGGGAGCTGAAGGATTGTAGGACGAGCCTTCTTGGCTTCTGGCAGATTGACCACCGGACACGACCACCGGTAAGCCTCATCATTCAGTGATATAGGAAAATTGTCGTCACTCACCGTTACGAAAGCACCACTGCCGTTCTTGAGGGTGACAAGATAACGCTCCTGCTCATCAGGAAAAGCGGTCTGCTCTATGGCAGCCTCTGTGATACGCCAGCTTACCGAGGGGGCAAGTATAGGGTCGGCATTAAGATATTTCTTGGCATATTGATAAAACTCTCCTGGTGTTTTGACCGTCTTTTCAACTGCAATAGTCACATTGAATGCCGTAAGCGGAAGCGTATAGATAAGTCCGTATTCATTCGCTTTTGTGGCTGTAAGCTTGGAGGTATTCTGAGCCGACGCACCCAGCAGGGTCAATGCTCCGAGTGCAAACGCTATTATCTGCTTTTTCATTACGTTCTTGAAAGTATAGAATTTGAGGTAGAATGTTTTTTATTCCATTATTACTTTTATGGCACGTCCCACAGCATCGGCAATATCCATTCCGGTGGTTCCGTATTCACCATGAGTATCAGCGGCAATCTCTCCGGCAAGCCCATGGATATACACCCCTGCCACTGAGGCTGACTCCGGTTTGTACCCTTGTGCAAGCAACGAAGTTATGATACCGGTGAGCACATCTCCGCTACCGGCAGTTGCCATCGCAGGGGTTCCGGAAGAGTTGAAGAACACTTTGCCGTCGGGGCGCACTGTAGCTGTATAATGCCCTTTAAGGACTATAAGGATCTTATAGCGATGCGACACCTCTATAGCTTTGAGTAGCCTTCCCTCGGCAGAAGTCTGTGCGCCGAATATCCTGTCAAACTCCCCGGCGTGAGGTGTGAGTATCGAGCCCGGAGCTATATGATCAAGAAGCGACTGATTCTGCGCTATGGCATTCAGAGCGTCGGCATCAATCACAAGAGGACGTTTATAGCTCTTTATCAGTGTTTCTAAAGCTCCGCGTGTTGCATCGTTTGTGCCGATTCCCGGACCTACGCCGATAGCAGAGCAATTGAATCGGGCTGACATATCGGATATTACATAATCCTGACGGTCAGGAGAGAACAATGCTTCCGGAACCTGTCCCTGAAGAACCGGGAATGCCGCACGCGCACTATGCACAGTAAGCTTGCCGACACCGCTACGCAATGCCCCGCGTGCAGCCATGACCGCAGCACCGGTCATTCCGTAACATCCTGAAAACAGGAGAGCGTGACCATAATCGGCTTTTGACGAAAACGGCTTGCGGGATTTCAGCACGGCACTCACCTCATCGCGCTCAACATAGAAATACTTGGTGGGGGTATTCAGTATGGCACGTTCGCTCAGACCGATATCAATTACTTTCCACCGGCCCACAAGATCGGCATTATCACTGAGGAAAAATGCGAGACGAGGGAACTGAACGGCAATAGTGAGGTTGGCATGAACCACATTGCGCCCTATCACACGCGCATTCCAGTCGCCAAACATTCCCGAGGGCACATCTATGGATATGACTGTTGCCCCTGACTCGCTGATGACACGAGCAAGCATCATAAATCCACCTTCCAAAGGCTCCCTAAGCCCTGAGCCGAACAGACCGTCAACCACAAGATGCTCTGGAGTGAGCGTTGGAAGTTCGGCACGGTCAATGATCTCTACGAGCCCTTGATAGCCGGTAGCGAGAAGATCATGCTTCGCCTGACGGCAATCTCTTGACAAAGAATCTCCATGGAAGTTGAAAAGCAGTATGCGCGGATAGAACCCAGCCTCAAGCAACATACGACCTACCACAAGGGCATCCGCGCCATTATTGCCAGAACCGGCAAAAATCACCACGGGAGTCGAGGGGCTCCAATGTGCCACAATCTCACTCGTGACAGCCTCGGCGACACGGCGGATAAGCTCCTGAGAGCTCACCCCCTCCTCTTCGATGGTGACACGGTCGATCTTGCGTATATTTTCAGTGCTAAATATCTTCATACCTCAGCTATATTTCCCGGGATACACTTTATCCCACGCAAAAATACAAAACAATTCCGACACTCACTGCAAATAGCAATAAATTTGTACGAAAATCGTTATTTCCATGTATATCCCCAACAGAAATGGTCAGTGTCTCCATCGTCACATTCCATACCCCGCTCTCACAGCTCGAATGTTGCCTGAAGTCGCTCGACTCCCGGTGCGTATCACGCATATATATAATTGACAACTCCCGGAGCGACCATCTGCATAAATGGTGCTCAGACAAACCGAAAGTCACATATCTGCCAAACGACAACACCGGATACGGCGCAGGACATAACACAGCCATACGCCTTGAACTACCACTCCCGGGTGAATATCATCTGGTCATGAACAGCGATGTAGAATTCTTTCCGGAGATCATCAAGGATATCGAAAAATATATGGACTCACATCCCTCCACAGGAATGCTTCAGCCCAAAATGCTCGGCACAAACGGAGACAAACAGTACTCATGCCGCCGTCTCCCTACCCCTGCCGATGTGTTCATACGCCGGTTCTTTCCTGAAGGATGGTTCCGTGGCATACGTGAGCGTTATCTGCTCAAGCATCTCGACCAGGAGCGCACATGGAACATCCCTTATCATCAGGGCAGCTTTATGTTCATACGTAAAAAAGCTCTCATGGACACCGGAATCTTCGATGAGCGGTTCTTCATGTACCCCGAGGATATCGATCTCACACGCCGCATACACCGAAACTATCTCACAGTATATTGGCCTGGGGCAACCATAGTCCATCACCACGAAGCGGCATCGTACAAATCGCTCCGAATGCTCGGGATACATATCGTCAACATGATCCGATACTTCAACAAATGGGGATGGATACACGATCCGGAAAGGGACCTGTTCAACAATCAGATCGAGGGAAACATCACCTATACACAAGCCTCGAAACCAGAGCTAAAATTACCCCCCCAGGCAACTAACTAAAATACCAGCCTTATTTTTCAGGCGCACCTCAGGGTTCAGCAGGCTTGCGAAACGGTATCTTTTTATCACTTCCCAGCAACGCTTCTTCACTTCGGAATATCTTCCGTCCCTATCGTGAACCGACAGTAATCCGTACATGTTGAAATTAGCACTCAGCCTGCGGTCATGTGCGGCTGCGGACAGACCGGCATCATGCCTAAATCTCTCCTCGATCATCTCCACTACATTCAACACATCCAGGCGATCGGACGACATTGTGTTGACAAAGCTACCGGAATGATCCCTATAGAAGTAAACCGGGACATCAATCACTCTCACTTGTGATGCCCTGATCATAACATCACAATAGTACAAAAGGTCCTCATAACGGATATCCGCATGAAACATCACATCCCTGAAAACATCCGTTTTATACAGCTTGGCACAAGCCGAAGCCTGGATACCGGTCTGATAAAGCCCTTCTTTAAGAGCTTCGGCACCTGACACAACCCTATGCCTGACATTATTGACATTCCGTCTGGTATCATCAACCGTGTCTCCACGCTCACAACCTCCGCATATCACATCAGCACCTTCTGCTACATCAAGCATGGCTCTCAGAGCATAGGGATAAAGCATATCATCGCTGTCAAGAAAAGTGAACCATTCACCCTTGATGCAAGAGATAGCTGAATTCCTCGCCGAGGAGACACCTTTATTATCAGTTGACAGCACCCTTATCCTTCTGTCGAGAGCCGAATACTTTTGAGCTATTTCAAAAGTACAATCCGTGGAACCGTCATCGACAACAATAGCCTCCCAATCGTAAAACGACTGCGCAAGCACACTCTCAAGACATTCCCCGAGATATGCCTGCGCATTATATGCCGGTATGATTACCGATACCATTACGAGACTTTTTCGAGGGATCACCTCTTCGTGTCTGTAGCTTCGGCAGTCTTCTTAAGATCGAATCCCGCCGTCATACCATCATACTTATTAAGCAGTGCGGAAGCTCCTTTGAGTGTAGTGTTGCTTGATAGTGCACTGATCCTCTGCATCAATGTCATGAGCTTGGATATATCGAATGTCAGAGTCATATCATTCTTGCCATTGAGAGATATGAAAGCCTCCATTGATCCAATGTTTACTTTCTTGAATGCCTGGAAATGGAACAGATATGTCCCATTCTGTTCATTCCGCTCTATACGTCCGCTAAGGCTGGCTCGACCACCTTTGAATGTGAATGTCGAATCCGTATTGATGGTTACGACAAGAGAGGTCAGACCAGCTGTCTTATAGTAAGGCTCAAGTTTCTTCTCTATATTCGCTGCGGCTGCGGCACCTCCCGCTTTCAAAAGGAAATTATCACTCTTGAAGCTCACAGCGGGAGCATAGTATGACCAAGTGCCTGCAAGCTGCTCAATGCCAGCTTTGGAATTACCGATCCCAAGAGCTCCGGCTACTCCCGACAATATGTCACTAAGCCCGCCTTTCTTTGAGGAATCCCCCTCAGCAGAGCCTGATGTCGATTCGGATTGTCCCTGACCGAGACCTCGCAGCAGATCAGACAATGACTGTGCCGATACATCGTTAGATGAAAAAAGCACCGCAAACAACAGTGTGAAAATTGTGAAAATACGTTTCATAGAAATCAAAATAATATCATAAATTAAAATAAGGGGCATCAATAAGCCAAAGTGACATTATCGATCCACAGGCGTCCACCCACCGAGGAGGCTGTATGCGGATTAGATACAGTGACTACATCATGAGTCTCTTCAGCGATTGTCCCGATGTGGCTCGATGCAGAGAACATCACCTTGATACTTGATGCTTTGACCCCGAACATCGTATAGGTCAACGGCACACTGAATGCAGTGTAGCTTGATGCGAGCTCCAGTCTGGCTGTCCCGGAAGCTATGACCACCGTTTCACCGTCATGCTTTCCGAGCACCTCTACAATAGCAAGACCGCTGTCGGAACGGTCACCCTCACATGGGAAATAACGGTAGTAACCGTTAAGTGATGACGGACGAGAATTCCACGTTATGCCTTCAGTATATGTCTCTGTGACTGTAGCCGGATCATACCGATAATCTCCAAGAAACAGTTTGCCGGCTGCTTTATAGGCTATCTCAGGAACAATCGGGGAATAGTCAAGATACGGCTTGCCCACCTGAGTATAATCTGGTATAGGCTTACCGTTAGGATCAAAACCTACACACGACAGCTCCACGGCAAAACTTTGGCTGAACACCGGATCGCGAGTAAGCGACACCGACGGCTGCATATACCACGTGTTATGATTGGTCGATGACAATGCAAATGTCTTTGCATTGGTATTTGCCCAGTTCTTAGGCACCTCCTGCTCTATGTCTATAGAGTGTTGCCAGTTGAATATCTCTACTACTGTCTGGGAATAACGGCCTCCCGACTTAAGCCCCTTGTATCTGACACCCTCATCGCGGTCCTCAAAGTCATAGTTAGGAAGCTGTGGTGTGCCTTCAGTGGTGACAGTGACTTCGGGGGTGAATTCTATATCGTCCACGCCCGACATCATCGTAGCCTTGAATGTATACGAAGTGTTCGGTGAAAGCCCTATCACAGAGAAGATTCCCAAATCTTTAAGCTGAAGGTACAGGGGAGCTTCTTCACCATTGACATAGACTCGGGTCATGGAAGATATGGATTCGAGCATAGAGGGGTCTTCAGGTATCACTTTCACGCCTGCCATAGTGGCGAAAGCATCCACCTCAATTCGGAACGGAGGCATCTTACGCTGAATTTCCAATGTGGCACGCACCTCCTCACAATACAGGACCCTGACATCGACAGGTGTGCTTCCTGAAGGCACACCAAACGACAAAGAATACTCGTGAGCTCCGATAGGCTCAATGCTCACGTCTGTGATCTTGTCCCACTTGTCGGCGGCTGCATCGAATATTTCAACCTCCACATGATCCCTGAACCCCGACTCGTCACACCTGACATCAACACGAGCCTTGTCGACACCCATCGTGACAGGATATATCTTGCTCACTGATATCTCCACCGGCATAGAGCGCACATATAAGGTCACAGGCTGAGACGATTTCCCATCTGCACTCGTAGCTACAAGAGAGAATGCCGAAACCTCCGATTCGGAGGTCAGATACACCAACCGTCCGAGCAGCCTGGTGTAATCGACCGTTCCTCCTGAACGGTCAACATCGTAGACAAGACCGAGTTCCCGCAACAAGACATCCTGTCCGGAAGCAAGATTAAGCAGATCCACTTCCCCAGGAAATCCATCCTCACCCAAGGGTAAGGACAACACCGATAGCATGAGAGAGGTAAGCGGTACAGAGGATTCTACGGATACTGAATAAACTTCGGATGGAAGATTGCCTTCGGGAAGTTCCAGGATGTCGTCAGGATTCCAGGATGAGGTGAGGACCGGTCCGGAAGCATTTATAAATTCTTCAGTCAGTGTTACCGACCTGTCCCCCTCCACACCACTGACAGTCAACTCCGGGCCATCCTGTGTCTCTTCACAATCAACAGTCAGCTCATAGGTATTAGCGGCATCAGCCGATTGCAATGTATAGGCAGGAAATACAATCCGGCTCCCATCCGTGAGCTGCACATCGAGAGACAGCTCCGTCTTGCCCGGTTTCAAGCAAAGATACCTGTCTTCGTCTATAAGACAGGTGTGATACACGCCACCTATAGTATGCACAAGTGCCGATAATGAACGGAATGCCGACTTGGCAGCATCGGTATAGACCACTTTTACGAGCGAGTTTGCAAGCGACAATTTGACTACTGCCTGTGTGTCCTTATCCTTGACAACCTGTACTGTTTTCTCACCATAGAATGCCGGTGTGTCAAATCCCTCGATCATAGTGTCGCCACTCCTTGCCTCCAGGGAATAACTTCCGGCGAAATAATACTCACCCTGAGGGAAGTCGCCGATGTCTTCCCATGTATGGGAAGACCCTCCTACAGAAGAAAACAATGTGAGAGATACTGTCCCATCGGCAGGCAAATATCCTGTGTCAACAATCGAACCATCTTTACCGGCTATAACAGCTCTGCTGTCAGTCTCGACCGATATCGACAGACTGCCTGCGTCAACCGTACCCTGCAAAGAATCGGATGAGCAGGATTCCACACCGATACACAATAGTGCGGGAAGCAGACATTTATAGATGCGTTGAACCATTTTTACTGTTAGGATTGTCAAAGACGAGAATATTGAAGAGAGAGGAGACATGTCATATATTTTCCTACAATTCTATTCTGGTAGCCTTGACTGGCTCCTCCATGAATATACCGGCAAGATCAACAAATTTGTCAGGATTTTCAGTTGTCAGGTATGTGACAGTACCACCCGTTGTGCAACGCGACTCCATTTCGGGATGACGTTTCATATAATCGGCAAGGCTTGATGCCACAAGCGATCCCTGGGTAATAATCCTGGCTCTACCTGCCACACAAGCCTCGATCTTCTTGAGGAGCAAAGGATAATGTGTGCAGGCAAGGACTATAGTGTCAACCTCAGGCTCTTCGGAAAAGAGCTGTTCCACATACTTCTTAACAAAATAATCGGCCCCGGGAGAATCATATTCCTTATTCTCAACCAACGGCACCCACATGGGACATGCCACCGAGACAGTCCGGAACGCCGGAAGAAATTTGGCAATCTCGATCTCATAAGTCCCCGACGATACTGTACCAGGTGTGCCAAGGACTCCTATGTTACCGTTGCCACTCACCTTGTCGAGAGCTTCGACGGTGGGGATGATCACTCCGAGCACCCTTTTTTGAGGATCAATAGAAGGCAGATCCCTCTGCTGGATTGAACGCAACGCCTTAGCTGAAGCTGTGTTGCATGCAAGTATCACCATTTCGCAGCCCCGGGCAAAGAGATCCCTGACAGCCTGAAGTGTGAAATCATACACCACATCGAACGAACGCGTGCCATAGGGAGCCCTTGCATTATCACCAAGATATATATAATCATAATCCGGAAGAGCCTTGCGTATCTCCTTTAGGATGGTCAGACCTCCGTAACCAGAATCAAATATGCCTATTGCACCCATTTTAATATAAAGTTAAAATATAGTGGATATTGCAGTCTCCGGCAGTAGGGATGACACCCTAAAGCCGGAGACTGTTTTAGATATTTTTACAATTGTCAGCCAATTGTAAGAAGATAGTTGTAGAAATAGCTGATGATACCAAGACCTATGATACCTGCAACACATATCCACATGCCCAGACGTTCCGAACAAGCTGAACGGAATGTAGCGATAGGCTGTTCGCTATCGTTGATGAACATCGCCTTGACAACAAGGAGATAGTAGTACAACGATATGATAGTGTTGATCAACGCAATGAGCACGAGCACATAAAGTGCCACCGACTCGGTTCCGTTAAGGGCGGATGTGAACACAAAGAACTTGCTGAAGAATCCTGCAAACGGAGGAATACCTGCCAGAGAGAACATTGCAAGCATCATTGTGAACGCCAAGCGGGGATTGGCCCTGTATAGACCGTTGTAATCGGTCATCAGAAGCTTGCCGGAAGCATTCTCAATAGCACCGATCACACCGAATGCAGCAAGATTGGAGAACACATATACAAGCACATAGAACATCAAGGCTGAGACTCCCATGGCATTGTCACCTATCACAGCAAGCATGATATATCCTGCCTGCGAAATAGAAGAGAACGCGAGGAAACGCTTCATGTTGACCTGTCGCATTGCAAAGAGGTTACCAACGGTAATAGTCAGCACAATCAGAGCATACAGCATCCACTCCCATGCTGCGGAGTAAAGGGTGCCGAACACCTGGGTAAGCACCACAAGGAACGCAAACGCGGCAGAGCCTTTGGATATCACCGAGAGATATGAGGTTACCGATGTGGGTGCACCCTGATATACGTCGGCTGTCCAAAGATGGAACGGAACAAGTGATATCTTGAATCCGAAACCTGCCATGACAAACGCAAGTGCCACTACCATCATTACTCCCATATTGGAGCTACAGAAAAGGGCTATGTCCGCATAGTAGAGCGAACCTGTGAGTCCGTACACATAAGAAAGACCCATCAGAAGCACAGCCGAGGAGAACACCGCGGTAAGCACATACTTGATGGCTGCCTCATGGCTCTCATAACGGTTTTTATCGAAAGCGACAAGTGCACACAAGGGGAGCGAAGCTGTCTCAAGACCTATGATGAACATAAGGAAATGACGGCTAGATATCATGAAGTACATGCCTAAAAGCGTGAGGAGAATCAGTTCGTAGAACTCTCCCCGGCGCACAGATGTGAACTCGGAGTTCGCCCACTTTATAGACTGTATCATCACGATGACCACACCCACATTGAGAATGTTCTTGATTGCCACCATCACCGGAGATGACACATACATACCTGCAAATGCCACTGCATCCGCCTTGACGGTGGGACAGAAGCCCCATAGGGTAAGCACGAGCATCAGCACTGTGGAGATTACCGGAAGAGCCCCCTGCGACTTACGAGGTGCGAAAGTGTCGTAGAGGAATACTAACAGAAATACTATCAGCAGTCCGATCTCCTGCTTGAGGGCTAAAAACTGTGAATAATCCATTGCTTAATTCTTAGATATTAGTGCAGGCCAAGGACAGTGAATATCTCTGGGCTGAATGTGAACTTGATAAGGTCGGCAAAGAAATTGGGGAAGAATCCTATGCAGGCTACACTCACAATGAGTGTGGCTGTCGACAGGCGTTCCCACCACTTTGCATCGGTGAGTGACAGATGATGCTGGTCATATACAGGACCATACAGGAGCTTGCCAACCACGCGGAGGATGTAGACCGCAGTGGTGACTATCGAGCTGCATGCTACGATGACGAACACTCGGTGGAACAGATCGGTGTGCTGGAATGATCCGACAAATATAGTCATTTCAGCGACGAAGCCCGAGAGGCCAGGGAGTCCGAGGGATGCCATACCTGCAATCACATAGCAGACCGACAAATAGGGAAGAATCTGCATCATGCCTCCCATCTCACGGATGTCGCGAGTGTGAGTACGTCCGTATATCATACCGATAAGCGCGAAGAAGAGAGCAGTCATCAGACCGTGAGAAAGCATCTGCATGATGGCTCCGGTCATCGCTGTGGTGTTAAGCATTAGGATTGCGAAGAGCACCAGACCGCAGTGTGACACCGAGGAGTAAGCATTGATGTACTTAAGGTCGTTCTGCACACACGCGCTGAATGCACCATACACCACCGAGATACCGGTGAGAATGATAAATATCCAAGCGAGTTCATGAGCTGCATGAGGCATAAGATAGATGGCAACACGGAAACATCCGTAACCGCCAAGCTTCATAAGCACTCCGGCATGAAGCATCGACACTGCCGTAGGAGCCGATGCGTGACCGTCAGGTGACCATGTATGGAACGGGAACATAGCTCCAAGCACACCGAAACCTACGAATGTCATCGGGAAGAGGAACTTCTGCCATCCGAGGGAGATGGATTCATTCTCGACAATCTCAAGAATGTTCCATGTCAGAGGCTGACCCTCAGGTGCGGAATGATAGTATATACCTATGAGACCAAGCATCAGGAAAGCCGAACCACCCATGAGCATAAGTGTAAGCTTCATGGCTGAATAGTTCTTGTTGCCTGACCCCCAAACACCGATAAGAAGATACATCGGGATAAGAGCTACCTCATAGAACATGAACATTGTGAACAGGTCAAGAGATATGAAGAAGCCATACACACCGGTTGATAGGAGGATGAGCCATAAGAAGAATTCCTTGGGCTGGGCAATCTCCCAGGACGCAAAGCTTCCGGTGATCATAATGACACCTGTAAGTATGAGCATGGCGATAGATATACCGTCGACACCCACAGCAAGATGTATGTTAAGAGGTGCGAACCATTCCCACGACCCAAGATAGAGCATGGGGGCATCATTGCCGGCGGCGCGCAGCCCTAAGTAATCAACCAGAAGCCATATCGACAGTGCGGTGAGCGCGATCGAGCCGGTTACCGCCACGGCACGAATCTGCTTTATGTCGCGGCAGAGGAACAGCCCCAAGAGCATAATCAAGGGGATGACCACGAAATAGATTAATATATTTGAGAACATATCGTTACTATATTTGCTACATTAACATTATTACAGCACGCACACTGCGGCAATTACACCGAGCAGGACTGCTCCGATAAGGAACCACCACACATACATCTGAACTTTTCCGCTCTGAAGTCCCTTGATAGCTCCCGATGCCACATTGGTGACATAAGCGAATCCGTCCATAGTGCCATCGATGATATGACGGTCAAACCATGCGATAGGCTTACAGATGCTATCGAAGATAACCTTACGAGTGATCCAAAGATAGATCTCATCCCAATAGAAACGACGGTTGGCAGCAGTCCAGAGCCAGCGGCAGGAATCAGCCATACGCGCAGGCTTGTCGTTCTTCTTCATATACAGCCATGCAGCAAATGCTATGGCAAGGATAGCCACACCCATACTCATGCTTGCAATAGACCAGTCGATATGGATATGATACTCATGACCGTCAAAAGTAACGAGCTCACCGAAGGGCACCCAACCTGCCACACAGGATACAATGGCAAGGAACACCAATGGGAAAGCCATTGTGAAAGGCGACTCATGAGGCATGGAGGCATGATGACCGTGGGCTTCCTGCTCCTTCACTCGTGCTTCATAGTCGGGATTGTCCCACCAGAAGATAAGGAAGTACATACGGAACATGTAGAACGCTGTCATAGCGGCAACAATCATCATCCAGATTCCCCAGAAAGTACTGTTGGCAAAGCATGCTGTAAGAATCTCATCCTTTGAGAAGAATCCGGCAAAAGGCCAGATGCCTGCAATAGCGAGACAGCCGATGAGGAATGTGATATGGGTGATGGGCATATACTTACGCAGACCGCCCATGGCTGTATAATTGTTGGAGTGAACCGCATGGATGAGCGAACCGGCTCCAAGGAAAAGGAGTGCCTTGAACATCGCATGAGTGAACAGATGGAACATTGATGCCATGTATCCGAGACCCTCATGGATAGCCTCGCCATATTTGGAGGCAACACCAAGAGCCACCATCATGAACGCAATCTGCGAAATAGTGGAGAACGCGAGGATACGCTTGATATCGATCTGTGCACATGCCACACAAGCTGCATAGAATGCCGTGATAGCTCCGACAACAGTGATGAATGTCAGCGCAGCATCCTCAAGCATGTACAGCGGAAAGAGTCGAGCGACGAGATAAACACCTGCGACCACCATGGTAGCAGCGTGAATGAGTGCCGACACTGGGGTAGGACCCTCCATCGCATCGGGGAGCCAAATGTGAAGAGGAAGCATTGCCGACTTACCCATACCTCCGGTGAATATGAGAACCAACGCCCATGTGAGGACAGAAGCCCCCATGAATGTAGCTCCGCCGAATGACTCGAACACAGCCTGAGGATTCTGTGTCATCGGGAGGAAATCGAGCTGTTCGGTATAGAACGAGAGGATAAGGATACCTATAAGGAAACCGAGGTCGGCAAAACGAGTGACGATAAACGCCTTCTTACAAGCCGCAACTGCACTGGGCAATGTGTAGAAGAATCCGATGAGAAGGAATGATGAAGCTCCCACAAGCTCCCAGAATATATACATCTGGAAGATATTGGTGGCGACAACCAGACCAAGCATCGAGAAACTGAACAGCGACAGGAAAGCGTAATAACGCTGGAAGCCTTTCTCTCCATGCATATAGCCGAGCGAATAGACATGTACCATAAATGAAATGGTAGGGATGACTACAAGCATCAATGCCGAGATTGGGTCAAGAAGGAAACCTATCTTGATGGCAAGAGCAGGAGTGAACTGCAACCAAGTCTGATTGAACACAGTGTACTGAAGACGCGTAGTACCGTCAATGAATTCAGGAGCACCGGAGAACCAATATGTGAACGCAGTGTAATATGACAGGACAAGCACTGTGCCCATGCCGATAGTGCCGAGCGTGCCGGCCATCTTGTGGCTCATCTTCACGCCTGCAAGTCCCAACAAGAGGAACATGAAGAACGGAATAGCCAATATAAGTACAGGAATTGTTATATCCATATCGCTATTAGTGTTTCATTTTGGTTGTGTCGGCGACATCGATATCCTTGCTCACCCTGAACAGATTGATTATGATGGCTATGGCGAGCGCGGTCTCTGCGGCGGCAATGGCTATGCCGAAGAGCGTGAACATCCAGCCGTCATTGGTGCCGGGGAACAGATAACGGTTAAAGACGACAAAGTTAATATCGACAGCGTTGAGCATTAGCTCCAGCGAGATAAGCATAGCTATCATGTTGCGGCGGGTTAGGAAGCCGTAAACCCCGCAGCAGAACATCACCAGGGCGGGGACCAGATACCAAATTAATGTTATATCCATAATCGTATCGGGGGATTAACGTTTGCGGGCGACCACTACGCCACCTATAATACAAGCGAGCAACAACACACTGACAGCCTCGAACGGGAGCAGATACTGACCGTGACCGGTGCCGAGCATGGCTGTGCCTACCTCCTGCATAGTGGGGTTAGACATATCGGGGACTGAGGTGAACATGTCGGCGCAACGTGAGCAAAGAGCCCATCCGCAAGCACCGGCAGCAGCGATAGCTCCGACCAGACCGAGGGCTCGCTTGCGCGATTCAAGTTGCGCAGTGTTGTCACCCGGACGTGTGGTAAGGAGTATCGAGAATACAAACAGCACCACTATACCTCCGGCATAAACGGCAATCTGCACAGCCCCGAGGAACTCATAGTCGAGCTTGAAATAAAGCGCGGCTGTGGCAAAGAGGGTGAAGAGCAGATAGGTGGCAGCGCGAAGGATCTTACGCGTGGTGACAGTAAGTACCGAAAAGACGACAATCGCCACAGCGATTATCCAGTAACTAATTGTACTTCCTACTGATTCCATATACTGTAGATGATTTAGCTATTTGTAGCACCGTTCTTGGCTGCCTTGAGCTGGGCTGCCTTAATGATTGCGGCGCGAATCTTCTCAAGCTTCTCGGGGTCGGAAGCTGCGGCATCAAGAGCCTTTTTCTGAGCATCGTTAAGCTCAATTCCGGCAAGCGGGTCTGCATCGGCGGCAGACGCGTCGGACACCGCTGCCTTTTTAGCCTCTGCGGCTGCGATCTTAGCTTCCTTTTCAGCCTGCATCTTGGCGATCTGCTCTGGGGTGGGCTTAGGCTCCTCCTTCTCGGGAAGATAATTGAGTTTCTTGACAAGCTTTCCGCGGGTGAACACTGCCTGCTCGAAATCATTGCTGAACTCAAGCGCGTCAGTAGGACAGCCGCACACACACAACTGACAGAATGTGCAGCTGCCGAGATCGTACATATACTTGTCGAGTTTCTTTTTCTTCTTGCCATCCCAGGTCTCTACCTGCTTGATGTCAAGATTGATTGTACCATTGGGACATACGCGCTCGCAGGTGCCGCAAGCGATACACTTGTGGTTGCCCTGATCATCATACTTGAGCGTAAGCACCGCACGGAAGCGGTCCGCCACTGGAAGATTGTCGCGGTTGTCGGGGTACTCTTCGGTAATCTTGGGGGTGACAAATTCCTTGCCGGTGACCGACATACCCTTAATAAGGCTTGCGATACCCGACCCGAGATTGGAGAAATAGTCTTTTACACTACCCATGTTGAAGGATTGGCTATTGAATATTGGTTTTATTCTAATTTTTCACCTGACCGCCGATTATATCGAGCAGTTCGGTGGTTATGCTCTGCTGGCGCAGCTTGTTATATTCAAGCTGAAGCTGTTCGAGCAGGTTCTTTGCATTGTCGTTCGCGCTCTGCATTGCCATGATGCGTGCCGCCTGCTCGGAAGCACGGTTTTCAGTAAAGATCTCCTGCATCACTGAAAGCAGGAACATCGGAAGCACCGAACGGAATATGGATGCGGCATCAGGTTCAAACAGGTAAGGGCGACACAGAGCTTTCACACCTTCGGCGGAAAAAGTCGACGCATCTACCGGAAGGTATTGCTCATAACGCACTCTCTGTCGGCTCACACTCTGAAAGTTCATATACAGAAGCTGCACAGTATCAAGCTCTCCTGAGAGGAAACGATCGCTGAGCATACCGGCGAACCGCTTTATGACATCCGGACCACACTTAGAGTTGACACTCTCGTCATTTACCTCTGTGATGTGATGATCAACGAGCTTGGCTACAGCCTTATGTATCTTGCGTCCGACCGTGAAGATGGTGAAATCTATATCCTCGCCCCATTTCTCGCGACACTCTCTAAGACGCACGAGCAAGTCCTTGAAGATATTTATATTGTAACCACCACACAATCCGTCGTCAGAACCTAATACCACTATCCCAACACGCTTCACTTCGCGCTCTTCTGTAAGAGGTGACGAGAACTCTGCATCAGCTGAGAGCAGATTGCCGATGATTGTCTCGATCTGGCTGCGGAATGGAAGAAGCCGCCGCAGGTCGGCCTCGGCACGGTGCATCTTGGCAGATGAGATCATCTTCATAGCTCCGGTGATCTTCTCACTGGATGCCACAGAACCGATGCGTCCTTTAAGTTCGCGAAGTGTTGCCATGTATTGGAAGGTGGGATGAGACTTTTATGTCTGTTTAATCTTTTTAGATTTCGTTACTTGTAAGCCCCGGCTACTTCGGCAGCCGCCGAGGTGAGCTTCCCGATGATGTCATCATCAAGCTTGCCGGCGCGTATAGCGTCCATGGCTTCAGGATGCTTGGCATGCATGAGCTGGAGGAAGTTTTTCTCGAACTCAGCCACTTTCTCTACCGGGACATTCTCAAGAAGTCCGCGTGTGCCGCAGTAGATGACTGCTACCTCATCCTCTACAGCCATAGGGGAATATTGGGGCTGTATGAGCAGACGCTCGTTCTTTCTGCCCTTGTCAATCACGCGTGCGGTTACAGCGTCGATGTCTCCGCCAAACTTGGTGAACGATTCGAGCTCACGGAACTGAGCCTGGTCGATCTTCAGAGTGCCCGCAACTTTCTTCATTGACTTGATCTGCGCGCTACCGCCCACACGCGACACTGAGATGCCCACATTTATGGCAGGACGGATACCACGGTTGAAGAGTGCGGTCTCAAGGAATATCTGACCGTCAGTAATTGAAATCACATTGGTAGGAATGTAGGCTGACACGTCTCCCGCCTGAGTCTCGATGATAGGAAGCGCGGTCAGCGAACCTCCACCCTTCACCTTGTCCTTGAGTGATGCGGGGAGGTCGTTCATGTTAGCTGCCACCTGCTGATTGTCGATAATCTTGGCGGCACGTTCAAGCAGACGGCTGTGCAGGTAGAAGATATCACCAGGATATGCCTCACGTCCTGACGGACGCTTGAGCACGAGCGAGATCTCACGATATGCCACAGCCTGCTTGGAGAGGTCATCATAAACGATGAGAGCGTCACGACCGGTGTCGCGGATGAACTCGCCGATAGCCACTCCGGCAAACGGAGCATAATAACGCATTGATGCCGAGTCGGACGCAGTGGCTGCAACCACTACAGTATAGTCGAGCGCGCCATGCTGACGTAGAGTCTCAACGATAGCTGCTACCGATGAAGCCTTTTGACCGATGGCGACATAGATACAGTAGACGGGCTTACCCTCTTCAAAATTCTTACGCTGGTTGATGATAGTATCGATCGCCACGGCAGTCTTACCTATCTGACGGTCGCCGATGATAAGCTCGCGCTGTCCGCGACCTATGGGCACCATTGAATCGATGGCCTTAAGTCCGGTCTGAAGCGGCTGCTTCACAGGCTGACGGAAAATCACACCTGGAGCCTTACGCTCAAGAGGCATAGGCAGAAGCTCGCCCGATATGGGACCACGACCATCTATAGGTTGTCCAAGCACATTGATCACACGCCCAAACACGCCGTCGCCGACGTTGATTGAAGCAATTTCACCGGTGCGCTTGACGGTCATGTTTTCGGTGACCTTATTGACGTTGTTGAGGAGGATGACTCCGACATTGCTCTCCTCAAGATTGAGAGCCACGCCCTTGACGCCGTTCTCGAACTCAACGAGCTCGTTGGCGCATACGTTGTCGAGACCGTACACATGGGCTACGCCATCTCCCACTTCAAGGACGATGCCGGTTTCTTCAAACGACACCTTAGAGTTGACATTCTCCAACTGTTGCTTCAGTACCTGAGAAATCTCGCTTGGGTTAATCATTGGTAAGACTGATTGTAAAATGTGGGATTAGTTTAAAAGTTTCAGACGCAGCTGCTTGAGTTCGTTGGCAACGGACGCGTCAAGTTTCTCGTTGTCAATGCTCACCTGGAAGCCTCCTATGAGATCAGGATTTATCAGATGATTATACTCCATAGTAGCCGAGCCGAGGTGTCGCTGGATGAGCTGTTTCAGCCTCTTCTCCTCAGCCTCCGCCATTGGTGCGGCAGAAGTGACAGTGACGAGGCATATGTTATGCTCCCGGCGATAGATCTTAAGATAAGCCAAGGCTATGTCGCGTGCCATATCAAGGCGATTGTTGTCAGCGAGCAGCTCCATGAAACGTGTCATGGCGCTATCGCCCTCAGTGGAGCCTGAGGCTGTTGTGAGCAGCTGTATCTTGTCACGGCGCGAGACATATGGATTTCTCACAGCCTTGACAAGAGAAGGCTCTGAAGCAAACGCCTCGGAAAGAGCCTGCATACGCTCAAACACGAGTTTGTCGCAATCGTGCTCCGATGCATACTCAAAAAGAGCCTTTGCATAGCGGCTGGGGATTAGACCTTGGTTCATTGCTTAAGATTAGTAGGGGTGAAATCTTAGTTCTGTTTCTCGATTTCGTCGAGCAGAGAGTTGACAAGCTTCTCTTGAGCCTTCTCCTCTTTCAGCTGGTTGCGCACCACCTTCTGGGCGATGTCGAGAGCAAAGGCTGAAACTTCGTTGCGGAATTGCTCTTGAGCAACCTTGCGTTCCTGCTCGATTGTCAGTTTGGCGTTGTCCATCACCTTTTTTGCTTCAGTCTGAGCAGCAACGCGGGCCTCCTCGATGATCTGAGTCTTCATCTTATCGGCTTCACGAAGCATATCAGCCTGCTGGCGACGGGCTTCTGCTATGTATTTATCCGCCTCTTCGCGGGCATGGTCAAGCTGTTCTTTGGCACTTTGAGCATACTCCACACCCTTGTCGATGAGGTCGGCACGGTCGGATACTCCCTTCATAATCGCGGGCCAGCCCCACCGCCACAGTATGACGAAGAGGATGGCGAACGATACGAACATCCAGAATATCAGGCCAAAATCAGGCGTGAATAGTTCCATAGCTGGGATTTGCCAAAGATTAGCCTACGAACATTGCAAGTACGCAGACGATGACAGCGAAGAGAGCAACGCCCTCGATAAGAGCTGCGATCACGATCATGTTGCTTCGGATGTCACCAGTCGATTCGGGCTGACGGGCGATTGCCTCCATGGCTGCGCCACCGATCTTGCCGATACCGAGACCGGCAGCGATTGCTGCGATTGCTGCACCGATGCATACACCAATGCCAAGAGTTCCTTCGATAGCTGCTAAAATCATTGCTAACATAACTGTAGAATTTTGAGAGGTTATTTTTTAGAGATAATTATTCTTGGATTTATTACGATCATTTCAGTAATGACACCTGACTTACGGTCTCATGGGTTATGCGGGACTACCGCTTTTTCTGTTGCCTCATGCTTTTCATGCCCCTCTTCCTGCCCGAGAGCTATGAACAGGGTTGAAAGCATCGTGAACACATATGCCTGTATGAAACTTACAAGGACATCTATACAGAGCATGAACACCGAGAATATCACCGACACCACTGCGGTTGCACCGGACACTACCGGACCCATTGCCGCAAAGATAAAGATGAGAAGAGTGAGCACGATCACTATCATATGTCCGCCCATCATATTGGCGAAGAGACGCACAGTCAATGCCGCAGGCTTGGTGAACACACCGAAAACCTCTATAAGGGGCATAATCGGCAGAGGGTATTTAAGCCACCATGGTACATCGGGATTGAATATCTCTTTCCAGTAATGCTTAGTGGCAAAGATATTTGTGATGAGCAAGGTCATCAATGCAAGGACGAGAGTGACCGCGATATTGCCGGTGAGATTGGCTCCACCGGGGAAAATCACTATGAGTCCGAGAAGGTTCATTATGAGAATGAAAAAGAACACTGTCAAGAGGTAGGGAGCAAACTTGCCTGCCTTGTTCTTGAGTGTGGGTTTGATCACACCGTCATACACAAAGAGAATGACCAACTCTAAGGCTCCGACCATCCTGCGGGGACCTTTCATCCCCTGGGTGCGATGCCAACGAGCCACTGACAGGATGCTCCATACACAAAGTATGACTGCGATAAACACACCGCAAACGTTCTTTGTGATTGAGATATCCACAGCCGGCTTTACCTCCTGACCATTGATTATCTCAACAATCTTTCCCTTGTAAGGGCTGTCGGCTCCGGCAATCTTGAACTCTGCATTACCGTCACGATATACATCGCCGTGCGTGACACGTGACGAAGAGAACACATGCAATCCGTCAGAGCCCCATACTATCACCGGGAGAGGGATACGCTTGTGGTGATTGAACGGGACTTCCCATCCATAGCCGTCACCAAGATGCTCAAAGATTATAGCCTGAGCATCGATACCCTCTTTCTCCCCGCTGTCATGACCGGAAGCCATGGCTGATGCCGGAGCGACAAGAGCGATGAGCGCAAGAACTATTGTTGTGAAAATCTGTTTCATCGTCGTCAAGAGGGTTAATATATACACACCGACACTATATCGCTGTCGACATCGACAATACCACCTTCTATTTTCACAGAATGCTCCCCATCGGCCGAGGTGTAGCGTACAGTGCCGGGAGTAAGGGTGGATATTAGAGATGCGTGACCGGGAAGCACTGTGAAAGCCCCCATAGTCCCGGGCAGATGTACCACAGAGGCATCACCCTGGAACATAATGTCATCAGCTGAAATTATCTTAAGTGTCATCGGCTTGTTATGATTCTTAGAATGTTGACTTTTTGAGGAAAGATGCTGTCACATCCGGATCAAGCTCCCACCTCGGCAAGAAGCTTCTTGCCTTTGGCGATAGCATCATCGATTGTGCCTACATTAAGGAATGCCTGCTCGGGCAGATCGTCCACCTCGCCGGCAAGAATCATCTTGAAGCCTCGGATAGTCTCGCTCAGAGGCACCATCACGCCCGGCAGACCGGTAAACTGCTCTGCCACATGGAACGGCTGCGAAAGGAAACGCTGTGCGCGGCGAGCACGAGCCACGACAAGTTTATCCTCATCGCTGAGCTCGTCGACACCAAGGATGGCGATGATATCCTGAAGCTCGTTGTACTTCTGAAGGAGCTGTTTTACAGCTTGGGCAGTATTGTAATGATCCTCACCTATGATGTTGGGATCGAGAATACGAGATGTGGATTCCAATGGATCTACAGCAGGATAGATACCAAGCTCAGTGATCTTACGTGACAACACTGTAGTGGCATCAAGGAAGCTGAATGTAGTGGCGGGAGCGGGGTCGGTCAAGTCGTCGGCTGGGACATATATAGCCTGGACCGATGTGATTGAACCGTTCTTTGTGGATGTGATTCGCTCCTGGAGTGCACCCATCTCTGAGGCAAGTGTAGGCTGGTAACCAACAGCCGACGGCATACGTCCGAGAAGAGCGGACACCTCCGAACCAGCCTGAGTGAAACGGAAGATGTTGTCGATGAACAGAAGGATATCCTTACCTCCGCCATCCTGATCGCGGAACTGCTCAGCCACGGTAAGACCTGAAAGAGCCACACGCAGACGTGCGCCCGGAGGCTCGTTCATCTGTCCGAACACGAGTGCGGCCTGCGAATCCTTCACCTGCGACATATCCACGTCGGCAAGATTCCATTCGCCTTTTTCCATCCCTTCCTCAAATTTTTTACCATACTTGATAACGCCGCTCTCAATCATCTCGCGGAGAAGATCGTTACCCTCGCGTGTACGCTCTCCCACACCAGTGAACACCGAGAAGCCGTTATGCCCCTTGGCGATATTGTTGATGAGCTCCATAATGAGCACTGTCTTGCCCACGCCTGCGCCTCCGAAGAGACCGATCTTGCCACCCTTGCTATAAGGCTCAAGAAGGTCGATCACCTTTATACCGGTATAAAGAATCTCCGTGCCGATTGTAAGGTCATCGAACTCGGGGGCTGGCTGATGTATGGGGCGCAATTCCGTGCGATCGAGAGCGGGAAGACGGTCAATGGCATCACCGATGACGTTGAGCAGACGACCTTTCACCTGATCGCCGGTGGGGACAGCAATCGGACGCTCAAGATTGTCAACACGAGCTCCGCGCTGGAGACCGTCGGTACTCTCCATAGCCACACAACGTACGGTCTTTTCACCGATATGCTGCTCCACTTCGAGTATCAGTTCGGTGCCGTCGGGGCGCACTACTTTGAGAGCAGTGTAGATGGGAGGGATGACATTGCCATCGCCGTCAAACATCACGTCGACCACAGGTCCGATCACCTGGACGATTTTGCCATATTTTTCACTCATCGCGATTGTCTTTAATTAGATTGCGGTCCACGAGCGGACGCGCCACATTATTTGTATGGTATTAACGGTATTTTAGAGGTAGAGACTATAGGTCACCACTATCACCATCAGCACAAGATTGAACAGGTTGATGGGGAGGAGATATTTCCATTCAAGTGTGAGCAGCTGGTCAATACGCAGACGAGGGAATGTCCACTTGAACCAGATGATTATGAACGACAGAGCGACGGCCTTGCCTACGAACCATACCACCGAAGGTATATAGTCCATTACATTGTTGAATGCATCAAGCCCGGGGATATGCAGAGGCATCCACCCGCCGAAAAACAGCAGTGCAGCCACACCTGAAACAATGAAAAGATTGAGATACTCCGCAAGATAGAAGAATCCGAAATGAATACCAGAATACTCGGTATGGTATCCTGCCGTAAGCTCACTCTCCGCTTCAGGAAGGTCAAAAGGACCACGATTGGTCTCGGCTGTACCGGCTATCATAAATATCACAAATGCGATAATGGCAGGGATGTGACCTGAGAATATGAACCACAGATGTTCCTGAGCCATCACTATATCGGTAACGCTCATAGAGCCTGCCATCACTACCATTGTAACGACACACAAGCCCATCGAAAGCTCGTAGCTTACCATCTGCGCTCCGGAACGGAGAGCTCCGATAAGAGTAAACTTGTTGTTGGACGACCATCCTGCGAGAAGTATACCGAGCACACCTATCGAGGACACTGCGAGCAGGAAGAAGATACCGACATTGAAATCAATAATCTGTAGACCGTTGCCCCATGGAAGCACCGCAAACGCGAGCATAGAAGCTATGATCACCAGATAAGGAGCCAATGCAAAAAGGAATTTGTCGATATGATTGAGCGAGATAAGCTCCTTTATAAGTATCTTGAACATATCGGCAACACTCTGTAACAATCCCCAGGGACCTACTCGGTTAGGACCGAGACGACACTGGAAATAGGCACACACCTTACGCTCGAAAAGAATATAGAACAGGGCGAGGACCGCATAGAGGAGCATCAACCCCACTCCTACGAGCACACACTCAAGGGTGACAGCAAGCCACTCGGGCATGTAACCGAGCAGGAAGGAATGAAACCAGGCAGTTCCTACTGATAAGTCTTGCATAATCTTGTTATGGATATATGATTGGTATATTATAATCGTGTATTTCTATATTGTGGAAGCCATCCATTCGGCTATCGGTCTATATCTGGGACAATGTAGTCCATAGATCCGCCGATAGTGATAAGGTCGGCTATCTTCTGTCCGCAAGTGATGTGGTCAACAACAGCTGCGGCTGGCAGACACGGAGGCACTATCTTCAGGCGATACGGTGAAGCGGAGCCATCGCTCTCAAGGTATATGCCGAATGTGCCGCGGCAACCCTCCACCATCTTGAACCAATGGCCGGCAGGAAGCTTGACCACTTTAGGCACCTTCACGCAATACTCCCCTTCCGGAATATTGTCGATAAGCTGAGCTATGATGCGTGCACTCTGGACCATCTCGTCCATACGCACCTTGAAGCGGGCCATAGCATCACCCTCAGAGCGCACCACCTCGTCAAACTCAAGTTCGGAGTAAATGCTGTAGGGGAATGTCTTGCGCACATCGCATGCCCAGCCTGAGCCACGTCCGTTAGGACCTGTCACAGCCCAAGAGATGGCATCCTCACGAGAGAGCACACCTACATTCTCCATACGGTCGCGGGCAATTACATTGCCGGTAAATATCTTATTGTATTCCTTGATATTGGCGGGAAGCACATCAAGAAGGGCGTGAACATCCTTCACAAAGTCAGGGTGAAGATCCTGCATCACACCTCCTATGCAGTCATAATTGAATGTCATACGAGCTCCGCAAGTCTTCTCCATGATGTCGAGAATCTGCTCACGCACACGCAGTGTATAGAACAGCATCGTAGTAGCACCAAGGTCCATACAATAGGTGCCGAAGAACAGACAGTGGGAAGCGATACGTGAGAGCTCGTCCATAAGCACTCGTATCACCTGGGCACGGCGTGAAATCTGTATCCCCATAGCTTCCTCGTAAAGCATGCACAGACAGTGATGGTAAGGATGCGCCGAGAAATAGTCGAGACGATCCATGAAATGGAGGGTCTGAGGATAGGTATCCACCTCGCATATCTTCTCCACGCCACGATGTATATAGCCGAGATACAGGTCGATTTTCTTTATGATCTCACCGTCGACTGCTGTGCGGAAACGAAGCACACCATGAGTCGCAGGATGCTGAGGACCGATATTGACCACAAAATCATCAGCCTGGAATATACGTCTTTCCTCTTTCACAATCTTGCCTTCACGTTCCACCCATGTATCGGTAAAGTCGGTCTGACGTTCGTTCTCTATGGATACGGGATTGATATCAGGATCATCGTTATAATCCTTGCGCAACGGATACCCCTTCCAGTCAATATTAAGGAAGAGACGACGCATATCCGGATTGTTGACGAATATTATGCCGAAATAGTCATATACCTCACGTTCATATACGGTAGCGATATCCCAGATATCGAACACAGAATGAATGAAAGGCTTCTCACGATCGCCGGTAGCCATCACTTTGACAGATACACGCTCGTTACGTGAGGTGGCCACAAGCTCATAGATGCAGCCAAGACCGTTCTCTTTCCAGTCCATGCCGGCAATTGTGACAAGAAAGTCAAATGAGAGCTCCGGATCATGACGCAGAGTGTGAGCCAAGTCGTGCCACTGCTCATCGGCGATGGTCATCTCAAGGACATCGGTCTGAGCGAAAGCGGCCTGGGGAAACAGCTTGGAAATCTTTTCCTGGATGTTTGCCATTATATTAAGGTGTGATAAGTATTCTACAATAATGATGGTTTAGTCGTTGACACCCTCTACAGGATGAGACTTCAGGAACTCCTGCTGTTTCTCCTGACGGTTGACTCCGCCGAAGAACTTCTCGACCTTGATCTTTCTTGAGAGCTGCATGATGCCATATATCATAGCCTCCGGACGAGGAGGACAACCGGGGACAAACACGTCAACCGGCACGATATCCTCTATGCCCATAGCCACATGGTAGCTCTTCTTGAAAGGACCGCCAGAGATGGCACAGCTGCCACAGGCTATCACATATTTCGGTTCGGCAAGCTGGTCATAGAGGCGGCGGAACACCGGCACCATACGGTGGACTATAGTACCTGCAACCATCATGAAGTCAGCCTGACGAGGTGAGGCACGTGCTACTTCCCAGCCAAAACGCGCCATGTCGTAACGCGCCGCGCCAAGCGACACGAACTCAATGCCGCAACAACTGGTGGCGAAAGTGAGTGGCCAGATAGAGTTGGACCGCCCCCAGTTGATGAGCTTGTCAAGCGAACCGACTATCACGTTGGTACCGCTCTCCTGAAGCTCTTTTACGAGTTTCTCGATATACTCATTATCTTTCCATGCCTCGTAGGGCATGCCTTGCGTAGTTACTTCCATTCAAGAGCTCCTTTCCGCCAGGCATATACGAGACCCAGCACTATGATTCCGAAAAATACTGCAATCGCTGTGAGACCCTCTGTGCCCAGCTCGTGCACACGCACCGCCCAAGGATAGAGGAACACGGTCTCGACATCGAACATCAGAAAGAGGATGGCAAAAAGATAATATCCCACCTTGAACTGAGCCATAGACTCTCCACGGGTAGGGATACCACATTCATAAGCCTCGCCCTTCTGAGGGTTGAACGACCGTGGCGAAATAAGCCCGGCGAGCCAAAGAGCAACAGCCACCAAGGCGATGCCCGTACAGAGCGCGACCACCGCTAAGGTTGCATTTTGAATTGCTAATGCTATCATATGTATGAGTTATATCTTATTTTCAAATAAGGTTATTCATCTGTGACAGAGTGCCATGTACAGCAAAAGACGCTCCCGGACAAAGGCAGGCGCGCTTTTGGCTGTGCAAATATAGAAATTTTTCTTCAATTCCCCCCTCTTTTAATCCAACTATTTTTAAGAGGGATATGGATATTTGCCATCACACATCCCTCCGAAATATTTCAGAAATTATAGCCGACGGAAATCTGGAATGTGTTCCACTGGTTATCCATAAGTTCAGCCACATCACGGACTCCCCACTGGTACTGCCATCCGATCACATAACGGCTTGCATGGGTGTAGGACATTCCGAGTCCGATACCATACTGCCAACGATGAAAACCGTTGTCGGAAAACAGATTGACCTTTGACTTGTCAAACGATTCCTGGTCCCGCAATTTCAGCCCCATCTTACCGTAAACACCGACACCGAAATAAGGTCCGGCAAATATCTGGAGATCAGATTCCGGAGTAAAACGAAGATGATATGACGCATATACCGGAAGTTCCAGAAAATTGACAGCAAATGCCAAAGAGGACTTAACACCCATAATGTCGCCGACTGTCATCTCTCCATCTCTCTTTGCGCCCTTCATAGTGAAGAAAAGACCAGAATTGATTGAAAAACTCTTTATAAGGTTGACATCCACCTCCGCACCAACAGCAATCCCCTTTCGGTCACCAAAAAGCCCGCTGCCTTTTCCTGCCATCTTAGCGAAATTCCATCCCAGACGAGCACCGAAAGTCACAGTCCTATCAGGATCCGAACTGTCCCAAAAGAGAGATTGAGCACTTAGCCCCAAAGAGGTGACTAATACGAGAATTGCAATAATAGTCCTTTTCATAATGCGATGTTATTATTTCCTGACAAAGATAGCAAACGGACGCGTCATAGACGCGCCTGTTTATGTTAATAGATATTAAAACATGTGGCTTATTATTCCTGTTTGTTAGCCGATTCTGACTCAGGGTAAGTGACATCCCAAAGATACAGGGCCTGAGGCGGCATCGAGGTTCCTGCCGCACAACGGTCCTTGCGCTCGATAATACGCCCGAACTCCTCTACGGATATCTTTCCGCGCCCTACCTCCACAAGCGTGCCGACAACAGCCCTGACCATATTGCGCAGGAAACGGTCGGCAGTGATGACAAACACCCAGACTCCGCTATCCTCACCGCCTACCCGATGCCACCCGGCATGGGTGACACGGCATATATTAGTCTTGGTATCGGCATGCAACTTGGCAAACGATGTGAAGTCGCTTGTGGCGAGCAGAAGAGATGCCGCACGGTTCATAGCGTCGAAGTCCAGCGAGGCAGGAGCCTTCCAGCTAAGCGGATAAAAGAACGGCGACTTCTCCGTGACAGCATAATAATGATAGGTGCGCGAGGTGGCGTCAAACCGCGCATGCAGATCGTCAGGCACCCGATATACATCCTGTATAGCAATATCCTTGCCGACTATAGCATTCAGGCTGGCAATAAGGCGGGACACGCATGCGACCGGAGCTTCGACATCAAAATGCGCCACCATCATGCGGGCATTGACCCCGGCATCAGTGCGACCGGCACCGACAATCTTCATCGGAGCACGCATCACCTGTGACAGAGCACCCTCTATCACCTCCTGCACAGTCACCGCCCCAGGCTGGCATTGCCAACCGTGAAACGGCTCCCCGCGATAGCTCAAACGCATGAAATAGCGCATCAGTCTTTCTCTATATATGTATATCCATACAGTCCTGAGCGGTAATTGCTAAGGAACTCCCTACCCTCCTCGGGAGAGATCTTGCCTTCCTTCATCGATGATGTCACCCACGCCTCGACATTGCGCACAAGCTTCTTGGGATTGAACTGCACATAATCAAGCACATCGGCAACCGTCTCCCCATCAATAATACGGTCTATCTCATAGCGGTCTTTATATACAGATATATGCACAGCATTAGTATCGCCAAACAGATTATGCATGTCCCCAAGTATCTCCTGATATGCCCCCACAAGGAACACTCCAAGATAGTATGGGTCGCCGGGCTTGACAGGATGCACAGGCAGAGAACTTGCTGTAGCTCCGGTGTTGGATATGAAGTTAGATATCTTTCCGTCACTATCGCATGTGATATCCTGAATTGTACAGGTACGAGTTGGCTTCTCGTCAAGACGCGACAGAGGTATTATCGGGAACACCTGATCAATCGCCCATGAATCCGTAAGCGACTGAAACAGCGAGAAGTTGCAGAAATACTTGTCAGGTATCATCTTTGCCACCTTCTTCAATTCTTCTGGGGCATGGCGCATACCGTTGACAATATCACACACATCGCGCGCTATGGACCAGAACAGCTCCTCCATCTGAGCACGCATCTTAAGGTCGAGCATTCCAAGGCTGAACAGGTCAAGAGCCTCCTCTCGTATCTGCAAGGCATCATGCCAGCTCTCAAGAATGTTCTGCTGGTCTATCTTGTCCCATATATTGTACAATTCTTTGATGAGCTCATGAGCACCCTCGTCAACCTCGCGGTTATCTTTCCATATTGGCAGCTGAGTGGTCTCCAAAGCCTCAAACACAAGCACTGAATGATGCGCAGTGAGCGAGCGTCCGCTCTCGTTGATTATATTAGGCTGCTTCAATCCGTTCTTTTCGCATGCATCCACAAGAGTGGACACAGCGTCGTTGGCATACTCCTGAATTGAATAGTTCATGGACGATCCGGATGCAGAGTTGCGAGAGCCGTCATAGTCGACACCCAAGCCTCCCCCAATATCTATGAACTCCACATCAAATCCCATATTGCACAGATTGACGTAGAACTGGGCAGCCTCTCGGATAGCATTCTTGATAAAACGGATCTTGGTTATCTGACTCCCAATATGAAAATGTATGAGCTTCAGGCAATCAGACATCTTATTGCGTTCCATATAATCCAAAGCCTCCAGAAGTTCCGAAGAATTCAGACCAAACTTCGACTGATCGCCTCCGCTCGTCTCCCATTTTCCTGAACCGGACGAGGCAAGCTTGATACGCAACCCGACATTAGGGCGCAGGTTCATACGTCTGGCAACCTCGGAAATTATACGTAACTCGTTGAGTTTCTCAACCACGATATATATACGCCTGCCCATCTTTTGAGCAAGGAGGGCAAGCTCAATATAAGTCTTATCCTTGTAGCCGTTACAGATGATGAGGGCATTCTCCCTTATATTGGTAGCAAGGACAGCATGCAGCTCAGGCTTTGAGCCGGCTTCCAGTCCTATATTGAATTTCTCCCCATAGGTCACAATCTCCTCCACCACAGGCCGCATCTGATTGACCTTGATAGGGTAGATTATATAGTTCTGACCTTCGTAGTTGTACTGTTGTGAAGCGACAGCGAAACAATTGGAAATCTTCTCGATACGGTTGTCGAGAATATCAGGAAAACGCAGCAACACCGGCGACGTGATATCTCTCACTTGCAGTTCATCCATAACCTCCCTAAGGTCGACCGAGGCATACCCCTCACGCGGAGTCACAGCCACGTTGCCCTTAGTATTGATGGAGAAATACTTACGACCCCAGCCCTGGATGTTATACAACTCCATGCTGTCCTCAATGCGCCATCTTCTCATCGGCTAATTTCGGTAAAATAAGGATTGTTAATTACTTAAATGATTATTATGTGTTTTAAGAGGGCAAAGGTACATATTTCCAATTGTATTTCGGACATTTTTTGCATAAATTAGTCAGAATAACGGAAATTAAATGTCGTTTTCTGTAAAAAACAGCTATCAAAGAAAAATATAACACCAGCTTTTGTATTATGTTAACAATTGCCGTTTGCATTCCTCATTAATAGATACTACCTTTGCCAATAGCTTTATATAGCACAGGTAAGCCCTGCGCCAGTCATAGCACATGACAAAAACAATTCACACATCCAACCAATCAACCTCAAAGTCAAAATCATTATGAACAAGCTTTCAGGGTTCGCACTGCTCGTTGGGTCCGCAATGGCCCTCACAGGATGCAGCAAGAAGATGAACCAGTTTGCAGCCGACTATTTCACCACCAATCCTAATCCTCTCGAAGTCGTTGGCACCCATGTACCGGCAACCGTCACAGGTCACATCCCGGCAAAATTCTTTGTCAAGAACGCCACTGTGTCAGTGACCCCGGTGCTCGTATACGGCGCAACCGAGGAGAAAGCAGCACCCATGACTTTCCAGGGAGAGAAAGTGCGCGGCAACAACCCCGTGATCTCCTACGACAACGGAGGCACCGTGACCATCCCTGTCAACTATCTCTACCAGCCCGACATGCAGAAGTCCGAGCTCTACCTCAACTTTGAAGTACAGCAGAAAGGCAAGCAGTATGTACTGCCACGCGTCAAGGTGGCAAACGGTGTAGTAGCCACAGCTGCACTCGCCAATGCCGGGACCCTCACACCAGCCACTGCCAACGACAAGTTCCAGCGTATCATCAACGAAAAATACTCCGCCGACATACACTTCCTCATCAATCAGGCAAACCTCCGCAAGAGTGAGCTCAACAGCGATGAAGTGCTCCGTCTGCACCGCGACCTCCGCGCAGCCTCAGGCGACACAACTCGTGTGATCGAAGAGATCAATATCCAGTCATACGCCTCTCCCGAAGGCGGTATTGACTTCAACACCCGTCTTGCCCAGAACCGTGAGACCAACACCTCCGACTATCTCAACAAACAGCTCAAGAAGGACAACATCACCGAGTTCGGCGAACTTACCGCCAACTTCACCCCCGAGGACTGGGAAGGCTTCCAGAAGCTCGTTGCAGCAAGCAACATCCAGGACAAGGACCTTATCCTCAGCGTGCTCTCAATGTACAAAGATCCCGAACAGCGTGAGCGCGAAATCCGCAACCTTTCAAGCGTATTCGACCAGCTTGCCGAAGAGATCCTTCCGCAGCTCCGCTACTCACGCATCACAGCAAGCGTAAACGTGATCGGAAAGAGCGATGAGCAGCTCAACAAGGCATTCAACACCGATCCGTCCACTCTCACCGTCGACGAGCTTCTCTACACCGCCACACTCACCGACGACCTCAAACGCAAGGGAGCCATCTACACCACTGCCACCCGCCTCTTCCCAAACGACTACCGCGGCTTCAACAACCTCGGCAAGGTGCAGTACCAGCAGGGTGACTACGATGCAGCAATGGCAAGCTTCAAGAAAGCAGCACGCATCAACGCCAACGCCCCCGAATCACAGATGAACCAGGGTCTCGTAGCACTCGTAAACGATGACTACCGTGCCGCCAACACCGCTTTCGGCAAGGCAGCCGGACTCAATGAGCTTTCACCGGCACTCGGACTCCTCTATCTCAAGCAGGGCGATGTGAAAGCTGCTGTAAAGGCTTTCGGAAACGATAAGAGCAACAATGCGGCTCTCGCACAGATCCTCAACAAAGACTACAATGCAGCCAAAGGAACACTTGCAGCTATCGCCAACCCCGACGCTACTACCTACTACCTGATGGCAGTGCTTGGCGCACGCACAGGCAACGAGCAGATGGTGACATCCAATCTACGTCAGGCCATCAAGCTTGACCGCAAATATGCGACCCAGGCAGCCAACGACCTCGAATTTGCACGCTACAACATCTCCAAGGCTCTGTAATCAATCTTAGCCGCCCCCTCAATCGAAGGGGACATGATATCTACCGGAGACATAAGAACCACCGAGATTTATAAACCTATGGTTCTTATGTCCCCGGTATTTTCATGCATTCACCCACTTTTTAAATGATAAAATATCAACAAATCATCCGTCGGTCGTGTTAATTCCGGGTAAAAATCGTAACTTTGCAGAGTCGATACATTTAAATAATGGAACACACCACCCACTTGACCGCATACAATCAGGTGATGTCACGCTAACCTCACAGCCTCCGGCAACAAAAATAGAGACTCCTCCGAGAGTCCTGTGGCATGAAACCGGACATTGTAACCCAACCGAGGCTATGACGCAAACTCAAGTTCCTCCCGACAGCCCTTTCCCCCACTCCACACGCTAAAATATCTTTCCCCTCTCATATATTAAAATACAATATGTCACAGAAATTTGAAATGGTAGCCAAGACCCTTAAAGGTCTTGAAGAGGTTCTCGCCGAAGAGCTCCGCACACTCGGGGCAGAAAATGTCGAGCCGGGATGCCGTATGGTATCCTTTGAGGGAGACCTCGCAATGATGTATCGTGCCAACCTATGTTGCCGTACCGCACTCAGCATCCTGCGCCCCATATACAAATTCATAGCCTCCGACCCTGACACTCTCTATGAGATGGTCAAGGAATACGACTGGGGCGGTGTGTTAACCTTAGGAAAGACATTCTCAATCGACACCACCAGCCATTCAAATGAATTCACCCACTCCAGGTTCGTGACCTATCGTGTCAAGGACGCAATCGTCGACTGGTTCAAGGACCGCTTCGGTCCCGACAAGCGTCCCGGAGTACGACTGAGCGATGCCGATGTGATGCTCAATGTACATATCGACGGCACACGCGTAACCCTTTCACTAAACTCATCAGGAGAATCACTCCACAAACGCGGATGGCGTGTAGCACAGACCGATGCCCCGATCAATGAGGTGCTCGCCGCTGGAATCATACTCAAGAGCGGATGGAGAGGCGACTGCCCCCTCATCGATCCTATGTGCGGTTCAGGAACATTCCTTATCGAAGCGGCCCTCATCGCGGCAGGAATCAAGCCCGGTTCCTACCGTGAGACATGGCCATTCTCACAATGGCGCGACTGGGATCCCGAACTTTTCGAGTCCGTGCTTCATGAGGGGGAAGAGCCTCGCGAAATACCATTCAAGATATACGGCTCCGACATCTCTCCTAAGGCAATTGATATCGCAGAACGCAATGTGCTTTCGGCAGGTGTCGACGAATACATCAACCTGAAAGTACGTTCCATACAGCAATGGGAAGAAGCTCCTATGGCTGGCACTCCGGGTGTGATAATCACTAATCCTCCTTATGGAGAACGTATCAAGCCCGAGGACCTCGAAGGTCTTTACCGCACAATGGGCACCAAGTTCAAACGTGTGTTCTGCGGATATCACTCATGGGTGATATCCTCCAACGACGACTGCCTAACCCACATAGGTCTTACACCGTCGGTGCGCGAACAGATGCAGAACGGAGGTCTCGACTGCGAACTCCGCGAATACGTAAGTTTCGAAGGCTCCAAGAGCGACTTCCGAGCATCCGGCGGCACCATAAAAGGCGACCGTCCCGTCCGTGAAGAGAGAAACAAGAAATTAGCCCGCAAAAGCGACTCCGAATGGACTCGCGACGCACGCAGCAAAGGTATGGGAGGCAAACGCAGTGACAAGCCCTCTGGTCCGCGCCGAGGCTTGCCAAAGGACACTCCTCTGAGCGAGAAATACCGTCCGAAAGCAGGCGGATTTGCCCGAAACGAGGAACGTCGCAGGAAATTCAAGGAAGAAACAGCCCGAGAAGGAGAACGCCGTTTCAGACATCAGGGACGTGAGACATCACGCGAGGATTTCCGTGACGAGGCAGAAGAACTCCTCGCACGCCGTCGCAATATCCATGCTCTCAAGAGCCTTGGTGAATCACCCAAGATGCCATCGCTCCCATCGGCAGGAGGTACGTTCATGCGCACCCGCCGACGCGGATGGAAACGCCCGGATGCACCAGGCGACAACAAGGAAAGCAATGAATAAGAAATGCTCCAAGGCATAGCCAACCACTCCATCCTTATATAATAATGTCCATTCAGCAAACCCTCAATACCCTAAGATATCCCGTGAGCAATCATCCCGAAAAAAGCCCGTTCAACGCCGGCGAAACTCTACAGGAAAAAATTTCACCCATGACAGTATTACTCCTCGGCTCAGGAGGCCGCGAATGCGCCCTTGCCTGGAAAATCTCACAAAGCCCGGCACTCAGACATCTGTACATTGCTCCGGGCAACGGTGGCACAGGCAATTATGGCGAGAATGTCAACCTGTCACCCCTCGATTTTGATGCGATTGCTAAATTCTCTGACGAAAAGAGCATCGACATGATCGTAGTTGGCAACGAAGATCCTCTTGTGGCTGGAATATACGATTACTTTCAGGGGCGTGAGCATGCGCCGCTAATAGTAGGACCTTCCAAGGCTGGAGCTGCTCTTGAAGGCAGCAAGGATTTCGCCAAACAATTCATGGTGCGTCACGGCATCCCCACAGCACGTTACCGCAGCTTCACAGCTGAGACAATCGCCGAAGGAGAAAAATTCCTTGAAGAGCTACGCCCGCCGTATGTACTGAAGGCCGACGGTCTCGCAGCCGGAAAGGGTGTGCTCATAATCGACTCTCTCGACGAAGCGAAGAACTCACTTCGCGAGATGCTTTCAGGCATGTTTGGGAAGTCATCAGCCACAGTCGTGATAGAAGAATTCCTTAAAGGCATAGAATGCTCTGTGTTCGTTCTCACCGATGGCAACGGAGGTTACCGCATACTCCCTGTGGCAAAGGACTACAAGCGTATAGGCGAAGGGGACACCGGACCCAACACTGGCGGCATGGGAGCGGTAAGCCCTGTGGCGTTTGCCGATGAGACATTCATGAAAAAGGTTGAAGAGCGCGTGATAATACCCACTGTCAACGGACTCATATCGGAAGGCATCACCTACCGCGGGTTCATATTCCTCGGACTCATAGAGGTCAACGGTGAGCCGATGGTGATAGAGTATAATGTACGTATGGGCGATCCGGAGACCGAAGTAGTGATGCTCCGCATAGCCTCCGACCTTTTGCCTCTGCTCCGCGCAGCGGCCGAGGGCAATCTCGGCACAATGCCCCTTTCCATCGATCCACGCTACGCGACTACCGTCATGGTAGTGTCAGGCGGCTATCCCGGCTCATACCCCAAGGGGAAAACAATCTCCGGGCTTGACAAGGTTGAAGATGTGATCTTCTTCCATGCCGGCACTGAACTGCATCCTGACGGAACTCTCGCCACATCAGGCGGACGTGTCATAGCATGCAGCGCATACGGCAAGGATATTGACGAAGCTCTTGCCAACTCGTTCATTGGTGCCTCCGGAGTGACCTATGAGGGTAAATATTTCCGCCGCGACATCGGTGCTGATCTCAAAGCCATCGAACAATCCCGTAAATGACCCGAAAAGAGACACGCTTCACTAACTTCATCCGCTCGCGCGGAGTCGGGGCAATCATTGCGGTTGTCTCGGCATGGATGACGTGGAGAGCTCTTCCGTCACTGACACCCTCAGGATGGCTCGGTTTTATGCCCGAACTATCCTGGGGAGTCAACTTTGCTGTGCTTTCGGCTACCGCATGGGCAATGATAGCAATCAACCGGCAGTTCAATATCCTGCGCACGCTGTCAGTGTTCTTTGCGGCTTACTTCCTCTTCATCACCTGCTCCACACCATTCATGAGCTGTTTTGCAGGTACCTCCTCGGTATTGGCGGCATGCATGATATTCTGCATGTGGATTCTGTTCACTCTGTACAACGAGCCTCACAGCAACCGTCGTATTTTCCTTATATTCGCCATTCTTAGCGTAGGGACTCTATATGACTGGAAATTCCTTTTCTTTATCCCTCTCTTCGTAATAGGACTGGCGCAGATGCGCATACTGAGGACAAAGAAAATCATAGCGGCACTCATAGGCATATTCACTCCGCCATGGATAGTATTCGGTCTCGACCTCATGCCTATACCTCAGCTGCCACACATATTTTTCACCCCGCCTACCATACTGCTGCAATCTCCCGAAGCCCTGCCATTTCTCTGCACCGTGCTTCTTACGATGGCTATCGGTTTCCTGTTAGGCAGCATCAACCTTCTGCGTATTCTCGGATTCAACG
Organism: Duncaniella freteri; assembly: GCF_004766125.1. NCBI lineage: Bacteria > Pseudomonadati > Bacteroidota > Bacteroidia > Bacteroidales > Muribaculaceae > Duncaniella > Duncaniella freteri. The sequence continues at coordinate 800,578 of NZ_SJSA01000001.1, forward strand.
CACGCGCACGTGCCTACAACGGATTTCTTGCTTTGCTCGGCATCTATACAGGTATTCTTGCCATCATAAACTTCACAGCACTTCCCGACTATATGACACTCCTCAACGCATGTGTGGCATTTCAGGTAGGACATTTCTTCAGGGCTACAGCCTCGCGACGCGGCTACATACTGATAGTGCTGCTCTTTGCCGCATACACCTCCTTATATCTATGGGCTAATCTGAAATGAAGATAATATTTGACCGCAATATCCCCTTTGTCTCCAAGCCTCTCTCATCCATAGGTGAAGCCATCCCGATGACAGGCACCGAGATAACCAACGAAACCGTCAAGGATGCCGATGCCATTATCATACGCACCCGCACGCGTTGCGACGCCACTCTGCTTAAAGATTCAAAATGCCGTTTCATCGGCACTGCAACGATCGGCACCGACCACATAGACCTCCCTTACTGTGCCTCGCGCGGCATCACCGTTGCCAATGCTCCAGGATGCAATGCCCCGGCAGTCGCACAATGGGTGCTCTCAGCCATCAGCACATATCTCGGGGACACCAGATCCTTATCAGATATCACTCTCGGAGTGATAGGTGCTGGCAACGTTGGCTCGGTTCTAATCAGATGGGCAGAAGGTCTCGGCATAAAGACAATTGTAAACGACCCTCCGCTACAGAGGCAATCATCTGGTTCATACCGCTTTTCCTCACTCAGCGATATCGCTGACAAATGCGATGTCATAACAGTGCACACCCCTCTGACACGAACAGGCGATCACCCGACTTATCACCTCATCGACAACAGTTTCATCTCAAACCTTAAACGCAGACCACTGATCCTCAACGCCGCCCGAGGTCCTGTAACCGACACCCTTGCTCTTATTAACGGACTTGAATCAGGAAAAATATCTGCCTTAGGAATAGACTGCTGGGAGGGGGAACCCAACATAAACCTGCAGCTACTTGAACAAGCCCTAATAGCCACACCTCATATAGCAGGATACTCACGCCAAGGCAAAATAAGAGCTTCACAGATGGTACTTGACGAGCTATCACATCACCTGAGGCTCGACATCCCGCTTAGTGCCGACGCTCCATCTGTCGCACCGGTACCACACCGCATCATCCCCGACATGCTCAACTACGACATACTTGAAGACACCCGTATACTCAAATCATCACCGTCATTATTTGAATCTCTCCGCAACAACTATCATCTGAGAGAAGAACCATCCTTATAACATCCGGTCCTGTGCGATATAATCGCACTTTCCAGGCATCTTCCACAGCATAACTTTGCAGTATCATCCACTCATATCAAAGTTATGCGAACCATCAACCGAATCATTCTCCACTGCACCGCAACCCCTCGCGGACGTCATGTCACAGTATCAGATATCGACCGTTGGCATAAAGCCCGAGGATCTTCCGGAATAGGCTATCATTATGTGATATATCTTGACGGCTCCATCCATGAAGGCCGTCCGCTGGAACGTATCGGAGCCCATTGTCAAGGCTACAATGCTACATCCATAGGAATAGCGTATGTGGGAGGACTGGAATCAGACGGAAAGACACCTGCCGACACCCGCACCGATGCACAGAAAACCGCCCTGCGCAACCTTATTGGAATGTTGCAAGAGCGGTTTCCCGATGTTACAATACACGGACACAGAGAATTTGCGGCAAAAGCCTGTCCCTGCTTCGATGTTTTGGGGTTATAGGCTACTCTACACGTTATTAAAGCGCGAGAAGCTCCTCGATTCGAGCCTGAAGGTCAGCCTTCTGCTGAGCACCTGCCATACGGAGGCTGGGTACTTGCTCACCATTCTTGAAGAAAAGGATGGTGGGGATCGACATTATGCGATATTTCATAGCGAGGTCATTCTCCTCCTCTATGTTATACTTGCCGATAACGGCTTTCCCCTCATACTCCTGAGCGAGCTCCTCAACGATGGGAGCCATACGCACGCAAGGACCACACCATGTGGCCCAGAAGTCGATGACTACGGGCTGACCCGAAGCGATAATCTCATGTACGTTCTGATCGGTAAATGTCATAGTGATAATAGTTGAATAAAATTATTATATAATACTAAAGTAGTGTTCAATCATTTATAGAATAACTGATGTTCTCCTCCTCAAGAGCCTCCACAAGCCCGCGGGTGATATGGATGCGCCGAGCCGACGACATGTGCAGAGTCCTGTTGATTGACGGATCAAACACACGGAACGCCAACTCTCCCTCAGGATTTCCGTCACCTTTCACCTTCTCATCGATAAGTGTCATCAGGAACTTGTTCATCTTGGATACATCCAGCTCGATGGTTATATTCTTCACGAGCTTCCCTTTGACGTTCTCAAGAAGCTGTATATTCATGATATTGAAGCGAAGGTCCGAATTGGCAAACCGTCGCTGATACTGTCCGGCAATAAGTATCGGAGTCCCTGGGATACCGTAGTTATGGAAATCTATGTAGGTCTGACCGAAAAGCATAAATTCCACACTGCCGGTGAAATCCTCTATCTTGAGAATTCCGAACGGCCCCCTCTGACCCTGGCGTGTCTGGAAGTCAACCACCATGCCGCCGAGCTTTACATCAGCACCTTCCACCGGAGTCCTGTCAGAGAATTCCTTGATAGTGCAGCCTGTGCCATGATTAAGTTCCATATAATACGGATCAAGTGGATGTGCGGAGAGATACATGCCCACAAGCTCACGCTCCTTCTCAAGCTTTGTCGCCATAGGCATTTCAGGAGCCGGCACAAATGGCGGACGTCCGGCAGTAGCCATATCGGCATCATCACCGAACAGCGACATTGCCGATGATAGTTTATCATTATGGAAAGCCTGTCCGTAACGCACAAGCACTTCACTGAAAGCTTCACCCTTGGCATTCTCTCCGAAATAATCCTCCCGCTTCATCTCTGTGAAGCTGTCAAAGGCTCCGGCATTGACAAGATTTTCGAAAATTCGACGGTTGATAGCTCCCGAAGGCACGCGCTCCACAAAATCGTAGGGCGACTCATATGGACCGTTGGCATCACGTTCTTCAATAATAGCCTTGACTACACCCTCTCCAACACCCTTTATGGCTGCGAGACCGAAACGGACATCACCCTGAGAGTTCACACCGAACTCCATGAAGCTCTCATTGACATCCGGACCGAGCACCTTGATGTGCATACGCTTACATTCGTCCATAAAGCCTGTGAGCTTATTGATATCAGAACGGTTGCGTGTCAAGATTGCCGCCATGTATTCCGACGGATAGTTGGCCTTAAGCCAGGCAGTCTGGAATGCTACCCAGGAGTAGCATGTGGCGTGACTCTTGTTGAAGGCATAGGATGCGAACTTCTTCCAGTCGTTCCATATCTTTGTCAACACCTTCGGGTCATGACCGTTGGACTGCCCTCCCTCCATAAACAATGCCTCAAGCTCGTTCATCTTATCTATGAGCTTCTTTCCCATTGCCTTGCGCAGAGAGTCGCTCTGTCCTCTGGTGAAGTTGGCAAGCAGTCGCGACAGGAGCATGACCTGCTCCTGATACACAGTCACACCATAAGTATCCTTTAGATACTTCTCCATGATAGGTATATCATATGTGATGGGACTGCGACCGTGTTTACGCGCAATAAAATCCGGAATATAGTCCATAGGCCCCGGTCGATACAGGGCATTCATGGCTATAAGGTCCTCGAATGTCGACGGCTGAAGCTCCCGCAGATACTTCTGCATACCTGCCGACTCAAACTGGAATGTGCCGGTGGTGTTACCCTGGCAGTACAGTTCGTAGGTCTTGGGGTCATTGATATCAATGCTGTCGATATCGATGTCTATACCTCGGGTCTCCTTTATATTGTGAACGGCTTCCTTTATGATCGAAAGGGTCTTTAGCCCGAGGAAGTCCATTTTTATGAGTCCTGTATCCTCGATGATCGAACCCTCGTACTGGGTCACGATCATCTTGTCATTGCCCGACGATCCAGGATTCTTGTCGACAGCAGTCGCCACAGGCACCCAGTCGGTGATGGGGTCACGGCATATGATCACACCGCAGGCATGAACACCGGTGTTACGCACATTCCCTTCCAGGCGGCGGGCATACTCAAGCGTCTCGGTGATCAGAGGGTTGCGTGACGACAATTCCGGACCGAAATCCGGCACAAACTTATAGCAGTTGTTAAGATTTGTCTTTAGTGTCTTTCCGTCAGGACCGTCAGGCATACGCTTTGGCACAAGATTGGCAAGACGGTTGCTCTCCGGGAGAGGGAGCTGCTCTACTCTTGCCACATCCTTTATGGCAGACTTCGCAGCCATGGTGCCGAACGTGATGATATGCGCCACCTTCTCCGCCCCATACTTCTCTGTCACATAATGAAGCACCTCTCCGCGACCGTCATCATCAAAGTCCACATCAATATCAGGGAGCGATATACGGTCAGGATTGAGGAATCGTTCGAACAGCAGGTCATACTTGATAGGATCGACCTGCGTGATGCCAAGACAGTATGCCACGACACTTCCGGCTGCCGATCCTCGTCCGGGACCTACCGACACTCCGAGTTTGCTGCGTGCTACATTTATGAAGTCCTGCACAATAAGGAAGTAACCTGGAAAGCCCATGGTCTTCATTATGTACAGCTCGAACTTTATGCGTTCCTCAAGTTCGGCGGTCAGGGGCGAGCCGTAACGTCGGTCGGCACCCTCGTAAGCAAGTTTCGAAAGATAGTCTGCCTCAAACTTTATCCTGTAAAGCTTGTCATATCCGCCGAGCTTGTCGATCTTTGCCTGAGCCTTTTCAGGGCTGAGCACCACATTGCCGTTCTCATCCTGAGTGAACTCATCAAAAAGCTCTTTCTCTGTGATTCTCGCCCTGTACTCCTCCTCCGTGCCAAACTCCTTCGGTATCTCGAAGAATGGCATGATGGGAGAATGATCTATGGAATAGGTCTCCACCTTGTCGAGAATCTCCATAGTGTTGCTCAACGCTTCGGGCAGGTCGGGGAATATAGCAGCCATCTCTTCCTGACTCTTGAACCACTCCTGCTTGGTGTAGCGCATTCGGTTGGGTTCAGTCAGGTAGTTATTTGTAGAGATGCATATCAGACGGTCGTGCGACTCGGCATCCTCCGCATTGATGAAATGAGAGTCGTTTGTAGCTATTATCTTGATATCATGCTTGCGTGCAAGCTCTATTAGAACAGGGTTCACACGCTCCTGTTCTATATATGTGTCACGGTTTGCCCCTGGGATATCTGTCTTGTGACGCTGGAGCTCTATATAGTAATCTTCTCCGAAAGTATCCTTGAACCATTTCACCTGGCGGTCGGCCTCTGCGATATTTCCGGACATTATATATTTCGGTATCTCACCGCCGAGACAGGCAGAGCACACAATCAGCCCCTCCTTATGAGCGGCAAGAGCCTTCTTGTCAGTGCGGGGATGGTGATAGAATCCTTCGGTGTGAGCCTGCGACACTATCTTTATAAGATTCTTGTAGCCGGTGATATTCTTGGCGAGCACTATAAGATGCCGTCCCTTGTCGGTCTTGTCGCTACGGTCGGTAAGATCACCCTTTGCGACATACATCTCGCATCCGAATATCGGCTTGAACTTCACTTTCTTCTCAAGCTTTGCTATCTCAGCCTCCACCTCAGGGCGCATAGCCTCGCGCTCCTCGTCGGTGGCTGCATCCTCAAGCCGCTTGCGTGCCTCCTCGATCTTGCCTTTATATTTCTTCTTGAGCTTGTTTACATAATTGGCAAGCTCCTTGATTCCGAACATATTGCCATGATCAGTCAACGCAAAGCCCGGCATGCCAAGTTCCATCGCCTTATCGACAAGCCCCGTCACGGAAGCCTGACCGTCAAGCAATGAATACTGGCTGTGAACATGCAGATGTACGAATGGAGTCATGGGAATAGATGTCTCAAAATGGTTAAGGCAAAATACCGACTCAAAGTTACACATTATTCCCATAACTCATCCCCTAAAAAATGCTAAAATTCCATGCCGTCAACACACGAGGATGTTATAAGAATGTAGCGATCATGCTTAAGTGCACATCAATAAAGAGCTAACCGCAATATCTCGGCACCACAACTTACTTAAGAGCATTCTCTACGGCTTCCCATATTCCCTCGCCCCTTATTTCACGAGCCACCATAGTGCCGTCGGGAGCGAAAAGCATTATCATAGGTATACCATCGAATCCATATGCATCCATGGGAGTCATACCGGCATCAATAATCTGAGGCCATTTGTACCCTTCAGAAGCAATGGCTTTCAGTGTGCGGGCAGGATCATCACACGTAGCCACTCCAAGGATTTCAAAGCGTTCATCCCCTCCGTATTTCTCATATAAAGGGACAAGAGTCTCCCTCCCCTCAGCACGGCACGGCATACACCAGCTTGCCCAGAAATCCACAAGGACATAGCGGCCGCGCCCCACATAGTCGGATAGCCGCGACACGGCACCGTCGACACTCTTTCCTTCAACGTCGGCAAAAATGCATCCCGGACGCATCCTTAGCGCGGTGGACATCTTCTCATCCCATTTGCGCGTAAACTGCAATCCGAGGAGCTTTGGTGGCAATTCGGAATAAAGCTCCTTCCATTGCTCAGGAGATGATGCCATGGCGTACGCCCTCAAAGCCGACTCTGCGATCGCATTATCAGGATTGGCTTGGATAGTCATCTTCATATAATCACGATATGAGCTCAAGATAGGCTCCATCTTCTCCCGAACTTTACTTTCACCCTCCTCGACGAGATAATATCTCCGAAGTTCCCGGCCTACATTTTCAAGGGCATTCTGATTCATCCTGTGTCTGCGATACGCCATATTCACACTGTCGCCACTGAGAGGGGCATGATTGGTGAAATCAATCTCTATTACCGAGGGTGACAATATCATCAAAGCAGATTCCCTGCCGGCATCTATCCTGGCCCACCCTTCACTTGGAGCATTCCCGCTCATTGTGAACCGTCCGTCAGTTATTTCTGCGGAATCAATCAGCTGGTTGGTGTCATTCAGCATCAGATAAGCCTTTTGTCCGTCAAGCTCGGTAGTGTGCACGTCTCCTGACACAGTATACTTGAATGCCGATGCATATAGACCTATGAAGAATAGGACAATGCTAATTGAATGCCTGTGATTTATCATCTCAAATTAATGTTTGGTATGTCCGGTAAAGGTAGGTAAAAATGCCGGATAAACAAAATTTGCCAAATTACACCCTATACCGGAGCATCTTTAGTGATTTTGTTTGCAAAACGGCAAAATTTGTGTAATTTTGCCATCCCGAAACCACTCTTTTTATGGACTACGACCGATTACGCGGAATGGGCGTGGCTATGACCACACCATTCAATACTGACGAATCAATCGACTATGACACTCTTGATTTCCACATCGACTACCTCATAAACGAGGGAGCCGACTACATAGTGGCTCTCGGCACTACAGCCGAGACTCCGACTCTGAGCCGCGAAGAAAAAACCGAGCTTGAGAAACGCATTCTCGATCGTGTGGCAGGACGCGTACCTGTAGTGGTAGGCATCGGAGGCAACAACACCCGAGCCATCGTCGACGAGCTCTCCCACACCGAACGCCTGAACGAATTCGCCGCCATCCTCTCAGTGGTGCCCTACTACAACAAGCCCACCCAGGAAGGGATGTACCGCCATTTCTCTGCGATAGCAAAGGCAAGCCCGATACCTATTATACTATATAATATACCCGGACGCTCCGGGGTGAATATGGATGTCGACACCATCATACGTCTCGCCCGCGAGAATCCAGGCAAGATAATCGGCATCAAGGAGGCATCAGGCAATATGGAACAGGCATCGCTCATCATCACACGCCGCCCTGAAGGATTCCTCGTGCTATCCGGCGACGATTCTCTCGCCCACACCATGATCGGCAAAGGTGGCGACGGAGTGATTTCGGTGCTCGGCAACGCTTATCCGCGCCAGTTCACCTCCATGATACATCTGAGCCTTGACCCCGAACGTCACGACGAGGCAACCCCTCTTCATCAGAGTTTTTCAGCGTTCTACTCCCTTCTGTTCAAGGACGGAAATCCTGCGGGCATAAAATCACTGCTCCACCATATGTTCCCACACTACAACGAGGTGCTCCGATTGCCGCTTGTTCCTGTTTCCTACTCTACAAGAGCCGCTCTCGGACAAGAATTGCTATAACTTCACGAAATAGAAAAATTTTTTCTTAAAATCGCCTCATTTTTAGAAATTGAGGCGATTTTTCTGTTTTAATTATTGTTTTTCCCGTTTATTTGCTAATTTTGCGATTGTAACATACACTCATAAATCACCACACGTTATGACGGACACGAGTCCAGCAATCATCGGGCATTCAGCCGACAGCCTCGTTATCATCCCCACTTACAATGAGAAGGAGAATATCGAGGCGATAATTGCAGCCGTATTCGATTTGCCTCAAATCTTTGATATACTCATCATTGACGACAATTCTCCCGACGGTACAGCCGGGATTGTCAGGGACATGATGACTAAATATCAGGGACGGCTCCACATGATCGAACGCAAAGGCAAGCTTGGTCTCGGCACGGCTTACATAACAGGTTTCAAGTGGGCTATCGAGCATGGCTACGAATACATCTGCGAGATGGACGCCGACTTCTCACACGCCCCGACCGACCTTCCGAAGTTGCGTCAGGCATGTGTCGACGGAGCCGATGTCGCCATAGGCTCACGCTACCTCACCGGAGTCAACGTTGTCAACTGGCCCATGGGCAGAGTGCTCATGTCCTACTATGCATCGGTCTACGTACGCATAGTCACCGGAATGCCGGTGCATGACTCCACGGCAGGATTCGTGTGTTACCGCAGCAGAGTGCTCCGCGCGCTCCCTCTCGACAAGATACGTTTCAAAGGTTACGCATTCCAGATCGAGATGAAATATCTGGCATACAAGTACGGCTTCAGGATAGCCGAGGTCCCCATAGTGTTCGTCAATCGTGTACTCGGCACATCCAAGATGAGTTCCGGCATATTCAGCGAGGGATTCTTCGGAGTAATGCGACTGAAACTCAGCAGCATCTTCACCAAATACCCTGATTACAGCAGGCAATGAGCACCACTCTGTTTCACAACGCCATTCTGGTCAACGAAGGAGAATCTGTCCGCGGATGGATTCTTGTAGAAGGAGACAAGATAGCCCGAATAGGTCACGGCGACACTCCCGCCGACCTCCAGGGCAAAGCCGACACCATCACTGACTGTGAGGGTGCCTACATCATCCCCGGAGTCATCGACACCCATGTGCATTTCCGTGACCCGGGGCTTACAGAGAAAGCCGATATCGCCACCGAGAGCCGTGCCGCAGTCGCAGGCGGGGTCACATCGTTTATCGATATGCCCAACACCAATCCGGCTACGGTCACTGCCGACGCCCTGCGCGGCAAAATCGTCCGCGCCTCGCAGGTGTCAGTAGCCAACTACGGATTTTTCCTCGGAGCCACCAACAGCAATCTCCCCGAACTTCTCAACGCCGACTATACCGGCACAGCGGGAATAAAACTCTTCCTCGGCTCGTCGACCGGCAACATGCTCGTCGACGACGACACCACCCTTGATGCAATCTTCTCCCGGCCGCGCGCGCTCATAGCCGTGCATGCCGAGGACGAAGCCATGATACGCGCAGCGCGCACACGCCTTGAAGAGGAATATCCCGATGGGATACCTGTAGAGATGCATCCCGATGTGCGTCCGCGTGAAGCATGCATCGCCGCCACACGCCATGCCATAGCTCTCGCCGAGCGTCACGGCTCACGTGTGCACATATGCCATATATCCACTGCCGATGAACTCCGGCTAATAGCTGATGCCAAAGCACGCGGGGTGAAGGTGACAGCCGAGACATGCCCGCAATACCTGCTTTTTGACCGCAACGACTTTCCGGCACTCGGAGCACGCATAAAGTGCAACCCTGCAATCAAGGAGCCTTCCGACAGGATAGCCCTGCTACGCGAACTGCGCCCTGGAGGCGTGATCGACACCATAGCCACCGACCATGCTCCCCACCTGCTTGCACAAAAAGAGGGGAACGCCCTCACAGCAGCCTCCGGCATGCCTATGGTGCAATTCTCTCTTCCCGCCATGCTCGACCTCATATCATCCGATCCCGAAGCTGAAGGTCTGGATATCGGTCAGGTGGTCAGACTGATGTGCCACAATCCGGCTGACATACTCGGCATAGACCGGCGAGGCTACCTGCGCGAAGGCTATTATGCCGACCTCGCAATTGTAGCCCGCATCCCATTGCCGGGCCGACGTGTGACGGACGCTGATGTCGTAAGCCGCTGCGGATGGACTCCGCTTGACGGACACACTCTCACCTGGGCGGTAAAGCGCACGGTAGTCAACGGCGACACCGGAGCTGCCCCGCTCTCATTCAATGCCAATTCAACCAACTAAATATCTGAAACAACATTAACTATCAAACAACCTTCTAAACAACAAGAATTTATCCAATTCATCATTTAGCTTACAAAGAATCTAATATCGTAATCACAATCCAATCAAGTAATACTCCGGTTATGTTAGAAAAAACAAACGTAAAGACCCTCGACAAGGTCGTAGTGCGTTTCTCGGGTGACTCGGGTGACGGTATGCAGCTTGCTGGCAATATCTTCACCAATGTTTCAGCCGGTCTGGGCAACTCTGTTTCCACCTTCCCCGACTATCCTGCCGACATGCGTCCGCCCCAGGGATCGCTCAGCGGCGTGTCCGCATTCCAGGCAAGCGTAGGCAAAGGTGTGCACACCCCCGGCGACCAGTGCGATGTGCTTGTCGCAATGAACCCCGCCGCCCTCAAACGCGGATACAAAATCCTTAAGCCCGGAGGCGTGATCATCGTTGACATCGACTCCTTCAACGAATCAGGACTTAAGAAAGCGCAGTTCGATACTGAGGACCCCTTCAAAGAGCTCGGCATAAACGCACAGGTGATCGAGGCTCCTGTCACATCAATGACAAAAGCCGCACTCGCCGACAGCGAAATGGATGTGAAATCGGTACTCAAATGCCGCAACATCTTCGCCCTCGGACTCGTATGCTGGCTCTTCGACCGTCCCCTCGAAGGCGCGCTCAAACTGCTTAAGAATAAGTTTGCCAAGAAACCGGCTGTATACGAGGCCAACTCCAAGGTGATACAGGCCGGATACGACTACGGTCACAACATACACGCTTCGGTATCGACATTCCGTATCGAGACCGAGGACATCCGTCCGGGTGTCTACACCGACATCAACGGCAACACCGCCACAGCATGGGGCTTCATCCTGGCTTCCGAGAAGGCAGGACGCCCACTCTTCCTCGGCTCCTACCCCATCACACCTGCCACCGACATCCTCCACGAACTGGCAAAGCGCAAAGACCTCGGAGTCAAAGCATGCCAGATGGAAGATGAAATCGCAGGCGTATGCTCAGCCATAGGCGCATCCTTCGCAGGCAATCTTGCAGTGACCTCCACATCCGGTCCCGGACTCGCACTCAAGAGCGAGGGTATCGGACTTGCCGTAATGGCAGAACTCCCCTTGGTAATCGTCGACGTTCAGCGCGGCGGACCCTCCACCGGACTCCCCACCAAGACAGAGCAGACCGATCTCATGCAGGCACTCTACGGACGCAACGGCGAATCGCCGCTCGTAGTGGTAGCTCCGGTATCGCCCACCGACTGCTTCACAATGGCATTCGAGTCATCACGCATAGCCATCGAGCATATGACCCCTGTGATTCTGCTCACCGACGCTTTCATCGGTAACGGCTCTTCTGCATGGCGAATCCCCGAGACCGAGGACTATCCAGAAATCCGTGTCCCCTACGTGCCTGAGGACAAGAAGGCCGCATGGCGTCCCTACCACCGCGATCCCGAGACACTCAGCCGCTACTGGGCAATCCCCGGCACCGAAGGGCTGCAACACCGCCTCGGAGGTCTCGAAAAGGATTCCGAGACAGGAGCAATATCCACCGATCCCGTCAACCACGAGAAGATGGTGGAGCTGCGCCAAGAGAAGATAGCACGCATAGCCAACGATATCCCCGAGCAGGAAGTGCTGTGCGACGTTGATGCCGACACACTCCTCATCGGATGGGGCGGCACCTACGGACACATCTACTCGGCAGCCGAAGAGCTCAACGCGACAGGCAAGCATGTGGCATTCACCCAGTTCCGCTACATCAATCCGCTTCCCAAGAACACTGCCGAAATCCTGAGCCGCTACAAGACAATCATCGTGGCAGAACTCAACACAGGCATGTTCGCCGACTATCTCCAATCCAAATTCCCCAACCTCGATATCCGACGCATCAACAAGATACAGGGTCAGCCTTTCCTCGCTCAGGAAATCGTTGACGGTGTAAACAAAATCATGGAGGGCTAACAATCATGGAAGACATCAAATTCACCCCCGCAAACTATAAGAGTGACCAGGCTGTACGCTGGTGTCCCGGATGTGGCGACCACGCCATCCTCAACACGCTTCATAAAGCTATGGCAAGCATAGGAGTGCCGCCCCACAAGATGGCTGTAATATCCGGTATCGGATGCTCGTCACGACTCCCCTACTATATGAACACCTATGGCTTCCACACCATCCACGGACGTGCGGCAGCCATCGCCACAGGCTTCAAGGTGGCTAATCCCGAGATGACCGTATGGCAGATCTCGGGCGACGGTGACGGTCTCGCCATCGGCGGCAACCATTTCATCCATGCCGTACGACGCAACATCGACATCAATATCCTTCTTTTCAACAACAAGATCTATGGTCTGACCAAGGGGCAGTACTCCCCGACAAGCGACCGTGGCTTCGTGTCGAAGTCATCACCCTACGGCACTACCGAGGATCCGTTCATCCCGGCAGAACTCGTGTTCGGAGCACGCGGCAACTTCTTTGCCCGCTCAATCGATGTGGAGCTTCAGGTCAACCAGGAAGTCCTCACAGCAGCCCAGCAGCACAAGGGCACATCGGTAGTCGAGATGCTCTGCAACTGCGTGATATGGAACCACGGCATACACGACTTCATCACCGACCGTGAAAACCGTGCCGAACGCACCATCCACCTCGTGCATGACGAGAAGATGCTCTTCGGCAAGGAGAAGAACAAAGGTCTGGTGCGCGACGGATTCCTGCTCAAAGCTGTCGAGATCGGCAAGGACGGATACACCATTGATGACGTGCTCGTTCACGATGCCCACACCAAGAGCAACTTCCTCCATCAGCAGCTCGCAATGATGGACGGTCACGAGCTCCCTCTCGCTATCGGCATCATCCGCGACGTCGAAGGCCTCACCTACAACGATGAGATCGACAAGCAGGTCGAGACAGTACGCGCAAATAAAGGCTTCGCCACACTCCGCGACATGGTACTCGCCGGCGAGACATGGACTGTGGAATAACACCACAGCATGCATGGATTTAAATCATTAAATCCATCCCGCCAATAACACATAATCCACTAACCCCTTCCCGAAGGATGTTAGTGGATTTTTTTGTAGGGCGGGACGTATCCCCGCCGATGGCACGAACCGGTGAGACACAAAAAAACAGATAAGGGTCCGCTCCTGATGGCGCGGACCCTTATCTGCATAATCCCAGCAAGGACTATGCAATATTATTTTTTACGCTTCTTTGTGGATGCGTAACGTTTCTTTGTGGTAGTTTTCTTCTTTGCCGGAGCATATGTCTGCGACTTGTTGTAAGTCTTTTTGTCAAAGGCGAACTCATCCTTGTGAGGCACACCGTTTTCAAAGTCGATTATCGCAGCAGGATTGATGGCTATACCCATGAAGCGGGTCTCGAAATGAAGATGTGGACCTGTGCTGCGTCCGGTATTGCCTCCGAGAGCTATAGGATCGCCGGCTTTCACCACCTGGTCGGGCTTCACAAGGAAACGGCTCAGGTGACCATACACTGTCTCCAGACCATTAGGGTGACGCATCACCACATAATATCCGTAACCTTTTCTCTCATATTTGGTCATGCGAACCTTTCCGGAGAAAGCGGCGCGCACAGTGTCGCCCACATGCAGCCCGAGGTCAATACCCTTGTGCATACGGCGGAAACGACGCCGATAGCCATAATTGGATGTCACACGCCCCATGATAGGAGCACAATACTCCGACACATCGATAATCTTATGGTCGGGCACCATGGCATTGCCATAGGCATTCACGTTATCGGAGTTCCAGAATTCGCCGAATATTTCGCTCTCCATATCCATCTCCTCACGCTCCTTCACATGATTGAGAAGAATGTCATTGTTCTCGATCTTGAAGGGATTGACTGTAGGATTCTGACGCGCTATCAGGGCATTGTGCTGGGTGGCATGTGATTCAGGGAGCCTGCGCTGCGCCTGTGCCACCATTCCGGTCATCGCTATAAGTGCTGTGGAAAGTAATATCTTTAGATTGAAGGTCATACTGCTTAAAGAGGATGAGATTAATGATGAGGATTGAGTTAATATCTTGTTTTCTGTTTTATCGGGTATTCCTTATAGTCTATTATTTCTGCGGTGTCAGTCCTTGAGTTCGGAGTCGGCGTTGATGAATCTGATAGCGTCGGGGGTATAGTCAAACAGCTCGTCGGGGCTGAAGAATCTTTTTATCTCCACCTCGGCATCCTCGACTGAGGATGATGCATGGATGATGTTCTCCTGATTTGACATAGAGAAATCGCCGCGTATCGAGCCCGGAGCCGCTGTCCTGCCGTTGGTGTCTCCGGTCATTGAGCGGACCACCCTGATAGCATCCACTCCTTTAAGACACATCACTATCACCGGAGAGGCTGTCATGGATGCGACTATCGAAGGGAAGAACGGACGGTCAACGAGATGAGCGTAATGCTCGCGCAGAATCTCGGGAGAGAGTTGCATCATCTTCATGCCTGTGATGGCAAGCCCTTTGGCTTCAAAGCGGGCAAGCACAGTGCCTACCAATCCGCGTTCCACTGCAGAGGGCTTGAAGATGATCAGAGTCTGTTGCATCGTTGAATTATGATGGTTTAACGTTCGTTTAGATTTTAATTTCTTACGATTTCAAATTTAGTCATTTTGAGCATATTACACAAATCATATTCGGCATAATATCCCATGCTTTATAAACATCAATAAAACGCGCAGACATAACACACTAATCTATCGACAATTAAACATAGATGCAAAAATAACCTAAAAAATCAAAACCCAATTTTACAATACGTCCAATATGTAAATTTATGCAAAATATTGTATTTAAACACTATTTACATTTAACATTTAGATACTAATCCTGCCTCTGCAAAAACCTACGGCAGAATTAGTGTGGTTTTTACACTTTTTCGCTTTTTAATATGCTTTACAACTTAAGGTTATTCAAGAAAAAATATCTGATTTTTGAAGCAAATCACGATTTTAACTTAAAATCCATTGGCTTTTTAAGAGTTATAGAGAATTATTTGCCTCAATTGAGTTAATGTGTGTTAAAAATTTGGGGGGGGTAATTTTGGTCGTACATTTGCGAAAAAAGGAAATATAGTGCACTCTCCCTTAATAAATACAAACTAATACCAATCCATTTACATCAATCATTTAATCACTGACTTTATGAAGAAACTTCTACTCCTTATCGCGATGACACTCTACATCGCACCCTCCCTCCTCGCAGACACATCCGGAGAACAGGACATAACAATCAAACTTCTCTATAAGGATGACAAGAGTGAATTAGGCACAATGACCGGAAAAATAACCTACGACGGCTCAAAGACATACACTCTGCCCAATTTTCTCGGCTTTGTCGACAGAGACGGCCAACCTGTCACTATGATGTTCACAATAGGAGAAGTGACTGCCGACAATGGCAACCTCGGACTAATGTTTATCGATCCACGAACCGAATTCAAATCGGACGGAACAAACAACAACTGGTATAAGGATAATCAGGCACGAGTATATGGAGATGAGGGATACAACGATGCCGCATACTACAATGCCGACCTGTTTTATTTCAATTGGCCTTTTGACGCATTCTCAAAAGTATCACTTCCATTGGCAGAAGGGATAGATGAAAACACAGGTGCTCCCGACTCATATGCAAAAGTATTGCAATCCAGTCCATTTGTAGGACCAGATGAGTCAAATATACTTCTCGCTCCGGATTTTTGGTCTGGTAAAACTGCTGCAATAGCCAGAACACGCACATATGCCACACTGTCAGGCAACACTTACAACTGCCAAATCGAAGGTAACTCTGCCCACCACATGAATAAGATGGATGGAGCAGACGACTGGAGCAATCTGTCATCAGCATTGCCTTTTTATCTAAATTTCTCATTTGACAAAAACGGCTTTAAGCCAGGTGTCACAACCGGTATTGAAGATATCGACATCGAATCGGAAAACGCTCCTGTAGAATATTTCAACCTCCAAGGAATTAAGGTAGACAACCCCACCAACGGTCTATACATCCGTCGTCAAGGCAACAAAGTGACAAAAGTGGCCATTAAGTAAATTCCATCCAAGGAATTACCTCCCCTCAACTTAATAAAATGACCAACACAATGGCCACAGCATTGAATCCTACAGTTTCATTGCTGTGGTCATAATAATGCCAAAAATGAAAAATACTTTATTAACATTCATAGCATTGGGAAGCGCAGTGCTTTCAGCATCGGCTCAAGGGCTTGACAGCAGCACAGCCACTGCCATAAAAAACCATTTCTCATCAGTTCTTGAAGGAAAGAATGAGAAATATGTGTCGGATATCAAGATCCCTTATTCCGATATAGCAACCTACAGAAGTTCTGTATGGGACCAATGGAAAGACGCCAACGACGGATATAGCGAAATCAAACTGCCCCCACTCCAAACAAGATATGACGGACAGCTCAGAATACCTGCCGTCTGGGAAATCCCAGCTGACTTAGAACCTCAGGCATCACTCAAGTATGCATGGGGACGTCTCGATTCCTCTTCCGATGCATGCCCCCTCATTATATTCCTCCATGGCTCCGGAGCAAAAGAGACTGAATGGGAATTGGCAAAGAAACTTGCTCCGTCGTTCGACTCAAAGCCCGCCATATACTTCATACCTCAGTTCCCCAACGAAGAACTCAATGGGGTCAACTACCGCAGATGGTGGCAGAAAGGGAAGCAATGGGTATGGGAAAAGATAATCCGTCAGGTCAATCTCCGTGACGAGATCGACATCAATAAAGTATATTTCATAGGGATCTCCGAAGGTGCTTACGGAAGCCAGCGTCTCGGCACATACTATGCCGACTACCTTGCAGGCATAGCACCCATGGCGGGAGGCGAGCCCCTCAACAATGCTCCATGCGAAAACCTACGCCATGTGGCTGTCCACTTCCGCACGGGCTCCAACGACAATGGATTCTACCGCTCCACACTCACTCAGGCTTGCGGAGATTCCCTCGACCTCCTGCAACAACAATATCCCGACGGATACGTGCATGATGTAAAAACTGTAGCCGGAGCCGACCACACACTGCCAAAATACGGAGAGGCGTTCCCCTGGCTCGTGCAACAGACCCGTACCACCAACCCAAAGCACATCAACTGGGAGGACTATACTATGGACGGCAACTGGCGAAAAGGATTCTATAATATAGAAGTGACCCGCCGCAGCTTTCCTATCAACTGCAACCGCACATACTATCAGATGGATATCGATGGCAACAACATCAATATGCAGGTGCGCGGACTATACTACGAAACCACCAACGACCATAACAATCCTTACGGTGACGACCTTGTGCTTAACTTCAACCGTCATTACGCAACAGCGACAAGCGGCGAGTTCAAAGTGTACCTCAACAATGACCTCGTTGACCTTAGCAAGCCTGTGACACTCACTGTGAACGGCAAGAAGGTGTTCAACGGCAAGCTACAGCCCAATCTCGCCGACATGGTCAACAGCACCGCACTCTTCTACGACAAGGAGCGAGTGTATCCCACTCATATAGATGTTAATCTCGACAATATGACCGCCGACGGTCCCACATCAGGAATAGACAGCCTCACAGCCGACGACGCTGACGAAAACGCCCCCATCGAATACTATAACCTCCAGGGCATACGCATAGAAAAGCCCACTGAAAAAGGGATATACATCCGGCGTCAGGGCTCCAAAGCCACCAAAATCGCAATCCATTAGTTATTACACATCAGATAAGAAAACCAATCATTTATGAAAAGGAAAGAACTGCATTTGATTCTACTGCTCCTCTTCCTTTTGCTTTTCCCGTCACAATGGGCTATGGCTCAGACCGACACAGGAAATGACAAAAAGGCGGACCAGGCAGTAATAATCACAGGAGTCATCAGTGATGCTGAAGGAGAGCCGCTTCCTGGCGTCACTATCAGAAACATCAAGAACAAGAGGACTGCACTGACAAATGTCAACGGAGAGTTCTCAATCCCGGGAGCCAAAGGGGAGACTCTCGCCATATCATACATAGGAAAGAAGCCTATGCAAGTGAAAGCCTCTACAGGCAGGCGCATGAAAATCACCATGGAGGACGATGCTGAGAGCATCAGCGAAGTAGTGGTGACAGGTATATACTCCCGAAACAAGGAAAGCTTCACCGGATCGGCATCCTCATTCTCGGCAGAGGAGCTGAAAATGGCAGGCAACACCAACCTCATCCAGAGCCTCAAGACTCTCGACCCGGCTTTCACCGTACTGGAGAACAACCAGTTCGGTTCCGACCCCAACCGCCTCCCCGACCTTGAGATCCGTGGCAAAAGCTCCATAGTAGGGCTCAAGGAGCAGTTCGGACAGGACCCCAACCAGCCGCTCTTCATCCTCGACGGCTTCGAGACCACTCTACAGACCATCATGGACCTCAGCATGGACCGTATCGCATCGGTCAATATCCTCAAGGACGCCGCTTCTACAGCGATCTACGGATCGAAGGCAGCCAACGGTGTCATCGTTGTGGAGACCAAGGCACCCGAGATGGGAAAACTCAAACTCACCTACAACGGCTCCTTCAACTACTCGTGGGCTGACCTCACCGACTACAACCTCATGAACGCTTCGGAGAAGCTTGAGTTTGAACGTCTCGCAGGCAACTTCGAGTCCTACACCGCCGACGGCGAGGAGCGTGCACGCATCCGCTACAATATGCTGCTCGGCAACGTGCAGCGCGGAGTCGACACCTACTGGCTATCCGAACCTCTCCAAAAAGGTCTCAACCAGCGTCACAACCTGTATGTGCAGGGCGGATCGGACGAACTGCGATTCGGTATCGGTGTCAACTACAACCGCATCGACGGTGTGATGAAGGACTCCAAGCGCGATGTGGGCGGAGGTTACCTCGACATCACATACCGTACCGGCAAGCTACGCTTCACCAACAAGATGACTGTGGACTTCACCGACCTCACCAACCCTGTAGTGAGCTTCAGCGATTACGCAGGAGCGAACCCCTACTATCCCAAACGCAATGATGACGGAAGTATCGACCAGTGGCTTGAAGCTCCAAAGACCGGTGTAAACGTGACAAGTGCATCGCCCTATGTATCCAATCCGCTCTGGAATGCTGCCCAGAACAGCTACAACAAGGGTAACTCATGGAGCGTGCGCAACAGTCTCAACCTTGAATACCGCCCCATTGAAGAAGTCATGATCCGAGGCCGTGTCAGCGTGTCGAAATCAACCAATGAGACCGAGGAGTTCCTATCCCCGTCCGACACCCGCTTCAATCAAGAAGAACTGCTGAAGAAAGGCTCATACTCCAACCAACGTTCCGACGGCTTCGATTACGACGGAGACCTGTCAGTGACATTCGGTAAACTTTTCGCCCGCAAGCATCAGGTGAATGCCGTTGTCGGTGCATCAATCCGCGAAAGCAAAGGCAAAGACAAAGGATTCACCGCACAGGGATTCCCCGAGGGCAACTTCACCACTCCCGGCTTTGCCAACCGTTATCCCGAGGGTGGCAAGCCGAGCTACAGCGACTACACAAGCCGCAGCGCAAACTTCTATTTCAACGGAGGTTACGCATTCATGAACAAATACCTGCTCGATGCCAACATACGTATGGACGGAACCTCGGTGTTCGGCTCCAACAAGCATTTCACCACCACTTGGGCATTCGGTGTAGGCTGGAACCTCGCCTATGAGGATTTCATCAGGAACCACACCGGCATATTCAATATGCTCAAGATACGCGGCTCCATCGGTAATCCCGGCAACCAGTCGTTCGGCGCTTTCAACGCCATCACCACCTACAAGTACAACAACTGGATGCTCAACAACTTCGGCACCGGTGTGCTCATCGATGCCTTCGGCGACCCCAACCTCGAATGGCAGAAGACCATCGACCTCAACGCAGGTATCGACGTGAGCATGTGGAACCGTTTCCACCTCAACTTCGACATCTACCGCAAGAACACCGATCCGCTGCTCGCACAGATAGGCATACCCCTGTCGGTAGGCACAGCCCAGCGACTCGCCAACATCGGCCAGCAGATCAACGAAGGCTACAGCGGCACCGTGCGATATGCCATTCTCTACAATCCCAAGAAGAGCCTCAACTGGACTATAAGCCTGTCATTCGCTCACAACACCTCCGAGTACCGCAAGATAGGCAACAGACTCAATCAGTTCAACAACGAGAACATCTCCAAGAGCCTCACACGCTACTACGACGGCGGATCGCCCACCGCGATATGGGCTGTGCGCTCGGCAGGCATCGACCCCGCTACAGGCAAGGAAGTGTTCATAACCAAGGACAACACCTACACATTCCAGCACAGCTATGACCAGGAAGTAGTGGTAGGCGACACCCGCCCCGACCTTGAAGGAGTGATCGGAAACACGCTCTACTGGAAAGGCTTCTCGGCAAGCATCTATTGCCGCTACAGCCTCGGCGGCCATATGTTCAACTCCACTCTCTACAACAAGGTGGAGAATATCTCGACCACTGCGCTCCAGTCCAATCAGGACAAACGCGCCCTATATGACCGCTGGCAGAAGCCGGGCGACATAGCCCAGTTCAGAGGTATACGCGAGACCGACGTTACCCCTATGTCGTCACGATTCGTGCAGAAAAACGACTACTTCACCATCGAATCCGTACGCCTGGGATGGGAACTCCCCACCAGATGGATGGACACAATCGGATTCCAGGGCATATCGCTCAGCGCATACATGAACGAAATAGCACGATGGTCGACCATCAAGGACGAACGCGGAACATCCTACCCGTTCGCACGAAGCGTCAGCCTTGCAGTAGGCATCAACTTCTAAAACCATTTGCCATACAAATATGAAAACCAAAATATCATATATACTAATCGCGCTCGGAATCCTGTGCACATCCTGCTCGGATTTCCTCAACGTGCAGCCGAGCGACCGAATATCGGAGGAGACAAACTTCACAAACATCGCCGGATTCAAACAGGCGATCAACGGCATATATGTCGAACTCAATTCCTCCGACCTCTACGGACGAGCCCTCACATGCGAGTTCATAGAGATTATGGCTCAGCGTTATGCCATAGACCAGCAGAACAACAAAAGCGACTGGGAGACAATGCAGCTCAACTACTCATCATCCACCCCACAGTCGCGCCTACAGAACATCTGGTCAAAAGGCTACAACCTCATAGCCAACTGCAACCTCATCATCAAGAACTGCGAGCAGCACCGCGAAGTGCTTCCCGACGAGTACTACCATCTCATAAAGGGTGAGGCTTACGCGCTGCGCGCATATCTTCACTTAGACCTCTTCCGTCTGTTCGGATCGGTCTACGATCCTGAAGTCTCCACTTTAGCTATCCCCTACTACACCCAGCTACAGCTTGATGTGGCTCCGACACCCAGTGCTCAGGAGTTCATGGATCTGGTCCTTAAAGACCTTAAGACAGCAGAGGAAGAGCTACAGGACGATCCTATAGTAACATTCGGTGTCAACGGCAACCCAAAGGATATATTCCTACAGTTCCGCAACCTGCGTCTTAACCTGTATGCCGTATACGGACTTCTCGCACGTTACTATTACTATGCCCACGACAATGAGAACGCATACGCATATGCCAAGAAAGTGGTCGATATCCAGGAACGTCATTTCCCCTGGGTGAAACTGCTTAGCCTTACAGGATCGAATATCGACCATATGTTCTCTACCGAGATAATGTTTGCCCTACAGAACCTCCAGCGTGACAATCTCTTCACATCTCTGTTCAATGGCAATTCGCTCAAGACATCCTCTCTGCTTGCCCCTCTCGAAGATGTGACAACCGAAATATTTGGCGGCACCATGGCGAGCTCCGATTATCGTGTGAGATCATCGCTCAGCGGAACAGTGGAACAGGGTGGCAAAAAATATGTCCTGTTCAACAAATACCAAGGCACCGACTCCCTCTACAATCAGATGATACCTATGATACGCGTAAGCGAATCATTCCTTATCCTTGCCGAGACAGGTCCCGATGACGAGGAACGCCTCAGCCGCTTCACAGAGTTCAACAACGCCCGCGGTCTTCAGGGCGTGGAGAATATCGAAGAACTGAACACACTGTTCGACGACATCGACAACTCTCAATACACCGAACTCGGAAAGGAATGGATCAGAGAGTTCTACGGCGAAGGCCAGCTCTTCTTCTGGTACAAGCGCAACCAATGCCTGTCAATGCGATCAGCCACCAGCGCGACCAACGATCTGCCGTTCAGAATGTTGTCAGCCAGCAGGTATACCCCTCCGATACCCGAGGGTGAAGAGAAGTACAATTAACTTGAATCCCACCTAAAAATCATCTTGCAATGAACATAAAGACTATTATTCCCGCAATAGTACTCCCCTTGCTGCTCGGGGTCTCAACCACCGGATGCAATGAGGATACACTCGACACTTACGAGGGAGAGAACGGGATATACTTCGACACAACCTACAACGGTGCCGAAATGATGTCCGACACCATAAAAGTGCACTGGGGACTTGAGAACTCGAATGTGACAAGCCAGAAAGTCACCCTCAAAGTGAAGCTCTTCGGCAACACCGCGCCTGTCGACCGCAAGTTCAGTATCACTGTAGAGACCGATGAAGGCGATGACCTGGCGGCAGCCGAAGGCGTGGACTATGTGATGCCGGTTACAGAATATGTGCTACCGGCAGGCAAGGCGGAAGTGCCTATAGAATTTGAAGTGCTGCGCCGCCCCAATCTCAAGGACTCACCCCGCCGTGTGAGAATCAACCTCGTGGAAAATGACGAGCTCAAATTCCTCTACACCCGCGGACTCCCTTACATAGACGAGAACGAAGAGACCCAGGTACGTCCCGCCGACTTCCAGCGTGTTATACTCATGGAAGAGACCTTCCCCATACCTGTGTGGTGGGTGATATACGGTGAGCTTTATTTCGGAGACTGGAGTGCAACAAAGGCCGCCCTGATATGCGACGTGATGAACATCAACCGTAAGGAATGGGTCGAAGTCAATGTCCTCACCGAAGGCTATCTGAAATACTGCGGAAAGTACATGCACCGATATCTCCAGGAACAGGACCCCAAAATCCTCGATGAGGACGGCGAACCTATGGTGATGGGTCCGGTATCTATCAACTAAACCAATCCACCTTTTTTAGAAAACAATGAAAAAGCTATTATACCTGCCGGCCGTTATCGCCGGACTATGGCTCTCTTCCTGCTCCGACGACATAGGCAACTATGACTACAAGGACATCAATGAGGTGTCAGTCGACCCGAATGCCCCAGGCTCCGTCGAGGAAGGAAAGACCTATGAATTATTCGCATACCTCGATCACTTCAATTTTGACCCGCAACTCAATTCGACATTCGGCAAAACCGACGAGAATGCCTACGAATATGAGTGGAAGGTGATCCCTGTGGGAGCCATCTGGGAAAGCGTCGACGAGTCAAAGATTGTGATCGCCACCACCCGCAAGCTCACTGATGTTGTGTCACTGTCGCCCGGAACATACTCCGCTTTCTTCAATGTGAAGGACAAAGAGACCGGAATAACATGGACCACACAGTTCAGACTACAGATCAAATCAATGACCGAAGAGGGATGGCTCGTGCTCTGCGACAACGAGGGCAAGACCCGCCTGGACCTCATATGTAACCGCAATGAGGAGGAGGAATTCGCCTCTCACGATATCCTCAACACATATGACAACGATGCCATCACCGATATCGAGGATATAGGCAGACCGGTGAAACTTCTGTTCGACCGTTACCAGCAGAGCTACTCCAGAGCTATGCTGGTAACCGACAAGGACACATACTGCTTTGACGGAGATGTGTTCAAGGTCGGCGAACAGAACAGTCTGAGATGGCATTTCGGCGACTCTAACCACCCGGTGCGCATAAAGGCGTCCATGAATTCAGCCAATGCCGGCTCCAACAACAACCTGTGGGTGATCATCGATGACAACGACGAGATATACACTCTCAACAACACCACACAAGGCTCAATGTTTGAATTCCCGATCACAAAGCTACAGGGCACAGAGCCTTTCACTCCCGCTCCTTTCATTGCAGCCAATATCAACCAGCAGGCATTCTCCCCAGGCAAGGAGGGCCAGGGCAGCAATCCGTCAGTAATGTATGACGCAACCAACCGTCAGTTTGTGGAGATAAAGCATGGATCGTACTATCCTTCAGTGATGGATTTTAGCGGAGACAAGCAACTGTTTCAGAATCCCACCGGACGCGACATGGTGTTCATGGCACCAAGCCGCCACGGTCCTATCTACGCAGTGCTGCGCGATCCATCCACAAAGGAGACTTATTTCTACGGCTTCATGATGCATGGCAACGGAAAGAGCAATGCCGATTCTGAGGGATGGAACGTACAGGTGTGCCACGGCAAGATCAACGGACCCGGTGTGGAGAACGCCACTCTCTTTGCCTTCCATCCGCTGCACAACTATATATTCTATGCTGTCGGAGGCTCCATCTACCGATTTAACTGGCTAATGCCCGACACCCCTGCCACTGAGGTCATAAATCTCAGCGGAGAGGAAATCAGCGTACTGAAATTCAATTCATTCCGCGGACCATTCCCCGAATACTCCAATGCTTCATACTGGCAGTATTCACGCAACTACCGCCTCGTGGTCGGCTCAAATGCCACTGCCCTACCGCAGGAGGAATGCGGAAACGTCCGTTTCTACAATGTACCCGACCTAATGCAGCCCCTTTCATTGCACAAAGAGCATAATGAATTCGGCAAGATCATCGACATCGTATACAAAGAACGTCTGAAAAAATAACAATGTACCCCAAAAAGACTCTTTCATTAGCCATAGCAGCCCTCTCGGGCTGCATGGCTCTCTCCGCCGCCTATAATGTGACCGGCAAACTTGACAACAACGGAGGTTCACGCATCTTCCTGGTCACACAGACCGGCAAGAACACAATGGACACCATTGCCACATCGCTCACACCCGACGGCAGCTTCACATTCACCGGAAACATCTCGGCACCCATGGCAGCCGAGATCCGTTCGGCAGGCTCCTATCTGCATGTCCCTGTCATGCTTGAGGACGGTAAGTCCTACAAGGTGACAGGTGACGCCTCGACTCCCAACAAATGGACCATCGACGGAGGCGGCGACCTACAGAATGTACGCAACCGTTTCCATGAAATCGAGCTGGAACACACCCACCGCTGTGACTCCATACAGCATTATTACCGCTCCACCTACGACCTTAACGACTATTTCTGGGTAGTGCAGCTCAAGGGCGCGCTACAGCGTGAGGGGGAAGCGTTTGATGCGAAACGCGACTCCTTCGCCATGGCAAACGATAATCTCGTGAGCGCGGCAGTGCTGGCATCGGACGTTCGCAAGCTCATAAACAATAAGACTGTACACCAGAAGTATCGTCTTCTTGGTAACAACGCTCGCAACACTGTTCCTGGCAATATACTGAAAGTCGAGGCGGAAAGAATGGCGCAGATCGTAGTAGGAGGCACAGCCCCCGACTTCACTATGCCAACGCCGTCGGGAGAGACACTTTCACTCCACGGAGTAAAGGCAAAGATCAAGATTCTTGATTTCTGGGCATCATGGTGCGGTCCCTGTCGAGCCGAGAATCCCACCCTGCGCAAGATCTATGCCGAATATGCCCCCAAAGGGCTTGAGATCATAAGCCTCTCGCTCGACACCGACAAGGATGCCTGGATAAAGGCAATCGAAGCCGATCAGATGACATGGAAACATGTGTCGGAACTCGATAAAGGCAACACTGCCAAATCAGTCTACAACATCTTCAGCATTCCGCGAATGTTCATTCTCGACGAGAACAACAAGATCATCTCGGAAGGCCTGCGAGGAGAACAGCTGATAGAGTTCATCGCTTCACAGTTGAAGGACTGATCCACAGCCAATATACTCTGATACCATACTCAAACGTCTGCCCACGGACATTGCGCTTTAAATCATCCATGGGCAGGTAAAAAATCCGCAGATTGTCTCTCAGGCAGGGACACAATCTGCGGATTCTATATTTCATCCGGGTCAAAGACATAGGCTCAAACGCCTAAGTCCGACATACCCGGTATGCTGACATGTGGGTTACTTCTTATTCTTAGCCTTCTCAAGCTGTTTTTCGAGAGCGTCGAGAGCCACGTCGATAGCCTCCTCGAAGGTATCGGCTGTCTTGTCGGCAACAAACTCATCGAGCTGAGGCACTGTCAGGCGTACGATAGCCTGCTTGTTGAGAGCTGTCTCGGGCTTCACAACCTTGAGTGATACGTCTACAGCACTCACTGCCGGGAAGCGGCGCACAATGCGATCGACCTTTTTGTTGATAAAGGCTGTAAGCTTCTCGGTGATGTCAAAATGGATAGCTTTAATGTTAATGTCCATAGTGTCCTCCTTTGTTAATTTGTGCACGAGGATGTGCAAGTTGATAATTATGTTTGAGGTCTCGGTATGTCACATGAGTATATACCTGGGTTGATGTGAGCGATGCATGTCCCAAGAGCTGCTGCACGGTAGCAATGGGAGCTCCGCCGTTGAGCATGTCGGTCGCCATTGAATGGCGCATCACGTGGGGGCTCAGACGCTCGGCATGTGCCCCACCCTTACTTAGCATCCGGTGAACGACATTGTAGACCATTTTGCGGTAAAGCTGCTCTCCGTTGTCCCTCACCATAAGCGGAGCGGAAGTGTCGGCACGGCACACCGATGTGAGAGGGGATGAATCACGCATGGCGCGGTAAGCGTCAATTGCCTCTGCAAGCTCCGGACCAAATGGGATCACTCTTTCCTTATTACGCTTACCCAGCACCTTTAGTTCACCCTTTACAGTGTCGACATCGGCATCTCTCAGCCCTATCAGTTCACTGCAACGCATGCCTGTGGAGTAAAGTATATCAAGAATCAGACGGTCGCGCACTGCTGCAAAATCATCATGCGGTATATTAGCGTCGAGTATAGCCGAGGTCTCCTCGGGACGTACATTCACCGGAAGTGTCTTGGAGGGCTTAGGGAGCACGAGACGCGATGCAGGATTAACCGAAATATCACCCTGACGCAACAGATACCTGTAGAATGCCCTGAGAGCCGATACTTTACGCTTAATGGTGCGTGGAGAGGAACCGCTCCCGGCAAGATGAGCCACCCATAGTCTCAGGTCAGAAAAGGTTACATCTTCGGGCACAAGTGTTTCCAGACTGCCTCCTGTGGCATAGTCCGCCCATTGATGCAGGTCACGGCGGTAAGCATCGACCGTCAGTGCCGAATATCCCAGCTCAAGGCTGATATGACTGAGGAATTGTTCAATCTTATTCATATGCCCGGATGATGGTGGTGTGTATTACGGTAGCGAAGATAGGGAATAGATGTGAAAAATGCAAACTTTTCACCAATGCTTTATAACATATTGTTTATTATTGACCGATATACACAAAAAAATGACCCGCACCTCAGGGCGCGGGCCACTATGTTTAATACTTTTATCAGGATGCCTGATTACTTGTTAGCCTTGATGGTAACAGCACGGTCAAGAGAAACGTACTCCTTGCCTTCGCCAAAGAGGTTGGCATCGTTGGTAGTAACGTCGAGCTGGTCAGCCTTCACGCCGTTGCGGAGGAGAACACGCTCTACACCGTTGGCACGAGCCTTGCGGAGACGGTCGTTGACAGCGGCAGAGCCGGTGTAGTTGTCAGCATAACCGCATACGGTGTACTTCTTGCTGGTGTCAGCCTTCATAACGTTGGCAACTGCGTTGAGCACCTTGTTGTCTACACGAGAGATGCGTGAGCTACCGATAGTGTAGTAGATAGTGCAGAGAGGACCTTCCTCAGCTTCAACAACCTGCTGAACAGGACGGTTGAGGCAGTCACGGAGCTGACGCTCAAGGTCGGCGATGCGGCCGTTGGCAGCCTGGAGGCGAGCCTCAACCTCGTCGCAGTTGGGAATTTCGGGGATAACGGGAACGATAGGTGCGCTCCAGGTTGACTTGTTGAAGTTGTAAGTAACACCTACATAAGCCTGAAGATCTATGTTGCTCTTGCGGGGAGCAGAATACCTGTACTCATCGGTAAGGAGCATGGCACGGAGGTCGAGGTAAAGACCTACATGGTCGCTTACACGGAAGTTGTTGATAAGACCTGCGCTTGCGGTGAGGTTGTCATCGCTGCCGTGGTGCCATCCGTCACGACGTCCGTTAGCTGTCCAGCTGGGAACAGTCTGCCAGTTGTAGCCTGCACCTGCATAGATGATGCCGTTGTATACACGGTCAGCACGATAGCCACACCACCAGTTGGTGAGGTTCAACATTGCCTGAAGGTGAGCTCCGAATTCGTTACGCTTGTACTTAGCATAATCAACATTTCCGTCACGGAAATCGCCATAGTAACCTACGCCACCGTCATTGCTGAGGCCCTTTACCTGAGTGAAATTGAAACCGGCACGAAGACCTACGATGGGTGAGAACCACTTACCTACCCAAAGTCCGGCGTTGGGTGAGAAACGGTCAAAGAAATCACGCTTGGTGTTGTTGCTGTTAAAATAGTAGTTGATACCACCTTCAGCAGATACGAACCAGTTGCTGGAGAAGCTGTTGAAAAGATAGCCCTGAGCAGGATCCTCAACGTAAGTGATCTCCTGTGCACTCTGAGCCATTGCGCTTTGGCCCATAAAGAGAGCGGCTACGAAGCCAAGAAGGATACTCTTTTTCATAAATAATTAATTATTGGAAAATAGTTGAAATTTATTGTCTATGTTATTTTGATAACTATGAATATTGAACCATCTTCAAGCAGTCAGATTGAGACATTTGATATGACTGCACATTGTCAAGCAGAATTTCGGGTCAAAGTTATAACAAATTTTCCGAATAATCTAAAATTTAGCAAAAAAAGCTTTAATATGCACTAAAAATATGCCTTTTGGACGAATTTGAGGACAAAAATTAGTGACCCCGAAGCAAAAACGACCTTCGGAGCCACTGTTTTATGATATGCCTGAACCTACAATGCTCAGCACATCATGCGATATCTTACGTTACTACTTGCCGAGGAATGCAAGTACGCGTCCTTTTACAGCATCTACTGTAAACCCGAATTTCTCATCAAGCACCTTGTAGGGGGCAGACGCACCGAAATGATCGAGACCGAACACCTCTCCATCGGAACCAACCACTCCACGGAGCGTGGATGGAAGGCCGGCAGTGAGACCGAAAGCAGGCACACCGGGGGTAAGGACCGCCTGACGGTATTCAACAGGCTGATTGTTGAACAGACCGATCGAAGGAACTGATACCACACGTGCCTTCAAACCCTGCTCTGCAATACCAGCTGCAACGTCACACAGGAGTGAAACCTCCGATCCGTTTGCAACAAGGATCACATCGGGCTGCTGCTCATCGACCACAACATATCCGCCACGACGGCATCCGGTCTCAGCCTCGGCAAAACGGTTGCCTGACGCAGCAGGAAGATCGGGAAGATTCTGACGTGAGAGTACGAGAGCTGATGGTGTCTCGAAATTCTCCATTGCCATCTCCCAGGCCACCGAAGTCTCGGCCGCATCGGCGGGACGGAGCACGAGCATCGAAGGCTTGCCGCTGAGATTGCGGAGCTCCTCCATAAGACGGATCTGAGCTTCCTGCTCAACCGGCTCATGAGTGGGACCATCCTCACCTACACGGAACGCATCATGTGTCCAGATGTATTTCACAGGGAGCTCCATGAGAGCAGCCATACGTACAGCGGGCTTCATATAATCGGAGAACACAAAGAATGTGCCGCATGCTCCGATGACACCTCCGTGCAGAGCGATACCGTTCATTACTGATGCCATGGTGAGCTCGGTGACACCTGCATGGAGGAAAGCACCTGAGAAATCACCCTTGACGAAAGGATGGGTCTTCTTAAGGAATGCATCGGTCTTGTCAGAGTTGGCAAGGTCGGCTGACGACACGATCATATTATTGACTTTCTCGGCAAGCACTCCGAGCACATCGGCCGATGCCTGACGACTTGCGACATTAGGCTTGTGCGGAATGGCTGCCCAGTCAATTTCGGGAAGCTTATTGTTGAGGAACGCATTAAGTTCCTTGGCAAGTTCGGGATTGGCAGCTTCCCATGCGGCCTGTTCGGCACGGCGAGTCTTTACAATCTCACGGAGCTGTTCACGACGAGCCTCATAAAGAGCCTTCACATCCTCGAATATAACCCATGGATTCTCGGGATCGGCACCAAGATTTCTCATAGTGGCAGCATAGTCGGCACCCGATGCGCTGAGGGGCTGGCCGTGAGTAGAGCACTGTCCCTCGAAGCAAGATCCGTCGGCCTTCACACACCCTCTGCCCATCACAGTGTGACCTATGATGATGGTGGGACGTTCCTTCTCGCCCTGAGCCTCGGCAATCGCCTTTGCGATCTCTTCCGGATCATTGCCGTTACACTCAAGCACATTCCATCCCCATGCACGATACTTCGCAGCTACATCCTCGTCGTCGACCTCATTGACCATAGTGGAGAGCTGCACCTTATTGCTGTCATAGAACATTATAAGGTTGCTGAGACCGAGATGTCCGGCCAGACGGCCTGCGCCCTGGGATATCTCCTCCTGAATACCGCCATCGGAAATGAAAGCATATGTCTTGTGGCTCAGCCACTCGCCGAAACGGGCTGCAAGGAAACGCTCAGCGATAGCGCAGCCTACAGCCATAGTATGACCCTGGCCAAGAGGCCCGGAAGTGTTCTCCACTCCACGCTCGGGGTGAAGCTCGGGATGGCCTGGCGTCGGAGAGCCCCACTGACGGAACTGCTGAAGTTCGTCGATAGTATAATGTCCGAACAGAGCGAGGACACTGTAGAGCATAGGTGACATATGACCGGGATCAAGGAAGAATCGGTCACGTCCAAGCCACTTGCCGTCGTCCGGATCGGTGATGAGGAACTGTGAATAAAGCACGTTGACAAAGTCGGCACCACCCATGGCACCTCCGGGATGTCCGGACTTGGCTTTCTCAACCATTGACGCGGCAAGGACTCGGATATTGTCCGCCGCATGATTTACAGCTGTGAGATTCATGTAATAATTATATGATGAGTTTAAATAGTGTATTTCCTACAATAAGCTGCTCATGTGATAGTCAAGGTATCTTAGAATGATGATTAGTAGGTAACGGCAAATATACGAATAAAAAATTTAATTTGCCCACATTTATTAATCATTTTACACAGTTTGAGCGCATTTAATCTATGAATGATACATCCAAGATAAAAAATTTTACTATCTTTGCCTTGAAATATAACATAGCAAATTTCCAAACCGTCGCGTGTCACCACGCACACACCAACCCTACGATCCATATCCCAAACCGACGGCACAGACAGGTTACAAATTTCTAATACAATATCTAATTCTTATCTTAAACAACAAGCAATGGAAACTTCCGTTAAAAAGAACGGTAACACCGTGGCAATCGTGACGATGTTTTTCGTGTTCGCGATGATTTCGTTTGTTACCAACATGGCGGCCCCATTCGGCAATATCTGGGGATTCAGATATGCGTGGGCAGGCATGGCAGGTAACCTCATGAACTTTACTGCCTATCTATTCATGGGCATTCCGGCAGGAAACATGCTCATCCGTTACGGCTATAAGAAGACAACCCTGATTGCCCTTGCAGTCGGTGCGATCGGTCTCGGCATCCAGCTCCTGTCAAGCGTTGTAGGCGACAACATCATCGTGATAGGCGGCGAGGCTCCGACCACTCTCAACCTATTTATCTATCTGTTGGGCGCGCTCGTGTGCGGTGTGTGTGTATGTATGCTCAACACCGTTGTAAATCCCATGCTCAACCTTCTCGGAGGTGGTGGCAACAAAGGCAACCAGCTTATCCAGACCGGAGGCGCACTCAACTCTCTTGCAGGCACTCTTACCCCCATGATGGTGGGCGTGCTTGTCGGAACCCTGACCAAAGAGACCACCATGGCATCAGTCGCTCCTCTTGTTGTGACAGGCATCGTGATATTCGTGGCAGCATTCATAGTCATTTCATTTGTCAAGCTGCAAGAGCCACAGGCCAACTTGAGCAATGTGAAATATGAGCACAGCCCCCTCGCCTTCCGTCACTGCATGCTCGGCATTATCGCAATCTTCTTCTATGTAGGTATCGAGATCGGCATACCCGGTGAGATGAACGCATGGATAAGCCGTGAAAACTTCGAGGGTGCCGCAGCAGTAGCTGGCTCGCTCGCTGCTCTCTATTGGCTCATGATGCTCGTCGGACGTTTCCTCAGCTCTATAATCAGCGGCAAAATATCCACCCGCACCCAGCTTATAACAGTTTCAGCTGTAGCCATAGTGCTTGTGCTTATTGCAATCTTCCTGCCTGAGAGCATCACCTTCAAATCCCCTGAAATCGAAATGCTCAACATCTACAGCGGCGAGGTTCCGATGAAGTGTCTGTTCCTATTCCTCTGCGGACTCTGCACATCGGTAATGTGGGGAGGCATCTTCAATCTTGCCACTGAGGGCCTGGGCAAATACACAGCCAAGGCTTCCGGTCTATTCATGATGATGGTGGTAGGCGGCGGCATCATGCCGTTTATCCAGGACTGGATAGGACGCAACGTAGGATATGTGAACAGCTACTGGCTTGTCCTTGCAATGCTCGTCTACATATTATATTACGCGGTAATAGGCTCAAAGAATGTCAATACAGACATACCAGTGTCTATTGAGAACGAACCTGACCTGCGCGACCTCTGATAACAAATAATCAGCACTTCCACAATACAGGACAGCCCCTGCCGGAGAGATAAAACCGGCAGGGGCTGTGTGTGTTCAATGGTCAGTTAACACGCTCATCACGTGGGCTGCGTGTCACAGGAGGTGCGGATGAAGCGGATGAAGACACTTTCCTCTTGCGCTTGTTACCGCCCGATCCTCTGGAACGGTCATCGACAAGTTCTGGACTTACCGTCACTGCAGAGTCGTACACCTCAGAAGTGTGATGCTTCACTCTATCTTTACAATCCGTATTGCAGAAAGCGTCACCACTTACCATGCAACTGCGCCAGGTAAGAATAAGTGTGACGATGAGGAGGACTGCTATAAGCACGATGAGACCACGTTTCTCTCCAGATGTGATTGGTATATTAGACATACGGACGGATGATATACTGAATGGTTAATAATCCCGCCAAGACAGATATACGAAGAAAGTCCATTTCGGCTACGGACATCGAGCCGGAATGGACTTTTCGTTATATATCTTATGTAAGATATTACAGCCTGTGAATTACTCAGCTGCGGGAGCTTCTGCTGCGGTGTTTTCCGCTGCGGGAGCCTCAGCTGCCTTTGAACCCTTACGTGAACGACGGGTGCGAGCAGTCTTTTTGGCAGGCTTGTCATTGAGCATGTTTTCGTTGTAGTCAACGAGCTCGATGAAGCAGGTCTTGGCGTTGTCACCAAGACGGTTGCCAGTCTTGAGGATACGTGTGTAGCCGCCGGGGCGGTTAGCGATCTTCTGAGCGATTTCGCGGAAGAGCTCGGTCACTGCCTCCTTGTTCTGAAGTTCGGCAAAGACAACACGACGGTTGGCAGTGCTGTCCTGCTTAGCACGGTTGATGAGGGGCTCAGCATACATGCGCAGGGCTTTAGCCTTGGCGAGAGTCGTGAAAATGCGCTTGTGCATGATCAGCGAGATCGTCATATTGGCGAGCAGCGAGTCGCGATGAGCCTTCTTGCGGCTGAGATGGTTGAATTTCTTATTATGTCTCATCGTAGTAGTTACTCTTTATCAAGTTTATATTTGGAGATATCCATCCCGAAGGAGAGGTTGAGGTTGGCAAGGAGTTCGTCAAGCTCAGTGAGCGACTTCTTACCGAAGTTGCGGAACTTGAGGAGGTCAACCTTGTTGAAGACAACAAGTTCGCCAAGGGTCTCGACCTCAGCACTCTTCAAGCAGTTAAGCGCACGAACTGAGAGGTCCATGTCGACCAGCTTCGATTTGAGAAGCTGTCGCATGTGGAGCACTTCTTCATCAAATTCCTCTTCACCGTCCTGCTCATCGGTCTCAAGAGTGATTTTCTCGTCAGAGAAGAGCATGAAATGGTAAATAAGGATCTTTGCGGCCTCCTTCAGAGCATCTTTGGGAAGGATGGATCCGTCGGTTGTAATTTCGAGAGTGAGCTTGTCGTAGTCAGTCTTTTGATCAACGCGGAAGTTCTCCACGGTGTACTTCACATTCTTGATAGGGGTATAGATGGAGTCGATGGCGATTACATCGATGGCATCATTGGGAGTCTGGTTCTCCTCAGCGGGAACCCATCCGCGGCCCTTATTGATAGTGAGGTCGATGGTGAAGCTTGCGCTCGGATCCAAATGGCAGATGACAAGGTCGGGGTTCAGGATTTCGAATCCTGAGAGGACTTTGCCGATGTCACCGGCTGTGAACTCTTCCTTACCTGACACAGTGATGGATGCTTTCTCAAACTCGGTCTCTTCAACTGTCTGCTTGAGATTGACTTTTTTGAGGTTAAGGATGATGTTGGTCACATCTTCCTTGACACCGGGGATAGTGTCAAACTCGTGGCGCACGCCGTCGATGCGGATCGACGATATAGCGAAGCCTTCGAGAGAGGAGAGGAGGATACGACGAAGGGCGTTACCTATGGTGATACCATAACCCGGCTCCAATGGCTTAAACTCAAATTTACCGAAGTGGTTATCGGCTTCCAACATTAGGACTTTGTCAGGTTTTTGGAATGCTAATATAGCCATGGATCTTAATTTAATGATTATTTAGAATACAACTCGACGATAAGCTGCTCTTTGATGTTCTCGGGGATGTCCTCGCGGGCAGGAACGTGGAGGAACTTGCCAGCCTTAACGTTCTCATCCCATTCGAGCCAGGGGTATTTGCTGTGGTTGAATCCGGCGAGTGCGTCGGAAATTACTTCAAGTGACTTGGATTTTTCACGCACACCGATAACGTCGCCGGGCTTAACAGCGTAGGAAGCAATGTTGACTACCTTGCCGTTTACCACGATGTGGCGATGGAGCACGAGCTGGCGGGCAGCTGCGCGTGTGGGAGCGATACCGAGACGGTACACTACATTGTCGAGACGGCCTTCAAGGAGCTGGAGAAGGATCTCACCGGTGATACCTTTAGCGCGTGATGCTGCCACGAAAAGATTGTGGAACTGCTTCTCAAGCACGCCATAGGTGTACTTAGCCTTCTGCTTCTCGCGGAGCTGGACACCATACTCAGATGTCTTGCGACGCTTGTTAAGGCCATGCTGTCCCGGGGCATAGTTCTTCTTTGCGAGTACCTTGTCTTCGCCGAAGATGGGTTCGCCGAACTTACGGGCGATCTTGGTGCGGGGACCTGTGTATCTTGCCATTTTTGTTGAATGTTTAATTTTGGTGTTGCGCTGACCGCTGATGTCTGGATAGTGTATCCCGGAGCTCCAACCTATGCCTCTAAGTGACAGCCGCGACCACAGAGAGGTGATATGATGTGGTCTATTTCACGGGGCATGGTCTTGGATGCAGCCGCTGAGGAGAGTGGTGTACCGTTGACCGCCAGCAGGCGGTGGTGCGGTCGGCGCGGAAGTGGTAGTGTTAACTGATGAATTGACTCCCTGAAGAGATTATACGCGACGACGCTTGGGAGGACGGCAACCGTTGTGGGGCAGCGGGGTTACGTCAACGATTTCGGTAACTTCGATGCCAGCACCGTGAATGGTGCGGATTGCTGATTCACGTCCGTTGCCGGGACCCTTAACATAAGCCTTCACCTTGCGGAGACCCAGGTCGTAAGCAACTTTGGCGCAGTCCTGAGCTGCCATCTGAGCAGCGTAAGGAGTGTTCTTCTTAGAGCCACGGAAGCCCATCTTGCCGGCAGATGACCAGGAGATTACCTGACCCTCTGAATTGGCTAAGCACACGATGATGTTGTTGAAAGATGAGTGAACGTGCAGCTGACCAGCAGCGTCAACCTTGACGTTTCTCTTCTTAGCGGCGACTGTCTTCTTTGCCATATTCTGTTATTATTTAGTAGCTTTCTTCTTGTTAGCGACTGTCTTTTTACGGCCCTTGCGGGTACGTGCATTGTTCTTGGTGCTCTGACCGCGAACGGGGAGACCGTTACGGTGACGGATGCCACGGTAGCAACCGATGTCCATAAGACGCTTGATGTTGAGCTGGATTTCGCTGCGGAGGTCACCCTCTACCTTGTAATCGGCTCCGATTACTTCACGCACCTTGGCTGCCTGATCATCGCTCCAATCCTTGACCTTGATGTTGACATCAATGCCGGCCTTGTCGAGGATGTTCTTAGCAGCACTGCGACCGATACCAAAGATATAGGTCAGGGCGATTTCACCTCTTTTGTTCTGGGGGAGGTCAACTCCCACGATTCTAACTGCCATATAATTAAGTTGACTTAAATTTTTTGTGCAAAGTTACAACTATTTTCGCATAGATTCAGACTAAACGAGCCAAACGCAACACAAATTAGAAATCGTTAGAACAATTTAACTAATTTGAGCCTGCGTTTTATACCCGTTAATAGTTGATTGCAAAATTAGCCTTGACGCTGCTTGTTTTTAGGATTTTTCTTGTTGATAACGTAAAGACGTCCTTTGCGGCGCACGATCTTATCCTCGGGAGTGCGCTTCTTCACTGAAGCTCTAACTTTCATTTCGAAATATACTTTGAGAGTGTGATTGATTTTGTTTATTGCTTATTTGTAGCGGAAGGCTATGCGGCCTTTGGAGAGGTCGTAAGGTGACATCTCCACCTTGACCTTGTCGCCGGGAAGAATCTTGATGTAATGCATGCGCATCTTGCCTGAAATGTGGGCAGTGATTTCGTGCCCGTTTTCCAGTTCGACGCGGAACATTGCGTTTGACAATGCCTCGACGATGGTTCCGTCTAATTCGATTGCAGCTTGTTTTGCCATTTGTATGGTAATAATTTAGATATTGATGATCAGATAAATCGTTCCCCGAGTGCTTCCTGCACATAATCGAAGGTGGTAAGGATACGTGGACCCTCAGGCTCTATCACGAGCGTGTGCTCGTAATGCGCAGACGGTTTCCGGTCCTTGGTGCGGCACTGCCAACCGTCCTGCGATATAACAATGTTACGGCTCCCGAGATTGATCATGGGCTCAATGCAAATGCACATGCCTTTCTTCAGGACTGGTCCGCATCCGCGGCGTCCATAGTTGGGCACTTCTGGGTCCTCATGCATCTTGCGTCCTATGCCGTGACCGCACATCTCGCGGACCACGGAATAGCCACGTTTCTCACAGTAAGTCTGGACAGCATTGGCGATATCACCTATGCGACGTCCTTCCTGTGCTGCCTCGATGCCTTTGTAGAGAGATTCCTTGGTGGTGCGCATCAGCGACATCACTTCAGGGGCAACCTCCCCCACCGGGAATGTGTAACACATATCGCCATTGTAGCCGTCGAGCTCTACCACGGTGTCTATGCCGATGATATCGCCCTCACGCAACTCGTAGCCTGAGGGGAATCCGTGGACCACAGTGTCATTGACTTCGATACACAGTGTGCCGGGGAAACCTCCGTAACCGAGACAGGCTGGCTTACCGCCATTGTCGCGCATGAATTCACGCGCAATGTTGTCAAGATGACGGGTAGTCACGCCGGGAGCCACACACTTGGCTACCTCGCCAAGTGTGCGGCTCACGAGCGTGCATGCCGCTTGCATTTTCTCGATTTCTTCGGGTGTCTTAAGATAAATCATTAATCAATATCTGCGATTCCGATTGAGAAGGGATCAATAAGCTGAACCGGTGGTGCGACCCTTGATCTTGCCGTCCTTCATGAGACCGTCGTAATGATGCATCATGAGGTGGCTCTCGATCTGCTGAAGGGTGTCGAGCACTACGCCGACAAGAATGAGCAGCGATGTTCCTCCGAAGAACTGTGCGAAGTTCTGGCTGATGCCGAAGAAACGCGCAAAGGCGGGGAGGATGGCTACGATGCCGAGGAAGAGTGAACCGGGAAGAGTGATGCGGGACATGATGGAGTCAAGATACTCTGCGGTTTTCTTTCCGGGCTTCACACCGGGGATGAATCCGTTGTTGCGCTTCATGTCCTCAGCCATCTGAGTGGGACGCACTGTGATGGCGGTATAGAAGTAAGTGAACGCAACAATGAGGATGAAGTAAACAAGGTTGTACCAGAATCCGTTTATATCGGAGAACGCTGCATAGAAGCCGCTCGTACCCTCAGAACCGCCGAATCCGGCAAGAGTGATGGGAATGAACATAATGGCCTGGGCGAAGATGATGGGCATCACGCCGGCTGCGTTGACCTTCAATGGGATGTACTGGCGGGCACCTCCGTACTGGCGGTTACCGACGATGCGCTTGGCATACTGCACGGGCACCTTGCGGGTACCCTGCACGAGAAGCACTGCACCTACCGTAACTGCGAAAAGGAGGATGATCTCAACCACAAACATGATGAGACCGCCCTGACTGCCGGTGGCTCCCGGCAGACGGCTTGTAAACTCGTAGAACAACGCTCCCGGGAGACGAGCGATGATACCTACCAGGATGATAAAGGAGATACCATTGCCTATGCCTCGGTCGGTAATCCTCTCACCAAGCCACATGATGAACATGGAGCCGGCAGCAAGGATGACCGTAAGGAACGCAATCGTCCAAAAGCCCATGTGGGCACCGCCTGTGGCGGCACTCACCTGGACCTGGAGATTTACGAGATATGCGGGACCCTGGAGAAGCAGAATAAGCACAGTCAAATAACGTGTGTACTGGCTGAGCTTCTGACGTCCGCTCTCACCCTCGCGCTGCATCTTCTGGAAAGAAGGGAGCACCATGCCAAGAAGCTGTATCACGATGGATGCAGTGATGTAAGGCATGATACCGAGGGCAAAGATGGATGCCTGGGAGAACGCACCGCCCGAGAACATGTCGAGCAACTGCATGAGACCGCTCTTGTTGGTGAAGTTGGACAGGGCATCGAGGTCCTCAGGCGAGATGCCTGGGAGAACCACGTAACAGCCGAGTCGGTAAACGAGCACCAGCATAAGGGTCACAAGAATGCGCTTCCTGAGCTCCTCAATGGTCCAAATGTTACGGATTGTCTGAATAAATCTCATTGCGAGGGGAAAGGTTATTAGATTTTAGTTACGGTGCCACCGAGCTCGGTGATAGCTTTCTCTGCTGTTGCTGAGAAAGCGTTGGCAACAACCTCAAGTTTCTTTGTGAGTGTGCCGTTTGCAAGGATCTTGACCGGCTGCTTGCCGTTGACCATACCTGCGGCGATGAGCTCTGCGGGAGTGATCTTGTCAAGATTAGCTGAAGCGGCGAGTGTCTCAAGATCCGAGAGATTGATAGCCTTGTATTCAGTGCGCTGAAGGGGCTTGAAGCCGAATTTGGGGAGACGACGCTGAAGGGGCATCTGACCACCTTCAAAACCGATCTTGCGGCTGTAGCCTGAACGCGACTTTGCGCCCTTGTGACCGCGGGTAGATGTTCCACCCTTACCGGAACCGGGACCACGACCAATGCGTGTCTTAGTATGTACGGAACCTACAGCTGGTTTCAGATTGCTTAAATCCATAGTAGTGTAAAAGTTTTAGAGATTAGGCATTGGTCACTTCAACCAAGTGATGCACTGCTTTAACCATACCCATCACTGAAGGAGTGTCCTCAAGGACCACCGAGTGATGCATTTTCTTCAAACCGAGGGCATCAAGAGTGCGCTTCTGCACGGCAGGAGCGTTGATGCGGCTCTTAATCTGGGTGATTTTGATTTTTGCCATTGCGATTGGTGAAGATTAGCCGTTAAACACTTTGTCAACTGAGATGCCGCGATTCTGGGCAACCTGAGCGGGAGAGCGGAGCTCACCGAGAGCTGCGATGGTTGCCTTCACGAGATTGTGGGGGTTGGAAGAACCCTTTGACTTGCAAAGCACGTCGGTGATACCCACGCTCTCAAGAACGGCACGCATAGCACCACCGGCCTTAACACCGGTACCGTGGCTTGCGGGCTTGAGGATCACGAGAGATCCGCCAAACTTGGCTTCCTGCTCGTGAGGTATAGTGCCGCGGTGAACGGGCACCTTGATGAGATTCTTCTTGGCTGCCTCTACGCCCTTGGCGATAGCTGCCTGAACTTCATTGGCTTTGCCGAGACCCCAGCCTACGATGCCATTTTCGTTACCAACAACTACGATGGCTGCGAAAGTGAAGGTGCGACCACCCTTGGTAACCTTGGTGACGCGGTTGATGGCAACGAGACGGTCGTGGAGCTCAAGATCGCCTGTGGACTTAACTTTATTATTCTTTAATGCCATAGTGATTTAGAATTTGAGACCGCCATTGCGAGCGGCGTCAGCCAGAGATTTAACACGACCGTGGAAGAGGTATCCGTTGCGGTCAAAAACGACTTCAGAGATGCCTGCGGCAACAGCTTTCTTGGCGATATCCTCACCTACCTTAGCCGCGATTTCGCACTTAGTGCCCTCTTCAATGCCCTTGGACGAGGTAGCGCAAATGGTCTTGCCTGCGAGGTCATCGATGAGCTGAACGTAAATCTGCTTGTTGCTGCGGAACACCGACATACGAGGACGTGCTGCGGTGCCGGAAATCTTGCCGCGGATGCGGACCTTGATTTTGTTTCTACGCTGTATCTTTGTAACCATAGTTGTAGACGTTATAATTATTTAGCGCTTGCTGACTTACCAGACTTGCGACGGATAACTTCGCCCACGAACTTGATACCTTTGCCCTTGTAAGGCTCAGGCTTGCGGAGTGAACGAATCTTGGCGCACACTTGACCGAGGAGCTGCTTGTCATCGCTCTCAAGGATGATAAGCGGGTTCTTGTTGCGCTCGGTCTTTGCTTCAACCTTGATTTCTGGGGGAAGCTTTATATAGATGGCGTGGGAGAAGCCGAGCGAGAGCTCAAGCACCTGGCCGTTGGAAGCTGCGCGGTAACCTACGCCTACGAGTTCCATTTCTTTGCGATAGCCGGTGGATACACCTACAACCATGTTGTGGATGAGAGCGCGGAAGAGACCGTGCTGGGCGCGGTGCTCGCGGTCGTCAGAGGGGCGTGTCACTGCTACGTGACCATCCTCTACGCTGACCTTGAGGTCGGGGTTCACCTTCTGTGAGAGGGTGCCCTTGGGGCCCTTAACTGTTACTACGTTGTCCTTGTCGACGGTGACTGTTACACCGGCGGGAATCTCAATGGGAGCTTTACCTATACGTGACATATTATATTCCTCCTATTTTGATTAGTAAACGTAGCAAAGGACCTCGCCACCAATCTTAAGGTCGCGGGCCTTCTTGTTAGTCATAACTCCCTTGGATGTTGAAAGGATGGCGATGCCAAGTCCGTTCAGCACACGGGGCATATCCTTATAGCCGGTGTAACGGCGGAGACCCGGACGCGACACGCGCTGGAGGTCTTTGATAGCGTTGACCTTGTCGATGGGGTCGTACTTGAGGGCAATCTTAATGATGCCTGCGGGATTTTCGCCTTCCTCGAACTTGTAGTTGAGGATGTAGCCTTGGTCGAAGAGGATCTTAGTGATCTCCTTCTTCAAGTTTGAGGCAGGGATCTCGACCACACGGTGGTTAGCCTTGATTGCGTTCCTCAATCTTGTCAGATAATCTGCGATAGGATCAGTCATTTGTAAAAATGTTTAAATTGATTGGGAGTGTCCCAACAATATTTAATACTCACTGTGAATTGTCAGAGCGGGAGGAGAAGAGTCCGGATATAGAACGCTGTCTTTGCCGGATTATTGTTTTGCACTAAAGCCTGTGGGTGTCGAGCGGCCGCAGCTGCTGTGAGTGGTGAGGAGGCCTGCCATTTTCAGGGCGACCGATATGCTCACTGCTGTTGCTGCTTAGAGGTAACGACTCTCGGGCCGTCGACTCTCGGGCTTGATGGACCTAAGAGCGGAGGTGGGACATGCACCTGTGAAAGTGAGTGTCACGCCGCCGCCTCATAGGGAAGGATCTTTTTACCAGGATGCTTTCTTGACGCCAGGGATGAGTCCTGCAGAAGCCATCTCACGGAACTGAATACGAGAGATG
This sequence comes from Duncaniella freteri, assembly GCF_004766125.1. NCBI lineage: Bacteria > Pseudomonadati > Bacteroidota > Bacteroidia > Bacteroidales > Muribaculaceae > Duncaniella > Duncaniella freteri. The sequence continues at coordinate 843,185 of NZ_SJSA01000001.1, forward strand.
CCGAACTGACGGATATATCCTTTGGGACGGCCTGTGATGGAGCAGCGGTTGTGGAGGCGGATAGGATTGCTGTTCTTGGGGAGCGACTGAAGTTTCTGTGCTGCCTCGTAGGCTTCAGCACGGTTCTCCTCGTCGACACCGGAATTAACAATCTTCTTGAGCTCGGCACGCTTTGCAGCGTACTTTGCGGCAAGACGGGCGCGCTTCACTTCGCGGGCCTTCATTGATTCTTTAGCCATAAGGGATGCTTAGTTTTTAGCGTTCTTGAAAGGGAGACCAAATTCTTTGAGCAGAGCATAACCCTCTTCGTCGGTGTTGGCCGATGTCACGAAAGTGATGTTCATACCCATGAGCTTGTTGATGTTGTCGATATTGATCTCGGGGAAGATAATCTGCTCAGTGATACCGAGGGTGTAGTTACCACGGCCGTCGAGCTTGCTCTCGATACCCTTGAAGTCGCGGATACGAGGCAGAGCCACGCGCACGAGTCTTTCAAGGAACTCGTACATCTTGTCGCGACGGAGAGTCACCATGACACCGATCGGCATCTTCTTACGAACCTTGAAGTTCGAGATGTCCTTGCGGGAAAGGGTTGCAACAGCCTTCTGACCAGTGATGGCAGTGATCTCGTTGATGGCGGTCTCGATGAGTTTCTTATCCTGGGTAGCTGCACCGAGACCCTGGTTGATGACGATCTTCTTCAACCTGGGCACCTGCATAGGTGTGGTGTAGCTAAACTTCTCTGTGAGGGCGGGAACGATACGTTCCTGATAGTCCTTCTTGACAGTCTGGTTGCTCATTACTTAATTTCCTCTCCTGATTTTTTAGAAATGCGGATGACTTTGCCATTCTCGCGGCGGATGCTTATGCGGGTAGGCTTGCCTGACTTGGGGTCGATCAAGGCTATATTGGAGATGGCGATGGGAGCCTCCTTCTTTACGAGGCCGCCCTGGGGGTGCTGAGCGTTGGGCTTGGTGGCTTTGGTAACCATGTTTACACCTTCCACGATTGCCTTCTGCTTCTGCACGAGGACCTTAAGCACACGGCCCTCTTTGCCGCGGTCTTCACCTGCGAGCACATAGACAACGTCGCCTTTTTTGATGTGTAACTTATGCATTACTTTAAAAGTATTTGACGGGATTGATGATTAGAGGACTTCGGGTGCGAGTGACACGATCTTCATCTGGTTGGCGGCGCGAAGTTCGCGGGCAACCGGACCGAAGATACGGGTTCCACGGAGCTCACCGGCATTGTTAAGGAGCACGCAAGCGTTATCGTCGAAGCGGATGTATGAGCCGTCGGGACGACGGATCTCCTTCTTTGTGCGTACAACGACTGCCTTTGATACAGTGCCCTTCTTAACATCTGATGAGGGGATGACACTCTTGACTGACACCACGATGATGTCGCCTACAGAAGCGTAGCGACGGCCGGTACCACCCAGTACATGGATGCAGAGTGCTTCTTTTGCACCACTGTTGTCGGCCACAGTTAAACGGCTTTCGGACTGTATCATAGCTTACTTAACTTTTTCGATGATTTCTACCAGACGCCAGCGTTTTGTCTTGGAGAGGGGGCGAGTCTCCATAAGGCGAACGGTATCGCCTATAGAACATTCGTTCTTCTCGTCGTGGGCATGATATTTCTTAGTCTTGTTGACGAACTTACCGTAGATGGGATGCTTCTCCTTCCATTTCACCATGACGGTGATGGTCTTGTCGCCCTTGTTGCTGGAAACAACCCCAATGCGTTCTTTTCTTAAATTTCTCTTTTCCATTGGTGAGGGATGAGTTACTTGTTATTGAGTTCGCGCATGCGCAGTTCGGTCATAACGCGGGCGATAGCCTTACGAGCATGTGTAATCTTTGCCGGGCTGTCGAGGGGCGAGATAGCATGGTTGATCTTAAGCTGGGCATAGTCCTTCTTCATCTCAGCCAAGCGGTCGCGGAGGTCCTGGGTGGACACTTCGGTATATTTCTCTGTCTTCATGATGGCTTACACATTTTGGGTTGGGTCATAGTCGCGACGAACGACGAACTTGGTTGTGACGGGGAGCTTCTGTGCTGCAAGGCGGAGAGCTTCCTTGGCGATATCGAAGGATACACCCTCGACTTCGATGATCACACGTCCGGGGGTGACTGGAGCTACATAACCTTCGGGATTACCTTTACCCTTACCCATTCGGACCTCAGCAGGTTTCTTAGTGATGGGCTTGTCGGGGAATATGCGAATCCAGATCTGACCTTGACGCTGCATGTAACGTGTCACAGCGATACGGGCGGCCTCGATCTGACGACCGGTGATCCACTTAGATTCGAGGGTCTTTATGCCGAACGAACCGAAGGCCAACTGGTTGCCACGCTGCGCATTGCCTTTCATGCGGCCCTTTTGCGCGCGGCGAAATTTGGTTTTCTTGGGTTGTAACATTGTAGTGTTGAATCAATTGGTGGGTTTAACGGTTGTTTTTGGGTTTACGGAAACCACCGCGACGGGGAGCGCGATCGGAGCCCTGAGCACCACGAGACTCTTTCTGAGGATTGGTGTACTGGGGAGCGAGGTCACGCTTGCCGTAAACTTCGCCACGGCAGATCCACACCTTCACACCTACTACACCTACCTTGGTATGAGCCTCTACGAGGGCATAGTCAATGTCGGCACGGAGAGTGTGGAGAGGTGTACGACCTTCCTTGAACATCTCGGAGCGAGCCATTTCCGCGCCGTTGAGACGGCCTGACACCTGAACCTTGATGCCTTCGGCTCCTGCTCGCATTGTAGCGGCGACAGCCATCTTGACAGCACGGCGATAGGCGATCTTGCCCTCGATCTGGCGAGCGATGTTGGCAGCGACGATCTGAGCATCGAGCTCAGGACGCTTTACCTCGTAGATGTTGATCTGTACATCCTTGTCAGTGATCTTCTTGAGCTCTTCCTTCAGCTTGTCGACTTCCTGTCCGCCCTTACCGATGATAAGACCCGGACGTGAGGTGCATACTGTGATGGTGATGAGCTTCATGGTGCGCTCGATTACGATGCGCGAAACGCTTGACTTGGCGAGGCGGACATTAAGATACTTGCGGAGTTTGGAGTCCTCGAGCAGAGTATCGCCGTATTTCTTACCGCCATACCAGTTAGAGTCCCATCCACGGATAACTCCCAAGCGATTGCTAATTGGATTTACTTTCTGTCCCATTTGTTAAGCGTTTTTATTTTCAATTGTGTCAACAATCAATGTGACATGATTAGCGCGTTTGCGAATGCGGTAGCCACGGCCCTGGGGGGCGGGACGAAGACGCTTGAGCATAGGAGCGCATCCTACCATGATAGTAGAGATGTAGAGCTCGCCGGCGTCGGCTTTACGTTCGTTCTTAGCTTCCCAGTTTGCGATGGCTGAGCGGAGGAGCTTTTCAAGACGGGCAGCAGCCTCCTTGTTGGAGAACTTCAGGATGCCGAGAGCGCGGTTCACTTCGACACCGCGTATCATATCTGCCACGAGGCGCATCTTGCGGGGAGAAGTGGGGATGTTGAGCAGCTTTGCGAACGCGATGTTCTTCTGCTCGGCTTTCCTGAGGTCGGCTGAATTTCTTTTTCTTACACCCATTTTATTTTAATTCTTTTCTTTTTTACAAATGAATTATTTATATCAGGGCCCTTGATTATTTCTTGCGATTACCGGAGTGACCACGGAAAGTACGCGTGGGAGCGAACTCGCCGAGCTTATGGCCAACCATGTTCTCGGTAACGTAGACAGGGATAAACTTGTTTCCGTTGTGAACGGCGAAGGTGTGTCCCACGAATTCGGGGGCGATCATGGAAGCGCGGCTCCAAGTCTTGATAACTGACTTCTTGCCGGTCTCATCCATAGCGGCAACCTTCTTCTCAAGCTTAACGCTGATAAACGGGCCTTTTTTCAATGAACGACTCATAGAGATGTTGCTTGGTTTAAATCAGATTACTTCTTTCTTCTTTCGATAATGTACTTCGAAGAATGCTTCTTCGGTGCACGAGTCTTGAGACCCTTAGAGTAGAGGCCCTTGCGTGAGCGGGGATGACCACCGGAAGCACGGCCCTCGCCACCACCCATGGGGTGATCGACAGGGTTCATGACTACGCCGCGGTTGCGGGGACGACGACCGAGCCAGCGTGAACGACCAGCCTTGCCGGAACGTTCGAGCGAATGCTCGGAGTTGCCTACCACACCGATGGTGGCGCGACACTCGGCAAGAATCTTACGAGTCTCGCCTGAAGGTAATTTGACGATTACATAAGTGCCTTCGCGAGAGATCAGCTGAGCGAATGTGCCTGCTGAACGTGCCATGAAGGCACCCTGACCGGGACGCAACTCAATGTTGTGGACGAGTGTGCCTACAGGGATGTTGGCCAAGGGGAGGCAGTTGCCTACCTCGGGCTGGGCCTCGGGACCTGACAGGAGCACGTCGCCAACATTCAAGCCGTTGGGTGCAATGATATAAGCCTTTGCGCCGTCCTTGTAGTAGAGAAGTGCGATACGAGCCGAACGGTTAGGATCGTACTCGATGGACTTCACGACTGCAGGAACGCCGTCCTTGTTTCTCTTAAAGTCAATGAAGCGGTATTTGCGCTTGTGGCCACCACCAAGGTAGCGGGTGGTGAGGTGACCTTCGGAGTTACGACCTCCGGAGGCCTTCTTGCCGACTGTAAGAGATTTTTCCGGTGTTGTAGCAGTGATGGTACCTTTGAAAACACCGATAACCTTGTGACGCTGCCCAGGGGTAGTGGGCTTAAATTTTCTTACTGCCATGTTATTCTTAGATGTTGCTGTAGAAGTCAATGTTCTGACCGTCGGCGAGGTCTACGATGGCTTTCTTCCATGCAGCGGTCTTACCGCGAAGGAGACCGCTCTTGGTCCAGCGTGACTTGTTCTTGGAACGGACATTGATAGTGTTGACGCGAGTTACTTTCACGCCATAAAGGCTCTCGACGAGTGACTTGATCTGATACTTGTTAGCCTCGGGAGAAACCATGAAGGTATAACGGTTGAGCTTCTCAGTGAGCTTGCTCGCCTTCTCGGTAACGATGGGTTTGATTGAAATTTCCATTGCTTACTGTAGTTTCTTGGTGAGGGTTTAAAGTTTATTCACACAATCAAGGCTGCTCTCAGTGATGATCACAGCATTGGAGTTCATGATCGCATAGGTGTTAAGATTCGATGCAACCATGGTCTTGGCGTCGGGAACGTTTCTTGCTGACAAAGTTACGTTTTTATTGTCAGAAGGTAAAACGAGGAGCACCTTTTTGCCGTCAACTTTAAGATTTTTAGCAATATTTATAAAATCTTTAGTCTTGGGAGCCTCGAAATTGAGGTCCTCGATGACGATAAGCTGGTTGTCCTGTACTTTGTAGGTCAGCGCGCTCTTGCGGGCGAGCGACTTAACTTTCTTATTCAACTTGAAACGATAGTCACGGGGACGGGGACCGAACACACGGCCACCACCCACGAGTACGGGTGAATTGATGTCACCGATACGGCTGCCGCCGCCACCCTTCTGCTTATGGAGCTTACGGGTAGAGCCGGAGACTTCGCTACGCTCCTTGGACTTGTGGGTACCCTGACGCTGGTTAGCGAGGTACTGCTTCACGTCGAGATAAACGGCATGCTCGTTGGCATCGATTGCGAACACCTCATCGGCGAGCTGAGCCTTGCGACCGGTGTCCTCACCCTTGATATTGTAGATTGCGACTTCCATTATTTCTCAATTAAGACGATTGAACCTTTGCTTCCGGGGATAGATCCCTTTATAAGGAGCACATTGTGCTCGGGAAGCACCTTAACTACACGGAGGTTTTGAACGGTAACCTTCTCATTGCCCATCTGGCCTGCCATGCGCATGCCTTTGAACACTTTTGCGGGGTATGAGCAGGCACCTACAGAACCGGGGGCACGGAGGCGGTTGTGCTGACCGTGGGTCGACTGACCTACACCACCGAAACCATGACGCTTAACTACGCCCTGGAAGCCCTTACCCTTGGAGGTTCCCTGGATGTCTACGAAGTCGTTTTCGCTGAAGAAGTCAACGGTGATAGTGTCACCGAGCTTTACTTCTTCGCCAAATCCTTTGAACTCGGCCAAGTGGCGCTGGGGAGCTACTCCGGCCTTCTTGAAGTGACCGGCCATGGGGTTGGTTGTGTGCTTCTCTTTCTTCTCCTCGAAGCCGAGCTGCACGGCGGCATAGCCGTCCTTGTCAACCGTTTTCACTTGAGTAACTACGCAGGGGCCTACTTCGATAACAGTGCACGGCACGTTCTTGCCGTCGGCACTGAAAACGGATGTCATTCCGATTTTCTTTCCTAATAATCCTGGCATTTCTCTTTGATTTAGAAAATGTGAACTGTGATTGTTGTTTTTACTTAAATCCGTGGTCTACTCATATATTAGACCTTGATTTCCACTTCCACACCTGAGGGAAGTTCGAGCTTCATGAGAGCGTCGACTGTCTTGCCGGTGGAATTGTGGATGTCAATCAAGCGCTTGTAGCTCGAAAGCTGGAACTGCTCGCGCGACTTCTTGTTGACGAATGTGGAACGATTGACGGTGAACACACGACGATGTGTGGGCAGGGGTATAGGCCCGCTGATCACTGCGCCGGTTGCCTTAACGGTCTTCACAATCTTCTCGGCCGACTTGTCAACCAGGTTGTAGTCGTAGGACTTAAGTTTGATTCTGATTGTTTGATCCATATTGTTAGTTGAATGAAAGTGTTACTTTATGAGATCCACACGACCCTGGCATTCGGTGAGGACAGCCTTGGCGATGGAGCTGCTTACCTCTGCGTAGTGGCTGAATGTCATTGTGGAGGTAGCACGACCTGAAGTGATGGTACGGAGGGCTGTCACATAACCGAACATCTCGGCGAGAGGTGCCTTAGCCTTAACCACGCGGGCACCTGAACGGCTGTTCTCCATGCCTTCTACCTGGCCACGACGCTTGTTGAGGTCGGAGATAACGTCACCCATTGATTCCTCGGGGGTAACAACCTCGATCTTCATGATAGGTTCGAGGAGCACCGGAGCAGCCTTCTCTGAGGCCTTCTTGAATGCCTGGATGGCGCAAAGCTCGAATGAGAGCTGATCGGAGTCGACCGGATGGAAAGAACCGTCGATCACAGTGACCTTGAGCTGCTCTACCGGGAATCCGGCAAGAACACCGTTCTTCATAGCAGCAGTGAAGCCCTTCTGTATCGAGGGGATGAATTCCTTAGGAATGTTACCACCCTTTACCTCGTCAACGAACTGGAGACCACCCTGGAATCCTTCGTCAACAGGCTCAACACGCACGATGATGTCGGCAAACTTACCGCGACCACCGGTCTGTTTCTTGAATACCTCACGAAGCTCAACTGACTTGGTGATTGATTCCTTATAGGTAACCTGGGGACGACCCTGGTTGCACTCTACCTTGAACTCGCGACGGAGACGGTCGATAATGATATCGAGGTGAAGCTCACCCATACCGGAGATCACGGTCTGACCGGTCTCCTCGTTAGTCTCTACGCGGAAGGTGGGGTCCTCCTCAGCAAGCTTCTGAAGACCTACTCCGAGTTTGTCGAGGTCCTTCTGAGTCTTAGGCTCTACAGCGATACCGATAACGGGATCGGGGAATTCCATAGCCTCAAGCACGATGGGATGGTTCTCGTCGCAAAGGGTATCACCTGTACGGATATCCTTGAAACCTACACCTGCACCTATATCGCCGCAACCGATAAGCTCCTTGGCGTTCTGCTTGTTGGAGTGCATCTGGAACAGACGGCTCACACGTTCCTTCTTTCCGGAACGGGCATTGAGGACATATGATCCGGCTACAACGTCGCCGGAGTAAACACGGAAGAATGTGAGACGACCTACATAGGGGTCGGTAGCGATCTTGAACGCGAGAGCACACATGGGCGCATCGCTTGAAGGCTCACGGGACTCCTTCTGGTCGGGATCATCGGGGCTGCTGCCCTCAACCGCACCTGAATCAACAGGGCTGGGAAGGTAAGCACACACAGAATCAAGAAGATACTGCACGCCCTTGTTCTTGAATGAAGATCCGCATATCATAGGCACAATCTCCATCTTGAGAGTAGCATTACGGATAGCACGGCGAATCTCATCCTCTGTGATAGTGGAAGGATCGTCGAAGTACTTCTCCATAAGGGCATCGTCAAACTCGGCGATCTTCTCAAGCATCTTGTCACGCCATGCGTTTGCCTCGTCAACGAGACCTGCGGGGATCTCCTCAAAAGTGTAGTCAGCACCCATGGTCTCGTCGTGCCACAGCACGGCCTTCATCTTGATAAGGTCTACCACGCCCTTGAATGTCTCTTCTGCACCGATAGGGATTTCGATGGGGCAAGGATTTGCGCCAAGCACTTCCTTCACCTGACGCACTACTTCGAAGAAGTTTGCGCCAGAACGGTCCATCTTGTTTACATAACCGATACGGGGCACATTATATTTGTCAGCCTGACGCCATACGGTCTCGGACTGGGGCTCAACACCACCTACTGCACAGAATGCAGCTACCGCACCGTCGAGCACACGGAGTGAACGCTCCACCTCTACAGTGAAGTCAACGTGTCCCGGAGTGTCAATGAGGTTGATCTTGTACTGCTCACCTGCATATTTCCAGAATGTAGTGGTAGCAGCTGAGGTAATTGTGATACCGCGCTCCTGCTCCTGCTCCATCCAGTCCATGGTGGCTGCACCGTCATGAACCTCACCGATCTTGTGGGTAAGACCTGTGTAGAAGAGAATACGCTCGGAAGTTGTGGTCTTGCCGGCATCGATGTGAGCCATAATGCCGATATTGCGCGTATATTTTAACTGATCGTCTTTAGCCATTTTGCGAAATTGTCAAATTGGTTGTATTAGAAACGGAAGTGAGCGAAGGCACGGTTCGCCTCAGCCATCTTATGCATATCCTCCTTGCGCTTGAATGCGCCGCCCTGCTCATTGAAAGCATCGACAATTTCGGCAGCCAGCTTCTCAGCCATGGTCTTGCCACCGCGCTTGCGTGCATAAGCGATAAGGTTCTTCATAGAGATTGACTCCTTGCGGTCAGCACGGATCTCGGTAGGCACCTGGAAAGTTGCGCCACCTACACGGCGTGACTTAACCTCCACTGTAGGAGTGATGTTCTCAAGAGCCTTCTTCCATATCTCAAGAGAGGTCTTCTCCTCGTTGGGGAGCTTGCCCTTCACGAGTTCGAGAGCGGAATAGAAAATGGTGTATGAGGTGTTCTTCTTACCATCGTACATAAGATGGTTGACGAACTTGGAGACTCTTACGTCATTGAATACGGGATCGGGAAGGATCACCCGCTTCTTAGGTTTAGCTTTACGCATTTTGGGTTGTTGGATTGTTGTTTTTGTTGCTTGGTTGCTGCATCTTTCATCTTCAACGACCGTCCGCCGTCAATCCGGGGAGCTGGTCATTTACTCAACCTGTGATTTAGCCTTCCAATCAAATCAAAAACGAGGTTAACGACTCTGTTTTTAATTCAATGTTGTTGATTTTCAGAAAAGGAGCGTCTTTTTTTGTAATAATAGTAGTCAGCTATTATTTCTTAGCGGCCTTAGGACGCTTTGCTCCATACTTGGAGCGACGCTGTGTACGGTCCTTAACACCGGATGTGTCGAGAGTGCCGCGAACGATGTGGTAACGCACACCGGGAAGGTCCTTCACACGACCGCCACGAACAAGCACGATAGAGTGCTCCTGGAGGTTGTGACCCTCGCCCGGGATGTAGCTGTTGACCTCCTTGCCGTTGGTGAGGCGGACACGAGCCACCTTACGCATAGCGGAGTTAGGTTTCTTAGGGGTTGTAGTGTAGACACGCACGCACACGCCACGACGCTGGGGGCATGAATCAAGCGCGGGTGACTTGCTCTTGTCCTCAAGAGCCACACGTCCTTTTCTTACTAATTGCTGAATAGTAGGCATCTTAGTTTCTTTTGTTTTGACTTATAGTTATTAGTATTTCTGTATTTTCTTAACAATTGCCCTTTACACGCGCCTTGCGCCTCGACACCCCTAACTGTCAAGCAGTTAACGCTGTCGCGACGGCACACTTCTTCCAAAGGCGTTGCAAAATTACAACTTATTTTGCTAATTACCAAAGAATTCCGAAAATATTTTACTCTTTTTCGACCGATCCGGACTGCGACATGATATCCACGAGCGAGACACCCGGATGACGGTACTGCACCCGGCTCTTTTCGCCATTGTACCGCACAGCCGCAGACGGACAATTATGATAGCATGCCCCACAGATGAGACATCCCTCCCCTATCATGGGACGCCCATTCAGCAGCACGATATTCCCCACAGGACACAGACGTGCGCAAATGCCGCACCCCGAACAGGAATCCTCGACATAAAATCGCCTATACGCGTCAGAGCGCAAAGGGAAACACCGCATCCACCATCCGGCAAGCCTGCCGAACACCGTCGGAGATTCAACAAAACGCCTCCGCATTGAAATATCCGCACAGATCTCAGCCAGGTGTTCATCAACGCGCTTCCGCCCCACCCCGGCGATCTGCTCCCCTACATCAAACATAGGAAAATAGTTGTCGACCATAAGTATGCTTCTCACATAATCCCATCCGCCCGACGCACGCACCGCCATAGCCGGAGTGCTGCCGCAGGTAAGCACAAGGAAGCGGTAAGGCGCATCAATGACAATCCTCGAAAGCAGCTCCGAAACCGGCAAGGGCAGCTCTCCGAAATACACCGGACACACCACCCCCACACCATCATCATCGCGCAATCCGCCAACGCCGGACACAAGAAGCCCGACAACAGAAAGCAATTCCCCTCCGATAGCTCGCGCCACGGCAAGGGAATTGCCTGTAGTAGTAAAGTATAGAATTTTCATCAGACCACATCGTCTTTCCGGAGAGGCTATTGCTCCTCGCCGGCAAACTCCATAAGATACGCCTTTATGAACGGATCAAGATCACCATCCATGACACCGCCTACATCAGCGGTCTGATGCCCGGTGCGATGATCCTTAACACGGCGGTCGTCAAACACGTAGCTGCGTATCTGCGAGCCCCATTCGATCTTCATCTTGCCAGCTTCTATCTTAGCTTGCTCCTCAAGTCTGTGTTTGAGTTCCTTGTCATACAGTATCGACCGAAGCTGACGCATGGCGTTCTCCTTATTCTTGGGCTGGTCACGAGTCTCGGTATTCTCAATCAAGATCTCCTCATGCTCTCCGGTATAAGGGTCGGTGAACTGATATCGCAGACGCACGCCCGACTCCACCTTGTTCACATTCTGCCCTCCTGCGCCTCCAGAGCGGAACGTATCCCACGAAAGGAGCGCAGGCTCCACCTTTACCTCGATGGTGTCATCGACAAGAGGCGTCACAAACACCGACGCAAAAGAGGTCATACGCTTGCCCTGCGCATTGTAGGGCGACACTCGCACAAGACGATGCACGCCGTTCTCACTCTTTAGATAGCCATAAGCGAAATCACCTTCCACATTTATGGTGCACGACTTGATACCCGCCTCATCCCCCTCAAGCAGATTGGCGATAGAGGTCTTGTAATGATGATCCTCGCACCAGCGAAGATACATACGCATAAGCATCTGTGCCCAATCCTGGCTCTCGGTGCCACCGGCTCCTGAATTTATCTTAAGCACGACGCCAAGCTTATCCTCCTCGCGGCGAAGCATGTTCTTAAGTTCAAGCTCCTCTATGATTGCGACCGCATGAGCATACAGCGCATCAAGCTCCGACTCCTCGATAAGACCGTCCTTGATAAATTCCCAGGCAATCTCAAGCTCACCGACAGCCTTGTCGACAGCCTCATACCCGGCAATCCACCCTTGAAGGTCCTTTATTTTCTTCATCTGCGCCTGAGCTTCTTTGGGATGCTCCCAAAAATCCGGGACATGGGTGCGCAACTCCTCTTCTTCTACCTGAATTTTCTTACTGTCGATGTCAAAGATACCTCCTCAACGCGAGCTTGCGTTCAAAAGTCTCTTTTAGCTGTTCCTGAGTAATCATAAATGAATCTGTTGGAATTGGTTAATAAAAAAATCAACGCCGAAACCCTAAACGGAATCGGCGTTGAACTCGGTGTGGGCGCTGAGGGATTCGAACCCCCGACCCTCTGCTTGTAAGGCAGATGCTCTGAACCAGCTGAGCTAAGCGCCCGAGTTGATTGGCTTATCATGCTAAGCAAGAAAGATTTTTGAGTGGTGGGCGCTGAGGGATTCGAACCCCCGACCCTCTGCTTGTAAGGCAGATGCTCTGAACCAGCTGAGCTAAGCGCCCTTTCTTGCTTAAAGCGATGCAAAGGTAGGCACTATTTTTGAATCCTCCAAATATTTTGACAAAAAAATTCAAATATTTTTATTTTTTCTGTTCCTGCACCTATTTTTGACCCCTCCAAGGGGTATACTGCCACAAAAAAGTCGCTCCATATATTAATATAAAATGTATGAACATACAGTGAGATCTCATTGAAAAAAAGCAGAGACAACGCATGATCATCACTAATAACAATTAGACATCACCATCACCTTACGGACAAATCATGTATTTTAGGTATATGCTATTCATATTTTAAATAGTAATTTTGCATAGGATACAAAACTCATAGTGGTCTGCCCCATTGAACCAAACATGTAAGCAGACAAAAAAATGTTATTGTTGAGTAAAAGACAGCGACATATTCCCCAAGTTGCGACAACCCTGGGAGAATGTCGCTCTTTTTATTTCCACCTCAACACAAATAGACATCAACACTCATTACATAGTTATCAACATTTTTGCAAAAATACCCTAGGATATTATCAACACCATATTACACTGTTTACAAGCATATTAAATAAAATCATATAGAGTTATCAACACTTATCTACAATTAATCAGAAAGCATTTGTTGACAAAATGTAAATAAAATGTTGAAAACTTTTTATGAAATTATTTTGCCAATCTCAATATTATCACTAACTTTGCACCGCAAAACGGCGAGATAGCTCAGTTGGTTAGAGCGTCGGATTCATAACCCGGAGGTCCCGAGTTCAATTCTCGGTCTCGCTACAAGCACTGATCAGGAGATAAACATTTGATGTTCATCTCCTGATTTTTTAATAGAGATTAAAAAATCATAGGCACGCCGGGTGAAAATTCACCCGGCGTGCCTGTTTATCTATTTCCTGCGGACATCATCGCACCGACACTCCCACTCGGTCAAGACCGCGCAAAGTGTCAACGCGCATTATATGGCGCACAAATACCGGTCGAGACAGATCAATATCGGCTCTCGGATTAAGCATTATCTCATGCTGATAATTAGCCCCGAACCCACTCCCCATCCATCGTCCGTAGACATCCGCCAATGTGATGTTGAGAGTATCTCTATAGGAAAATTTTTCACCTCGGTATGTCACCTCAATCCAAAGATTGGAATAAGGATAATCATTAGTGTGAGTAAGCCCAAGACGGAGCCCACGATGCACAAGCGAGTCATTGTCGTGAAGCGACGTATCAACAGGCACAAGCCTCAATGTGTCGCCATACGCCCACCCTTTTGCAGGGATATCAACCCAACGGCTATATTCTCTTTCGGCATCCCCACACGCAGCAACCGCCGCTCCGAGGGCGGCGATTGCTGAAATAATATAGATAAGCCTCTTCATAAGGCAACTGATCCTGTTATCAATTATTATTTGAATGAAATGTTCACATCATTCACCTTGCTGCTCCGGTGTACGAAAAGCCTTGGGTCCGCGGTTTGCCAATTGAGGACGCTGAGCAGGCTGGTCCTGCTCCTTCGGCTTCGGAGCAGGGTTATCCTTCGGCTGTTGCTCCTTAGGTTTCCCAGATGAAGGCTGCTGACGCTCCTTAGCCTGGGGCTTCTGCCCCTGACGGTCATTACGCGGCTTTCGATCCACAAAGTCCTGACGAGGCTGACGCCCTGCTGGATTATCTTTATGAGACTGAGCAGACTGAGGCTGTTTCGGTTTCTGGGGCTGCTGCTTTGGCTGCTGCCCCTGCGAGGATATCTGCTGCGCCCCGCCATTATTTTGTGGCTGAGACTGGGGCTGTCCCTGTGACTTTTTTTTCTTCTTTTTCTTTTTACTCTTGTCAAAGCGTGTCAAGTCATCCTGCGAGGCAAGATCTATCGGCTTGGCTTTCTCCTTGGACTTCTCCGCGCCTTCACGTTCAAGCTTGACAGGCTTCTCACCACGCTTGTTCATCTCTATCACCTCAAACGCCCTTTCCGCATCGATGGTCACCAGATTTGCTGCCATCTGTTTGTCGGTAGAATATGTTATCTCCTTCTTGAAGATATCGGTCTTGAAATGATAGTATGTGGAATCGGCAGTCTCCAGGCGTACATTCTTCTCGGGAAGGAACCTAGAGCTTTCCACATACGTGTCCACCTCAAAATTAAGGCAACATTTGAGCTTTGCACACTGCCCGGCAAGCTTCTGAGGATTTAGCGATATGTCCTGGTAACGTGCCGCACTGGTCCCGACCGAAACAAAATTAGTCATCCAGCTTGCACAGCAGAGCGGACGGCCGCACGACCCTATACCGCCGATACGCCCCGCCTCCTGACGCGCGCCTATCTGCTTCATCTCTATACGCACCTTGAACGTGTCGGCAAGCACCTTGATGAGCTGACGGAAATCCACCCGCTCATCAGCTATATAATAGAATATCGCTTTGTTGCCGTCGCCCTGATACTCCACATCGCCTATCTTCATGTTAAGGCTAAGCGACTCGGCTATCTTGCGGGCACGTATCATAGTGTCGTTCTCACGAGCGCGTGCCTCTTCATACTTCTCTATGTCGGCAGGTTTTGCCTTGCGGAACACCCTCTTGATCTCCGCCTCATTCTTCACTCCGGCACGGCGCATCTGAAGTGCCACAAGTTTGCCGGTGAGAGTTACACTGCCTATGTCATGACCCGGAGAAGCCTCCACCGCAACCATATCGCCGGTCTCAAGAGGAAGGTTCAGCGAATTGCGGTAATAGCCTTTTCTGGTATTCTTGAACTGGACCTCGACAATGTCATATTCAGTAGAGGTTCCCGGGATATCTTCGAGCCAGTTGAAACAATGGAGCTTGCCGCGCGGACAGCGGCGGTCTTTCTCTTCCATCAGTCCGACCCTCCTTATTTTGCAAAACTTACCGAACGAGTCTCGCGGATTACGGTGATCTTCACCTGTCCGGGATAGGTCATCTCGTCCTGGATGCGACGAGCTATCTCCTCCGACAGCTTTTCGGTCTCTACATCATCGATCTTGTCGGCTCCCACTATGACACGCAGTTCACGACCAGCCTGGATAGCATAAGTCTTTATAACACCCGGATACGACAGGGCAAGCTGCTCAAGGTCATTGAGTCGTTTGATATACGCCTCGACAATCTCTCTACGCGCTCCGGGACGTGCTCCCGAAATAGCATCACACACCTGTACGATAGGAGCAAGAAGCGATGTCTGCTCTATCTCATCATGATGGGCACCTATGGCATTGCATATTTCAGGTTTCTCCTTATATTTCTCGGCGAGTTTCATGCCGAGGAGTGCATGGGGCAGTTCGGGCTCCTCATCAGGCACCTTGCCTATGTCGTGCAGAAGTCCTGCACGACGCGCCTTCTTGGGATTAAGACCGAGCTCCGAAGCCATGATGGCGCACAGATTAGCAGTCTCACGTGAATGCTGCAACAGATTCTGACCATAGCTTGAGCGATACTTCATCTTGCCCACCATACGTATCAGATCGGGGTGCAGACCATGGATGCCAAGATCGATGGCTGTACGCTTTCCGGTCTCGACAATCTCCTCCTCAATCTGGCGGCGCACTTTGCCTACCACTTCTTCTATACGGGCAGGGTGAATACGGCCGTCAGCCACGAGCTGGTGAAGGGCGAGGCGCGCTATCTCGCGACGCACCGGATCAAAGCCCGAGAGGACAATCGCCTCGGGGGTGTCATCCACGATGATCTCAATGCCGGTAGCAGCCTCAAGAGCGCGAATATTACGACCCTCTCTACCGATTATACGACCCTTGATCTCATCACTGTCGATATGGAACACAGTCACCGAATTCTCTATTGCGGTCTCCGTGGCAAGACGCTGTATAGACTGCACGACTATACGCTTAGCCTCCTTGTTGGCTGTCATCTTCGCCTCGTCCATTATGTCATGGATATATGCTGCGGCAGCAGTCTTTGCCTCATCCTTGAGACTTTCTATAAGCTTCTCCTTTGCCTCCTCGCTTGAGAGTCCCGAGATGTGTTCAAGTGTCTCCTGAGCCGACTTGCGCATACGCTCCAGCTCTTCACCTCTTGCTTCGAGTGCCTGTCCCTGGGCTTCAAGCTCACGGCGGGTCTGGTCAATCTCATTGCGGGCTTTGGTGTTTTCACTCTGCTGCTGGTTGAGCTGAGCCTGACGCTGCTTAATCTTCGCCTCTTCGCTCTGCACGCGTGACAGACGCTGGTTGGCAGCCTTCTCGGCATCGGATTTTATACGCAGCTCCTGCTCGCGAGCCTCAAGAAGCTTGTCCTTCATGATGACTTCCGCCTCGCGCTGAGCGTCCTCGACTATTGTCTTTGCACGTGAGCGTCCTGTAGCCTTCTGCACGGCTCCGAGTATTCCAATACCCAAAGCGGCTCCGATCAATGCGATGGCGATATAAAGTAGAATAATCATAAAAATGTTAAACTGTAAAATAAAGATGAATAAAGATATAAAAAACACACGTGTTGACCCTCCTGGAAGCGACATCTCCGCAAAGAGAATGCGTTCGTTTCAGAAATAAGTCAATCGTGCGTGATGGACCGGTGTGTTTCGCCTTTAAGCCAAGCCATGGGGCAGCTTTATGGAGCGACATCTTCAAGAAGCAGGTAATCAAACTCCTGCTCCAGATCGTTCAGGACTCTGTCAAGACTCTCGGCCGCCTCAAGATTGCTATAATACAACTGGGCAAACCTGAAAGTCACCATAGCCAGAATCTCAGCCGATGACTTGTCGCTGAACTCATCCTTCTCCTTCCACTTTTTCCACAATCCGTTGATATTTTCTTCGGCTCTTCTCACCAATGGCTCCTGACTGAGAGGCACATTTAGCTGAATGCGTGGGAGGTCGGCGATATGGATGGATATGTTATGTTTTTTTTCGGACATCAGATGCTTAACTGGGCGATGCACTTGTCGATTTCGCGCACTAACTCGGATAGGAATGCCCTTGTCACCTCCACATCTTTGTGATCGGGCGTTAGCACCGATGTCACTTTCAGGCATTCGATCTCGGCATCCTTGACGGAAATCTCCCGCCGAAGCCGCGCCACCTCCGCCCGAAGCTGCATTTCTCGTGACTCCACCTCCTCTTTGGCACGTTTCACCGCCTTATAGCGGTCAGTGAGCAACGAGGCTTTGGACTGGAGTCTGGCAATGCGTTGTTGAAGGTTCCTGGCCATTCTTTTCCAAATTTCCACAAAAGTACTAAAATCTTTCCATATATCCCACCGCGTCATCCATATTTTATATAGCCAACCCTCTTTTTAACCAAAATAATGTTAACGACGATCAGGATGCTTGCAGTAATAGAAAAAAGTCGTACCTTTGCACTCGGGTAAGTCCTACACGACCAGCTCCCCGAGAACTCCGCCAGGTCTTGATCGAAGCAACGGTATCGGGTCGTAGCGGTGCGATGTAGTCAGCTTACCCCTTTTTTTGTGCCCTATTGCAACCTTTTTTAGCTCATAATTAACACATTTAACACAACACTGTTAATTCTCACACTACAGCTGCCTAATTTTATTTTCCTTTGAACAATTAAAGATTGCTTAACGTTACAAGTTCATAAAGTATCATACTTAGAAAGACTAAAAAACATCTACACAAGTTTCATTTAACTTTATGAGAGTAATGAAAAAGCAACTATTTCTTTTGGCAGCCTTAGGCGGGGTCTTACTGACTGCCGGCAACGCAAACGCTCAGGAGACAGCTGTCGTAGTCGAAGAGAGCACTTTCGATGTAGAACAGGTTCCCTGCAAAGACATCTACACTCCCGGATCATGGCGCGATAACTGGTATGTACAACTCGGCGCAGGCATGCGCGTGCCCTTAGTCGAATGGGGCTCCAAGGACCGCCACATAACAGCCATCTACAATCTCGGTGTCGGACGCTGGATCTCACCCTATCTCGGATTCCGGTTCTCAGCACTCTACGGCTCCATGCATTATAAAGGAGGCGACGCCATGGCATCGGCCCGCACCGCCAATCTCAATGTCGACTTCATGTGGGACATGCTCAACTCCATTTCCGGCTACAACCCCTCACGAGCATTCTCCATAGTACCTTTCGTCGGCCTTGGCGGCACATATGTGTTCCATTACCGCGACAATGCCCTTGCCAACGACCGTAGCAATGACGGCAACATCAAGGGCAACCAGTGGCTCATGCCGGTATCAGCAGGCATACAGCTGCGATTCCGCGTCAGCCCCTATGTCGACATCTTCGCCGAAGGCCGCAGCACATTCTATGGCGACAACTTCAACAACACCGTCTACGGCCGTCCGCTTGACCTTGATATAGCCGCTGTGGGTGGCGTCATCATCCACTTCACCGGCTCTAAATTCCAGCGTTACAATCCTTGCGATTATGTGAACGCTCTCTCTCAGGCTAATGCCCAGGTCAACGACCTGCGTGCGGCACTCGCCACCACCTCAGCAGCCCTTGCCGCAGCAGAAGCACAGCTGCCATGCCCCGAGGTGCCCGAGACAGTGACCGTAGAAGCTGAATCGACCACGCTGTTCCCCACTGTACGCTTCAAACTTAATTCAGCATATGTATCCTCCGAGGAGATGGTCAATGTATACAACATTGCCGAATATATGAAAGCAAATCCCAATGCTCAGATAGTAGTACGCGGATACGCCGACAAGGACACCGGTTCAGCAGCCTACAACATGAAGCTTTCCGAACGCCGCGCCAAAGCTGTCGCCGACATCCTCACAGGCGATTATGGAATCTCCGATAGCCGCCTCATCCTCGAAGCCGCCGGTTCCGACACCCAGATCTACCCAACAAACGACTGGAACCGTATCGTAATATTTGCCGCTCCCGAATTACCCTAACCTTTCCTCGTGAACAATAGTTCCCCATGCGCCCCGACCCTCAACCAAGAGAGCCGGGGCGCATTTTAATATCACACCACAAAAATAATACAGATTGATAATTAATGTTAAACAATATGCATTTTATTTGTTTTTTATAAAATAATCCATTATATTGCAACAGAATCAAAAAATATCATATCAAAACACATCAATCACTCATAATACTCAACAGTGCCAAACCATAATCTTATAATATAGACTGATTATCCGTGAAAACACATCATCAATCTCTCCTTAAACAACCAGCCTTTATGAAAAAAATTAAATATCACGCCGCAAAAATCTTACCAATCGCACTATTCTTATCATTAAGTTCTTGCCACGGCACCGAAGACGACCTCTATCCAAATAACTCAGAAAGAACTGATGCCAGTAGACGTATGTCGGTTTTAGAATATCCGGATATATATGAAATTTTAAAATCTGAGAAAGTAATACTTGAAGCCCTTAATGCATGGAAAGAAATGCTGACTTATGCGACTCATTTTTCACGACGTGAAATCGGTTTCTTCATTTATTATAGACATAGCTCAAATTCTTATTTTATTGGAGAATGGGTTTACGGCCCCTTAGTTCCTTTCACATTTGGGAATGAAGCATATGTCAATTTAGGCAAACCTCTATTCCCATATGAAGTATGTGCATTTTATCATTGTCATCCCCCATATTACGGACCGGACTATCGGCTCACTGGTGCATCACAGGAGGATGAAAATCTTGCATATAAATTAGATATCCCCGGATTTGTTTTTGACTATAGTTATAGCAGCGTATGGGGCACTTATGATTATGAAACAGAAGCAGACTTCCCAACAACATATGTTTTTGGCCCCCGACAAAGATCCCCATATAAATTTTATTAATACCCCTATTATTTTCCTGTCATCATGAAAAAATATATCTTTCTGATCCTTGCTATCGCGGCCTCTGCATTCTTTACATACGGAGAGGACACAGCCTATAAAGAGTCAAAAAAAATGAATTTTAAGCCCGAAAAAGAGGCTCAAATTATTCAGACAGCAAAAAAGGTGGCACATGAAATAGCTCCTAAAATAAATATTGACACCCTTGTGCCGTTAATATTCAGTTTCTTCATCGCCGACAACCATCCTATTATCAACAAAAAAGCCATTGCAGTCCATTTCATGAAACACGAAAATGACTACTTAGAAATGGAACTGATGCCTCTCGACCCTGTCACTAAAATGCCGAACGGAAAGATGTTGACACGCAAAAGACCAAACTCGATCTTATGTGTAGTCCTGTTTGAAGATTCTCTTGAACCTGTATACTTATCGGATAGCCACAATAGAGTTTTACATTTTACGCCAGACTATAAGACCTACCGTAGAAATAATCTGGGTCGGGAATTGGAACCGTTTGTACCACACCCCGGTGAATATATAGTGTATTAGCACTATCAACCATTAAAGACATAAAAAAGAATTGGGAAATAAAAACAAATAGGTTTTTACTACCCAATTCTTTTTCATCTATTTTCTTTGCTCAATATTTCCTTTTCATATACCGACATCAAAAAGATTTATCACCCCAGGGGCGAGAAAACGCTCCACCTCATAAGGATACACAGCCACATCGATCATTCCTGAAGAATATGGCGCGATGTCATAAGGATTGTAGTGGAAATACAACACATTATTATTAATATAAGGCTGACCGGGATATGTAAGCTGTGACGAGAATATGCCTGCACGATCAAGCCCTGACACCGGGACATCAAGCTGACGCGCAAGCGCATTGATTATCACAGGCATGATAGAATCGCGCCCCTGAGCGGTAAACATATTCCCCACATCAAGCACACGCCCCTCGGCAAGATCGTAAGTGAACGGATGGACAGTAGTCATAGGGTGCGCTCCTCCAAGATACACCGAGGTCGTGACCTGATACGTCACCATTGACTCGTCAGACTCTATCACAGACGCCGTCACATTATTAAAATAGCACCTGACCCCATCGCTTGGAGCAGGCAGGGAGTCCACAGGCATCAATTTCACAGTGCCGTTAGACTCCCCGAACACTGTGGTATCATTCACGAAATGCCTGATGGCATCCTCCGGCGAGGAGAACACCGAATCGCCGAAACAATACCTCATCAACGAATCACGCAGCGGAGCTATATCCGACTCCCCGAACGCCTCCGGCCAATGTATCGACGCATACTGGTCGAGATATGAGGTGTCACCGTCAAGCACAATACGGAAATTCTTATCGGCCGACAGTATGACCTCCCTTACAGGGAAGCTTGTAACCTCCACATCTCCCACTGATTTCTTCTTCGCGTCACCACATCCTGTAGCAACAGCGGCAACGAGAATGGCTCCCGATGCTAAAAGAACAAGACTTTTCATTTTATCTCTAATTTCACTGCAAATTTGATAAATTAATTCACCTCTGCCAAATAAATTTATTGACAATCTGATAGGTGATACATGTGTAACACACGGCATGACTCTGTTTGTTTACACCTACATTGTTAAATAAATCCATCATAAAGGTCAAAATTCAGGTATTTTTGAACAATTCTCACGAAAACGGAGCCTAATTAACATCTTTATACGTTTAAAAGTTCATGTATTGTAGAAATTTTGCTTACCTTTGCACCGCGAATGTGATTTCATATCCGCACCGTAAATTCGATAATACTAATCAAAACTCTTTTAACTACTATGTCTGAAATTGCATCTCGAGTAAAAGCTATCATCGTAGATAAGCTCGGTGTTGACGAAAACGAAGTAACCGAAACCGCAGAATTCACCAAAGATCTTGGCGCAGACAGCCTTGACACCGTTGAACTCATCATGGAATTTGAGAAGGAATTCGGCATCACCATTCCCGACGACAAGGCTGAAGGCATCAAGACCGTTGCTGACGCCATCTCTTACATCGAGGCTAACCAGAAGTAATAAGTCTCACCTCCGTCCGCTCCACATTTTCACCACGGAGCCTCCAACATCGGCATCCGCGAAGATATAAGCGGTCGTGACCCATCAAAGGCTCCACTTGCGCCTATTGGCAAAGTGGAGCCTTATTTCAATTTTCAAGTTAGCATCAGGATTGGTTGACTAACTTATCTCTCACCTACTAACCCAGTCTCTAACACACCTAATTATAATGGAACTTAAAAGAGTAGTCATCACAGGTCTCGGAGCCATCACCCCCATAGGCAATGACGTTGCCACCACTTGGGCGAATGCCCTGGCAGGAGTGAGCGGTGCAGCTCCCATCACCCATTTCGATGCTTCCAAATTCAAGACCCAGTTTGCCTGTGAAGTCAAGAACTTCAACGCAAACGACCACTTTGACCGCAAAAAATTACGTCAGCTCGACCTCTACGCCCAGTATGCCATCGTAGCAGCCCGCCAGGCCGTGGAGGATTCAAAACTTCTTGACGCCGAGAACCTTGACCGCAACCGTACCGGCGTAATCGTCGCTGCCGGCATAGGCGGCCTGCACACTTTTGAGGAAGAGGCAGGCTATTATGCTGTTCACGGCGAAGAGCAGGGCCCAAAATACAACCCGTTCTTCATCCCCAAGATGATTGCCGACATCGCTTCCGGCCACATCTCCATGGAGTATGAGCTCCACGGTCCCAACTTCGGTGTCGTATCGGCATGCGCATCATCCAACAATGCCATCATCGACGCATTCAACCTCATCCGTCTTGGCAAAGCCGACGCCATAGTTACCGGAGGTGCCGAAGCAGCCATCTTCCCCGCAGGTGTAGGCGGCTTCAGCTCCATGCATGCAATCTCAACCCGCAACGAGTCACCCGAGACCGCATCACGTCCGTTCAGCAAGTCACGCGACGGCTTCGTGATGGGCGAAGGCTCGGTAGTCCTCATCCTTGAAGAGCTTGAGCACGCCAAGGCTCGCGGCGCAAAGATCTACGCAGAGGTTGCCGGCGGAGGCATGAGTGCCGACGCATATCACCTCACTGCAACTCATCCCGAAGGTCTCGGCGCAATCCTCTCAATGGGCAACGCTCTTGAGGATGCAGGAATGAAGCCTGAGGACATCGACTATATCAACGTTCACGGCACATCTACCCCTGTAGGTGACATCTCCGAGGTGAAAGCTATCGTTGAACTCTTCGGCGAACACGCTCACAAGCTCAACATCAGCTCTACAAAATCAATGACTGGACACCTGCTCGGGGCTACCGGTGCACTTGAGGCAATGTTCTCAGTGCTCGCATGCCAGAACGACGTTGTGCCCCCAACCATCAACCATGAGGAAGGAGACGAGGACGAGAACATCGACTACACTCTCAACTTCACCTTCAACAAGGCTCAGAACCGTCCGGTACGTGCAGCCCTCTCCAACTCGTTCGGATTCGGCGGTCACAACGCCACCGTAATCATTAAAAAGTACGAGGCTTAAACAAAAGCACATATAATAAAAATAATCAGGGTGACAGGAAATGATTCCTGTCACCCTGATTATTTTTATTATTGCTCTCTTAGAAAGGCAGATCGTCAGTTGGGCTTGGAGCAAGATCCACAGCAGGAGGAGGCACAGGAGCTCCAGGGGTAGCATAGCCTCCAGGCATCTGAGTAGCAGGCCCGTAAGATGGCACAGCCGCAGGTGCCATACCGGGCTGGGCTCCAGCCGCAGGCTGGTCGGGAGCCTCCGCTTTCCAGGCACGGATATCTACATACCAACGCCCGTTGAACTCTCGGCTATCGATGTCAAAACTTATTTTCACCACCTGACCTACCTGAAGGGGGAACTGGTCGACACGGTCACCAAAGAAATTAAATGCAACTTTCTTGGGATAAGTCTCTTGGGTTTCAAGCACATATTCGCGCTTCTTCCATACATTTCCCTTAGCAGAGGTACCTCCCACTTCGGGCAAAGCAACTATGATCTTGCCTGTAATTTCCATATTATATATCTATTGTTCTTATTCCTTCTATTATTCGAGCATATGCAATATTCAAGTGCATATTACTTACAAAAGTAGTCAAAATATCCCTAACACTCAGTTAAAATTAGTTAATCAATCAAGCCATATACAATCATTGATGTCTTTACCACGTATTTAAGAAATTTATTCTTAGTAACTTTGTACTCCTTATAAACAACTTGTTGACCAAGATGAAAGATTACCTCAAATGTTTATTGCAGCTCATTCTCTCACCACGCAACGGATGGGAAGATATCGAAAAAGGTGATGTCTCACCGTCGCGTCTGGCAGTCGACGGATTTCTCCCGCTCATAGCCATTACCGCGGTCAGTGTATTTGTCCGCGCTATGTTCCTGCATCACGTGGAGTTCCTCACTCTGTTCATCGATATGATTATCACATTTGTGGTATACTTCATCTCATATTTCTTCGGAACATTCATTCTGTCGATATTCATGGAGCCGATGGTCGATGGAGAATATGACGAAGAGAAATGCCAGACATTCACACTTTACACCCTCGGACTGCTCGCTCTCATTACCATTATCTTCAACTGCTTTCCGTTGCCTAAGATAATGCTCTTCTTCTTTGCTCTCTACATAGTGCTCATACAGTTCAGAGGCACTTCATACATGCGCATACGCACCGAAAGCACCGGTTTATTCATGATACTTGCCGTGCTGGGAGTGCTGTGCCCCCCCTACATCTTCCACTTCATCTTCTCAATTCTATTCTGACATGCAGACCAAAGATATCAACATAAAGAACCGACGAGCCACATTCGATTATGCCATCGGTGACACATATACAGCCGGCATAGTGCTTACAGGCACCGAAATCAAGTCGATACGCTCAGGCAAAGCATCTCTTGTCGACACTTTCTGCTATGTCGACCACGGCGAGGTATGGGTAAAGAATATGTATATCGCCGAATATTTCTATGGCTCATACAACAATCATGCCGAACGCCGTGACCGTAAGCTCCTTCTTTCACGCAAGGAGATAAGCCGACTTGAAAAGTCAGGCAAGGAAGCAGGATTCACAATTGTCCCTCTAAGACTGTTCATAAACGAGCGCGGTCTCGCAAAACTCGTGATCGGCATAGGACGAGGCAAAAAAGAGTATGACAAGCGACAGTCCATAAAAGAGCGCGAGGACAAGCGCGACATGGCGAGAATCCTACAGAAATAAATATAATCTGCCGGATTGGCAGATTAAAGCACCATTACACCTGATTCACCATCGTTGGCGGTCACACGATACCATGTGCGGCCATTTCCTCTGTGCATCATCTTTATTTCACTTACTTGGAATTCTGCACCGTTCACAACCACAGTTGCTCCGGACATTATAGAATCGCTGCTCTCCTGACCTAATCCGACTGTAATCTCGCCAGCACCGTCAAGATCCCTCACAATCCTGTGTCCGTCTTTTGTCACGGAGAACAATATCCCGCCACGGTCATACCTCATATCAGCACCCAGACCGATAACCCGGAACACATCATCATCCAATTCTTTTCGGAATGCATCATCGGCTGTGTCCGGCTTATGTCCTGCACCCGGACCTCCGTTACCTGAGGATCCGCCGTTCCCATCACCAGAAGGGCGCATAGCAGATACCCTGTCAATAGGATCATCGTGACTGCAACCTGTCATGTAGCAGAAACATGCGGCTGCAACAGCCGAAATAATAAATACACGTATAATCATCAGTCTCATAATGGTATCTTGTTAAAGCTACGGAACAATCTTAATCATCATCCGTCCGGTCTCTCCGGTGCTCTCTGAACTGTACTCAAGATCATGAGATCCGATCCCTATCTCTGAAGCCTCAAGCACTTTTGAGGTAACAGTCGTACCGTCAATCTTCCACACCGCATCTGCCGGTATATGCGGTGATGAGAGATACACGCGGTCAATCTCCAGATGATAAGTCGAATGCAGAGGCACAGGATCATCACCCACTCTATACACCTCTCCGGCTTTGTCACCCCATATGTATTCTGACAGTTCCGCGTACTTCACAAACGGATTTCCTCCACCCTGCATTGCTGCTGCACGAGCCTCCCATTCCATCTCTTCAGGAGTGACAGGATACTCCTTGGACCATCTCACAAGCAATTCTTTCCCATATACACTGAAATACGGATAATCCGTATCCATCATATTATACCCGCGCGGAGTAAAAATGTCAGCAGGATACATGACTGCCGCATAGAAAAACGCTCTTGCCACTCGTCCACGCAGCTGTTCAGGAGGAGAATACAAGTCGGTCTCCTTTCCGTATATGCTACCGATGCCCACACTCCAATACGCGGAACTGAATTCAGGTATATCAACCTTCCCCGGAAGCAGATCACTCTTTCGCCTGATGTCATCCGCGGTCATTGGTATGAGATTATTCAAATCCTTTTTAATATCATCCCCTCCAGCCTCATCAATATACGTCCACCATTTATGAGGGACTATCTCTCCCGACTCATACCCTGCCGGAAAGCAACCGTTTATGATGCTGACCGTCCTACCTGTAAAATGGTCCTGTAGATCACATGTCAGACCGTCGGTCCCATTTAGCTTCTGCGGCTTGAATTCCTTTCTTATGGCATCAGAAAGACCTTTACCTGATTTTCCTGAAAGATTATTGATATGAGCTTCGGAAACAACCGTGGCAGGCATCTCCGCACGGGGACTGACCGCGGCGAAGATTCCTGCCAAAGCTGTTACCAACGTGACTAATCGTTTCACGGTGGGGGAGAGGGTTATAAATGTGAGAATGAAGAGTGTCTTTATGATAAGTCCGTGTGCTATTACACGTACCCACGGATTATACCGCGGTTAGAGTTGCGCACGAAAAGTATGATTTCGTCACGCTCCTTTGAAGCAGGAAGCTCAGCCTCTATCCGGCTTATCGCATCCGAATTATTCAGACCCGAAAGATACAGGTAACGGTATATCTCCTGGATATCACGGATAGTCTCATTGGAATAACCGCGACGACGAAGGCCGATTGAATTCACACCGGCATATGCAATGGGCTCGCGACCCGCCTTCACATAAGGTGGTATGTCCTTGTTGACAAGCGCGCCACCCTGAAGCATTACATGCGAGCCTATATGGCAGAACTGATGGATAAGCGCACCGCCACCTATCACGGCAAAGTCGTCAACCACAACCTCTCCGGCAATCTGAACGGCATTAGACATGATCACGTTATTGCCCACTACACAGTCGTGAGCCACATGGCAGTATGCCATGATCAGACAGTTGCTGCCCACTATGGTCTTGCCTTTCGATGCAGTCCCGCGGTGAACTGTGACACACTCTCGGATCACAGTGTTGTCTCCGATTATGGCTACTGTATCCTCACCCTTGAACTTAAGATCCTGAGGCGCACCTGAGATCACAGCTCCCGGATATATCGTACAGTTCTTGCCTATGCGTGCACCCTCCATTATAGTCACATTGGAGCAGATATGCGTGCCCTCACCGATCTCCACATTGCGATGTATAGTCACAAACGGATCTATCACCACACTGGGATGTATCTTGGCCTCGGGGTGAACGTATGCTAAAGGTTGATTCATATATCTCTGAATGAATATTTTTACTTGTTTTTAATAATCTGAGCCATGAACTCACATTCGGTGACGATCTTATCGCCTACGAAAGCATAGCCCTTCATCATTGCGCATCCGCGACGCAAGGGAGTCATGAACGATACATGGAAAAGAAGTGTATCGCCTGGTACTACCTTCTGACGGAACTTAACATTGTCGATCTTCATGAAATAGGTCGAGTAACGTTCCGGCTCATCAACTGCGCTAAGCACGAGAAGACCGCCGGTCTGAGCCATAGCCTCGATCTGAAGCACACCGGGCATCACCGGCTCCTGCGGGAAATGACCAGGGAAGAACGGCTCGTTGGCGGTGATGTTCTTCACACCTACGATATAGTTCACACCCTTTTCGATCACCTTGTCGACAAGCTGGAAAGGATAACGGTGAGGCAGCAGCTCCCTTATGCAGTTGTTATCCATCAGCGGCTCCTTGTTGGGATTGTATATAGGAGCCTGCACCTCCTGGTGCTTGATCTCCTTGCGTATCTTCTTGGCGAGGGAAGTATTTATAGAGTGCCCCGGACGCGTAGCGATGATACGTCCTTTGAGCGGACGGCCTATGAGGGCGATATCTCCGATAAGGTCAAGGAGTTTGTGGCGTGCAGGCTCATTCTCATGTGCGATGGGTCGCTCATTGAGATAGCCGAGTTCCGACACATTCTTTCGTGCCACACCCATAAGGTCGGCAAGATGGTCAAGCTCGCTCTGCTGCATCGGGGTGTCATAGATTACTATGGCGTTGTCAAGATCTCCTCCCTTTATGAGATTGTTCTTCACAAGGGGCTCTATTTCTCGAACGAACACAAATGTTCGGCTTGATGCTACTTCGGCAGCATAATCGTCGATATGCTCAAGAGTTGCAAACTGATTGTTGAGCACCTTCGACTTGAAATCAATCTTCACATCCACTGAGAAATCATCATCAGGGAGCACAATGATTGACGATCCTGTCTCCGGATCCGAAACCTCGATACGCGATCTTACATAATAGAAATCCTTGTCGGCTTTCTGCTCTGTCACGCCTACTGAAGCGATAGCCTCGCAGTAAGGGAGGGCGCTACCGTCAAGGATAGGCATCTCGGGGGCATTCACCTCAATGAGACAGTTGTCTATGCCGGCTGCATAGAGAGCCGACATGGAATGCTCTATTGTCGAAACCTTGGCATCATCCTTGGCTATGACGGTGCCACGGTTAGTGGCTACCACATTTTCAGCGAGAGCTTCAATCTCCGGTCCTCCTTCAAGATCCACACGCTTAAACTTGTAGCCGTGGTTCTCAGGAGCCGGAAGAAAACGGGCTGTGATCTGGAGTCCTGTATGGAGTCCTTTCCCTGTGAGAGTAAACTCGCTGTTAAGTGTTCTCTGATTCATATCTTACTGTTTCTTTATTTCTTTCTCAAGATTCTTTACCTGCTCGAAAAGTTTTCCGAGACGTTTCACATACACCAGGCTTCTGGCATATTCTCCCATTTCCACTGCCGGAGCACCCATTATGCGTTCTCCGGGCTTAGTGGCACGGTTCACGCCGCTCTGTGCTCCGATCTGAGTGCCATCGGCAATAGCTATGTGACCTACTATACCTACCTGACCGCCCACCATGCACTGCTTGCCTATCTTCGACGATCCTGCAAGCCCCACTTGGGCAGCCATGACAGTATTGTCTCCTATATGACAGTTGTGGGCCACCTGAATGAGATTATCGAGCTTAACCCCCTTGCATATGCGGGTAGAGCCCATCATGGCACGGTCTACTGTAGTATTGGCTCCGATTTCCACATCATCCTCAAGCACCACATTGCCGGTCTGAGGTATCTTCTCATAATGTCCGTCACCCGAGGGAGCAAATCCGAAACCGTCGGCACCGATCACAGCTCCTGAATGTACGATACAACGGTTGCCGATGACGCATCCTGCGTAAACTTTCACGCCGGCATAAAGGATAGCATCCTCTCCCACCTCGCATCCGTCGCCAATATACACTTGAGGATATATTTTGGCTCCACGACCGATCTTGGCACCCTTGCCTACATACGCAAAAGCACCCACATATGCATCTTCGGGTATATCAACACCCTCGGAGACAAATGACGGCTGCTCTATGCCACGCTTATCAATCTTTGTCATCTCCTGCACCATCTCAAGAAGCTGAGCTATGGTGCTGTAAGGATCATCAACCCTTATAAGAGTAGCCTTGACAGGCTGTTCTGCCACAAAATCACGGCGCACTAACACTGCCGATGATTCGGTGCTATATATGAAATGAGTATATTTGGGATTCGCAAGAAACGAAAGGGCACCGGGATGTCCTTCCTCTATTTTGGCAAATGTGCCTATTTTCACTTCACCGTTCCCCTCGACATCTCCGTGTACGAGGGCGGCAAGCTGACTGGCTGTTAGTTCCATTATCTGTGTTGGAGGTATTTTCAGGCAACCAAAGTCGCTAATTATTTTTCTGAATGAGGTATAATTACCCAATTTCATTGCAAATGTACGATATTTTTCTTTAACCGCAATGACATTCAATGCAAAACAATCAAGCGGGATGAGGCTCGTAAATCCTTCATCCCGCTATTTCACATGATCAACGTAGCTACTATCACTTATATAGAGTCTGATTTCGCATAATAAATATTGTAGATTTCCTAAATTTCATCTAACAAGAGAAATGCTTCATACATCCTTCATAGGATATCGCATCAGGACTTATTAGAAATTGTATCCTAAAGAGATACTGAAATTGGAGTTTTTGATCTTGCCGTTACCCCACTCTTTCTTATCAGCTATATTGACAAGACCGAACTGATAGTTAAAACCAAGATAAATACGGTTCCATGTATAGCCGAGACCTACACCAAGACCGCAGTCAAAACGCTTGATGCCACCTTTTTCTTCATCAGAATCCTCATCTGCAACCCCAAAAAGATCATACTCATACTTGCTGACATCTCCCTCGTCGTTCTCTTCGTATTTAATCTTACCGTTCACACCATAAGCGAAGTAGGGACCAAAATTGATCTGGAGTTGTGAAGCCTCCGCAAAGTTAAGACGGTAAGAAGCATACAAAGGAAGCTCAAGATATCCGGCATTGTATGTATCCTTTTCTGACCAATCCAAATCCGAATACTCAAATTTAATACCCTTTGTGGTATAAAAGAGACCTGAATTTATATAGAAAGAACGCACGATGGGGAACTCTACAGCTACACCGACATTAAAGCCGATCTTTGACTTGTCATTGTCCATCTCAAGATTGCTGACACTCAAGCTTGACACATTGAGCCCTACACGTGGACCGACAATAATCTTCTGTTCACTCTGACCTCCATCCCAAAAAGAGAATTCTGACGAATCGGAAGCACGCTGGGCTGACATTCCAAAAGCACATACAGCAGCAACAGCTGTTACAAATAACTTTTTCATTGCTTAAAATTTATATATGAATAAAAAATTAGGATAACAAATTATTCTTATAGCTCAAATGACATCTTCCACACATTGAAAACTCTCTTTGCCGAACCTCGCTGAGAAAGGAAGAAAATGCTGCGACCGTCGGGTGCCCATATTGCCGACATGTCATTTCCCGGATGATAGGTGAGCTGTGTAAGATTGGTCCCATCCGTACGTACGACATAAATATCAGTATTGATATTCTTATCCTTTTCCGATATGCTTGATCCGGTTACGAGCAACCACTGTCCATCCGGTGAAAGCTGAGGTGTCGTGAAACTGCGTCCAGGCTGTGAAAGTATTATCTCCTCGACTCCGGTCTCAAAATTTATACGCCATATCTCACTCTCTTTCTGATCTGTAAAACGTGCACAATAGATCTCATTGGGCTTACCAGGTATCATCACAGGAGTCATGCCGCGCGAATAATTTGAAAACAGGTTAGTATTACGGTCATAGCTCCATATACTGTAGGACGAAAGCCCCTCACCCCTGTGGAAAAATATGGTGTTTCCATCTGCGGAGATTATTCCTCCGAAATCATTGTCAGTTCCACCTGATATCTGCTTCACCACCGAGCCCTGGTCGGCATTCACCAGATATATGCCATGGTGGCCGTTACGTACCTCGGTAAAGCATAGAGTAGTCCCGTCCGGGCTCCAGGTAAAGTCCTCCACCGTTGTACGGAATGTTCGCTGTACGCTCGCTCCGCCTTTCTTAGCACTCTTCACCATAATGTTCTGAGTCCCATTTTTGTAATTAAGATATGCTATCTTTTGACCATCCGGTGAAATACCTATCTGAGGATTCACCCACCAATCCACACCGGAAGCTTTCTTCTTACCGAATATCCCTTGACGATTATTTACGGTATAAAGTACGCAATCAGAATCATCAGTGATCCTTTCAAAGTTGACTCCACCCTCCTCAGGAACATTTACAACTGAATAATCAAACTTAATTTTCTTTGCATCTGCATTAACAGCCAACAAAGATACAGCAAGAATCGAGACAAAGATCTTATTCATTACTTATGTGACATTATAGGTTCATGCCACAAAATTACATAAATGTTAACAAATTACCCCCCCAATGTTAATATTCATTAAAATATCAAATAATTAAAAAACCGATCATAAAGGTGCAACCTTATGACCGGGGATAAAAGCTAACGTTGATGCGTGACTACAGTAAGAATTATAATTCAATTAACCAAAAATCAATACCAATCTGAATAAACGAATGTCTACTAAAAAATATATATAACCTTATTTACCTATAATCTCTATTGTATCACGTGGAAAGAAACAGTATTTAGGAATGGCTTTAGTCCTGAGGTCAGAAAAGAGGTTGCAAGGGTATTCTATTACCTACAGCATCGGATGTCCTACCTGTAGTCCTTGAACTGAGCCTGCAGCTTCTTCCGGGCGAAGAATATGCGGCTCTTGACGGTGCCCAGGGGGAGGCCCATGCGCTCGGCTATCTCGTTGTACTTGTAGCCGGCGACGTGCATCGAGAAGGGCACTCTGTACTCCTCGGGGAAGGAGTCGATGGCGGCGGTGATCTCCCCTGCCCCGTACGACCCTTCAGGGCTCTCAAGGCCCGAGTCCTGCGAGAGGTTCAGGTGGTAGAGGTCCTCGGTCTGGTCTACGACGGTCTGGGACCGCACGCTGCGGCGGTAGTTGTTGATGAAGATGTTGCGCATGATGGTGAACACCCATCCCTTGAAGTTGGTGTTGTCGACGTACTTGCTTTCGTTGTCGAGGGCCTTCAGGGTCGTGTCCTGCAGGAGGTCGTAGGCATTGTCCCGGTCGGACGTGAGCATGTACGCGAAGTTCAGCAGGTTGCCCTGGAGGCTCATGAGCTTGCTTTCGAATTCCTTGTTTGCCATTATGGTGTCGCCTTTAGTGAATGTGTGAACTAGGTCCGGTCTGTGCGGAGGCTGGGCGTGCCATGCCGTTCCGGTGATCCAAAGTTACGGAGTTCCATCCGGTGCCCGCGCATATCAATGACGGTTTTTGGCGCCACGGCGGCCGCATGATGCCGGCAATGCAGGTCCATGCCTGTATGACAGGCAGTTGCATATGTGATGCTTTTGTAACAAAATTGTTACAGGTAACAGTCCGAGGGCCCATCTGACACATATCCGCGCTCCACTGGCGCACTCCCCCGGGCGGCGGACATGCGGGCA
This sequence comes from Duncaniella freteri, assembly GCF_004766125.1. Taxonomy (NCBI): domain Bacteria; kingdom Pseudomonadati; phylum Bacteroidota; class Bacteroidia; order Bacteroidales; family Muribaculaceae; genus Duncaniella; species Duncaniella freteri. The sequence goes on from NZ_SJSA01000001.1 coordinate 876,548, forward strand.
GGCCTGTGCCTGCCAATGTGCCTGTGAGGGCTCCCATGGGCTCCGGAAGGGCGGCGGTGTCATGGGGGTCCCGCCGCCCTTGGGGGCACATAAAAGAAGAGCCCCGGGGACTCTGGTCCTCGGGGCTCGGGAAGGGGCGGTTATCTACTTTCCCGCTTTCGCAGTATCATCGACGTGGTGAGGTTTAACTGCTCTGTTCGGAATGGGAAGAGGTGGAGCCCTCACGCTATGGCCGCCTTAGTTCGGTAGAAGAAAGGCACGCTGGAAGCTGCGAACCGTGACTCTTGACGGCATCCGTGTGCCGTGATTAGTCCCCGGTAACACTCCGGCAAGCACCACCGGAAGGTGTGTCTGACGGACCCGCGATGATCGCACGCGGGACTCTCTGGCGTCGGACCACTCCCGGAAACGGGTCCTGTTGCCTCCGCTGATGATGCCATCGCGGGGCCACCCGGCCGGTTTTCTATTATTTACATGTTTTGAGGGATGTCTCCCTGAGAAAGGGTTTGGGCGATTAGTATCGCTCGGCTGAACGCGTTGCCGCGCTTGCACCTGCGACCTATCGACGTCCTCGTCTCGGACGGCCCTTATGTGGAGATCTTATCTTGAGGGGGGCTTCGTGCTTAGATGCTTTCAGCACTTATCCTGGCCCGACGCGGCTACCCGGCGGTGCACCTGGCGGTACAACCGGCTCACCGGTGGTCGGTCCGACACGGTCCTCTCGTACTAGTGTCGGGGCCTCGCAAATCTCCCGCGCCCACAACAGATAGAGACCGAACTGTCTCACGACGTTCTGAACCCAGCTCGCGTGCCACTTTAATAGGCGAACAGCCTAACCCTTGGGACCTTCTCCAGCCCCGGGATGTGACGAGCCGACATCGAGGTGCCAAACCACTCCGTCGATATGAGCTCTTGGGAGGGATCAGCCTGTTATCCCCGGAGTACCTTTTATCCTTTGAGCGATGGCCCTTCCATGCGGAACCACCGGATCACTATGCTCTAGTTTCCTACCTGTTCGACCTGTATGTCTCTCAGTCAAGCGCGCTTGTGCCATTACACTCCACGGCCGGTTACCAATCGGCCTGAGCGCACCTTTAGAAGCCTCCGTTACTCTTTTGGAGGCGACCACCCCAGTCAAACTACCCACCAAGCAGTGTCCCCGCACCGCGGGTTAGAGACCAAACGTGCGAAGGTCAGTATTTCAACGTCGGCTCCTCGGCGACTGGCGTCGCCGGTTCTCTGCCTCCTGACTATCCTACACATCGCACGCCCGGTCACAGTGCTAAGCTGCAGTAAAGGTTCACGGGGTCTTTTCGTCCCGTTGCGGGTAATCGGCATCTTCACCGATACTACAATTTCACCGAGCTCACGGTTGAGACAGTGTCCGGATCATTACACCATTCGTGCAGGTCGGAACTTACCCGACAAGGAATTTCGCTACCTTAGGACCGTTATAGTTACGGCCGCCGTTTACCGGGGCTTCAATTCAATGCTTCCATTGCTGTGACATCTCCTCTTAACCTTCCGGCACCGGGCAGGTGTCAGGCTGTATTCTTCATCTTTCAATTTCGCACAGCCCTGTGTTTTTGTTAAACAGTTGCCTGGACCTATTCTCTGCGCCCCTCCCGGAGGAGGGGACCCCTTATCCCGAAGTTACGGGGTCAGTTTGCCTAGTTCCTTAACCGTGAATCTCTCGAGCGCCTTGGTATGTTCTACCCGACCACCTGTGTCGGTTTAGGGTACGGGTCGGCATGGGATATGCTTAGCGGATTTTCTCGGGAGCATGGTTACCTCCGCTGTCGGCTCGCCCGGGGGCTCGCCGTACTGTCCCGCTTCGGCACTCCGCCCGGATTTGCCTGGGCGGCGTATACCTTTGCGGTTCAACGCGCTATTCCGTCAGCGCGCGGGAGTGTCACTTCTCCGTCTCCACATCGCTCTCATACCGAGTAACGGAATGTTGACCGTTTCTTCCATCGGCTACGCCTTGCGGCTGCGCCTTAGGTCCCGACTGACTCTGATCCGATTAGCGTTGATCAGAAACCCTTGGTCTTACGGCGGGGGAGTTTCTCGCTCCCCTTGTCGTTACTTATACCTACATTTGCTTTTCCGGGGCCTCCAGCCAGGCTCGCGCCCAACCTTCCGCGGCTACCGGAATGCTCCCCTACCACCCGCCGGAATACCGGCAGGTCCACGCCTTCGGCACCGGGCTTATGCCCGATTATTATCCATGCGGGACCACTCGACTAGTGAGCTGTTACGCACTCTTTAAATGAATGGCTGCTTCCAAGCCAACATCCTAGCTGTCCTTGCGGTCCCACCTCGTTATTGTCTTCAACTTAGCCCGGATTTCGGGGCCTTAGACGGTGGTCTGAGTTGTTCCTCTCTCGGACGCGGACCTTAGCACCCGCGCCCTCACTCCCGGGGACCGTGCCGTGGCATTCGGAGTTTGTCAGGACTTGATAGGCGGTGAAGCCCTCGCATCCTATCAGTCGCTCTACCTCCACGGTACTGAGCCCGAGGCTGCACCTAAATGCATTTCGGGGAGTACGAGCTATCTCCAAGTTTGATTGGCCTTTCACTCCTACCCTCAGGTCATCCGAAAGCTTTTCAACGCTTACCGGTTCGGACCTCCAGTGAGTGTTACCTCACCTTCATCCTGCCCAAGGGTAGATCACTTGGTTTCGCGTCTGCCGACGGTGACTGTGCACGCCCTCTTCGGACTCGCTTTCGCTCCGGCTCCGGGGCTGAGCCCCTTAGCCTCGCCGCCGCCGGCAACTCGTAGGTTCATTATGCAAAAGGCACGCCGTCACCCCACGAAAGGGCTCCGACCGCTTGTAGGCACATGATTTCAGGGTCTGTTTCACTCCTCTGTTCGAGGTTCTTTTCACCTTTCCCTCACGGTACTGGTTCGCTATCGGTCTCTCGGTAGTATTTAGCCTTGCGGGATGGTCCCCGCGGATTCGGCCAGGATTCCTCGTGTCCCGGCTTACTCAGGTGCCGCCTCTGTCACGACGCGCGTTTCGCCTACGGGGCTGTCACCCGCTGCGGCCCCACTTTCCAGTGGGTTCGGCTACGCTTGTCCTGTCCATTCTTTGGCGGTCCTACAACCCCGGTCGGTGCCTCGACACCGCCGGTTTGGGCTCCTGCGCGTTCGCTCGCCACTACTTGCGCAATCATTGGGTTATTTTCTTTTCCTCCGGGTACTGAGATGTTTCAGTTCCCCGGGTTCGCTCCACCCTTCAAGGGTGGTGACGCGGTCGCCCGCGCCGGGTTGCCCCATTCGGACATCCGCGGATCACAGGATATTTGCTCCTACCCGCGGCTTTTCGCAGCTTGTCACGTCCTTCGTCGCCTCCGAGAGCCCAGGCATCCTTCATGTGCCCTTCTCTCCTTTCTTTATGACCTGTAAGTAATCCAATCGGTTTTTCCAGTAGAACACCCTCGCCTGCATCATTCTCACTCAGCAGGGTTGCAGTGTTGCTTGCTCTTTGATTTGTGTTACTCGTTTTCTTCGATTCGCTTCGCATCAACTTTTAATTGATGCGCGCTTCCAGTATGTCAATGTCCTCTCTTCTGAGTGGAGAATAACGGATTCGAACCGTTGACCCCCTGCTTGCAAAGCAGGTGCTCTAGCCAGCTGAGCTAATCCCCCCTCCCGTGTCGCCGGCTGCCGATAGCGTGCTGCGGACCTGGCGGCGGGGAGTCCCCCTCGTGCCGCCCGCCACGCTGCCGTATCCGCCGCGCATTGCGCGCGGCCGTGGACCTGCCGGGATTCGGTTGTAGGTCAATAGACCGTCGAAAGTGTACAGGGCTCCGGGTATGACCCGGAGGATGCCCTCGTCTGTGTCTCTTCTGCAGACTTCCTGTCGGGCGTCCGAGGCTATGGCCGGACTGTCGCGGCCGCGCCGCTGTCCGTTGTGCCGTCGGCTCCAGAAAGGAGGTGTTCCAGCCGCACCTTCCGGTACGGCTACCTTGTTACGACTTAGCCCCAGTCACCGGTTTTACCTTAGGGCGCTCCTTGCGGCTGCACACTTCAGGCACCCCCGGCTTCCATGGCTTGACGGGCGGTGTGTACAAGGCCCGGGAACGTATTCACCGCGCCATGGCTGATGCGCGATTACTAGCGAATCCAGCTTCACGGAGTCGGGTTGCAGACTCCGATCCGAACTGAGACAGGTTTTCGGGTTCCGCTCGGCGTCGCCGCCTGGCTTCCCGCTGTACCTGCCATTGTAACACGTGTGTCGCCCCGGACGTAAGGGCCGTGCTGATTTGACGTCATCCCCGCCTTCCTCGCAGCTTGCGCCGGCAGTCTCTCCAGAGTGCCCAGCTCTACCTGATGGCAACTGAAGATGGGGGTTGCGCTCGTTATGGCACTTAAGCCGACACCTCACGGCACGAGCTGACGACAACCATGCAGCACCTCGACGCAGGTCCTGAAAGGACTGTATGCTTTCACATACATCCCTGCGTCGTTTGAGCCCGGGTAAGGTTCCTCGCGTATCATCGAATTAAACCACATGTTCCTCCGCTTGTGCGGGCCCCCGTCAATTCCTTTGAGTTTCACCGTTGCCGGCGTACTCCCCAGGTGGAATGCTTAACGCTTTCGCTGTGCCACCCAGCCGTCATTCCGGCCGGACAGATAGCATTCATCGTTTACTGCGTGGACTACCAGGGTATCTAATCCTGTTCGATACCCACGCTTTCGTGCATGAGCGTCAGTTGCGCGCCGGTAGGCTGCCTTCGCGATCGGAGTTCTGCGTGATATCTATGCATTTCACCGCTACACCACGCATTCCGCCTACCCTTCGCGCACTCAAGGGACACAGTTTCAACGGCGGAGCGGGGTTGAGCCCCGCGATTTTACCGCTGACTTGTGCCTCCGCCTGCGCACCCTTTAAACCCAATAAATCCGGATAACGCTCGCATCCTCCGTATTACCGCGGCTGCTGGCACGGAGTTAGCCGATGCTTTTTCTTCAGGTACTCTCACAGCAGGTCCCGACCCGCCTCTTGCTCCCTGACAAAAGAGGTTTACAACCCGTAGGGCCGTCTTCCCTCACGCGACTTGGCTGGTTCAGCCTCCCGGCCATTGACCAATATTCCTCACTGCTGCCTCCCGTAGGAGTCTGGTCCGTGTCTCAGTACCAGTGTGGGGGACCTTCCTCTCAGAACCCCTACGCATCGTCGCCTCGGTGGGCCGTTACCCCGCCGACTAGCTAATGCGCCGCATGGCCATCCGCAGCCGATGAATCTTTAACCGCCGAGGGATGCCCCTCCGCGGTGTTACGCGGTATTAGACGGAATTTCTTCCGCTTATCCCCCTGCTGCGGGCAGGTTCCATACGTGTTACTCACCCGTGCGCCGGTCGCCGGCAGGAGCATTGCTGCTCCCCCGCTGCCCCTCGACTTGCATGTGTTAAGCCTGTCGCTAGCGTTCATCCTGAGCCAGGATCAAACTCTCCGCTGTTTTCTATTGTCTTATTTTTCTTCTTTTCAGTTGAAATCAAGCAACAGAAACCGATTTGTTGTTTGTTGCTTTCGCTCGACGGTGGTTCGCCTGCCCTGTGGACGCTGACTTATATGGATAGTTGTAGAATTGACTTGAGAACATCATCACTCCCCGGGATCGGGGCCGTGATGACCCTTGTACTACTTTCTAACTTGTCTATTGTAATTCTTTTCAATGTACTCTGTTCGCGCTTCCGGAAACTGACCGGAGAACTCTTGCGAAATGTTCTGCAAAGTTACTGCGAAATTTTCATTCCTGCAAACTTTTCGATGTTTTTAACATTCTTTTAACATCTCTCCCCGAACTTCGGGGACCTCTCAAGCGTTCCTCCTTCTGGACCGCCTCGCCGCTGCGAGGGGTGATTCCCAAAAGCGAGTGCAAAGGTAGACATTCTTCCCTCACCATCCAAATTTTTAGACCATGTTTAACAATTATTTAACAGTTAGGGTTATTCAACTCAGATTCAAACAACACGTATCACGCTGATTATCTTTAAAATACATAGGGCACACCATATTTTCACATGATATGCCCTATGAAATATTTTATAAAGACAACTACTTATTCACGCGGAAACGATCCTCTCCAGTGGTCAGGAAAGCGATTGCCTGGCGGGCAGCCGCAATACCGGCATTAATATTAGCCTCGGAAGTCTGAGCACCCATTTTCTTAGGTGTAAAGAAAACACGGCCACCAAACTTCTCTTTCATTTCCTCTGCACGGTCGGGAGCGACATCTGCGGCATATTTAAGATCGGGGCGAGCCTCAAGAGCACGGATCAGACCCTCCTCATCAATGACCTCCTTACGGGCAGTATTGATAAGAAGTCCACCCTTTGGCATTGATGTCACGAGATCATAACCAATCGAGCCACGAGTCTCAGGAGTAGCTGGGATATGTATTGACACTACGCGATTCTCCCTATAAAGCTCCTCTACGGAATGGACAGGCTTGACAGCCGCCTCTTCCATAGCAGCATCAGGACAATACGGATCAAGAGCAGAGATGCTCATGTCAAAGCCACGTCCGATACGCGCCACATTGCGCCCCACCTGACCGAAAGCCTGGATACCAAGGGTCTTGCCCTTAAGCTCTGTTCCGGAGGTGCCATTATACATATTTCTACACATCATAACGGCAAGGCCGAACACAAGCTCAGCAACAGCATTGGAATTCTGCCCAGGAGTGTTCTGCGCACTTACACCATGGGCTGTCGCAGCTGCGAGGTCTATATTATCATAACCTGCACCAGCACGTACCACAATCTTAAGATTCTTGGCAGCATCCAGCACCTCGGCATCGACTTTATCTGAACGGATGATGAGCGCGTCGACATCAGCGACAGCAGCAAGGAGGTCAGCCTTTGCGGTGTACTTCTCCAAAAGGATCAGTTCAGCACCAGCATCTTCTATCACCTTACGCATACCATCTACAGCCACAGCTGCAAACGGTTTTTCGGTAGCTATGAGTACTTTCATTATATGCTACGGTAAAATAATTGATAATTCAGTGCTGCTTCTCAAACTCTGCCATGGCATCAACAAGTGCCTTCACGCTCTCAAGAGGAAGGGCATTATAAAGCGATGCACGGAAACCGCCAACCGAACGGTGACCCTTGATGCCGACAATACCGCGGGCCGCACAGAAGTCCACGAAGTCCTTCTCAAGCTCCTTATACTCTGGTGTCATCACAAAAGTCACATTCATAATAGAACGTGAGTCCTCGGCTGCTGTTCCTACAAACATCTTGCTATTATCAATAGCATCATAGAGAACCCCAGCTTTCTCAAGGTCGATCTTCTCCATCGCCTTAACGCCACCCATCTCCTTATAATAACGAAGAGTCATGAGAGAAGAGTAAACGGGAAGCACAGGAGGTGTATTGAACATAGAACCCTTCTTGATATGAGTGCGATAGTCAAGCATAGTAGGGATAGCACGATCAACCTTGCCGAGTACATCCTCCTTAACGATCACGAGAGTCGCACCTGCCGGGCCGAGATTCTTCTGCGCTCCGGCATAGATAAGATCATATTTGGCGACATCAACCGGACGAGAGAAAATATCGCTCGACATATCGGCTACAAGGCGCACGGGGACATCCGGGTCCTCGCGGAGCTCTGTACCATAGATAGTGTTATTAGTAGTAATGTGGAAATAGTCAAGATCCGAAGGCACCTCATACCCGCGAGGATAGAAGTTATAGTTGGACTCCTTGGAAGAAGCAAGCACCTCTACATCGCCGAAAAGCCGAGCCTCCTTGATAGCATTGGCTGCCCATGTGCCGGTGTCAAGGTAGCCAGCCTTGGTGCGGAGAAGGTTCATAGGAGCCATACAGAATTGCAGGCTGGCACCACCGCCAAGATAGAGCACCTGATACCCTTCGGGCACATCAAGGAGCTCCTTGACCAGAGCCTGAGCCTCGTCCATGACTGCGACGAATTCCTTGGAACGGTGAGACACCTCAAGGAGCGAGAGTCCTGTCTCAGCAAAATTGTTCACTGCATCGGCCGTATGCTTGATGGTATACTCACTCAAGATCGACGGCCCGGCGTAGAAGTTATGTTTCTTCATACTTGGAAATGTTGGAAATAATTGTCTTTGGAAAGCCTGCAAAATTACGACAGACTTACGACTGCAAATTTATACAAATTATTTTCAAAAACTATATTAAATACAGAAATTTTTCTTTAATACTCCGACATTCCCGAAAACGCCTAAAAAAAGTCCTCTTTTTCAGTCTTTTTTCCCTTCATCAGCCACCCTGTTGGACGGATTGCACCACCGCTCGTTCTGCAATGACGCAGCACGCATCTCCGCCTGATTGCCACATGGGGTCCAGAACTCCTCGTGACCAAGTTCGTCAGGCATAAACTGCTGTATCACAAAATTGCCAGGATAATCATGGGCATACTTGTAGTCACGACCATACCCCATATCCTTCATCAAGGAGGTTGGAGCATTGCGAAGATGCAGGGGCACAGGCAGATTCCCGGTTTCTTCCACTCTTTTCAACGCCTTATTGACCGCCATATAGGCAGAATTGCTCTTAGGAGAGGTAGCAAGATAGATGGCACACTGCGCCAATGGTATCCTCCCCTCCGGAAATCCCACCTTATGCACAGCATCAAATGTGGCATTGGCAAGAAGCAGCGCATTGGGATTTGCAAGACCGATATCCTCAGAAGCAAGAATAAGCAGACGCCGCGCAATAAACTCAGGTTCCTCCCCTCCTGCTATCATGCGAGCAAGCCAATACACCGCGGCATCCGGGTCACTGCCACGGATACTCTTGATGAACGCCGATATGATGTCGTAGTGCATCTCCCCGCCCTTGTCATACACAGCTGGGTTCTCCTGCAAGCGGTCAGTAACCACGCGATCATCAATCACCATCCTCTCGCCCTGAGGTATCGACTGCTCAAGGAGATCGAGAATATTAAGCAGCTTGCGTGCATCCCCACCGGCAAAACGAAACAGAGCAGTGGTCTCCCTTACATCCACACCATGACTCTTCAGCACAGCATCCCTCTCAAGCGCACTGTCAAGGAGAGCCTGCAACTCAGGCTCCTCAAGAGGTCTCAAAGTATACACCTGAGCACGCGACAGCAACGGACGGATCACCTCAAACGAAGGGTTCTCCGTAGTGGCACCGATAAGCGTCACTGTTCCGCTCTCCACCGCACCGAGCAGAGAATCCTGCTGATTCTTGCTGAAACGGTGGATCTCATCAATAAACAGGATCGGACGCCCTTGTGTGAACATGCTCTCAGTGTCCCTACGACATCTGTCAATCACATCACGCACATCCTTGACCCCCGAATTGACTGCCGAAAGTGTATAGAACGGCACATTAACCGTGTTGGCTATAATCCGTGCAAGCGTAGTCTTCCCTACTCCGGGAGGTCCCCAGAGTATGAACGAAGCGATCTTGCCTGACTCAATCATCCTGCGCATCACCCCTTCGGGCCCCACAAGATGAGTCTGACCTATATAATCCTGAAGCGAACGCGGACGCATACGCTCCGCCAATGGTATCGTAGTCATACCACAAAGGTAACTTAAAAGTTTAAATCAATAAAGAGACACGGAAGCATGTCAGTGTTAAAGGGTATTAATTAGGTGTAAATTCTTTCCACGTTAAGATTTTTTCATTAATTTTACCGCAAAGAAACGATAGTGGCAAAAGCAGCTATGCGCATCAAAAACTTTCCGCCACCTATCGTTGTTAGTTTAATACCCGGAAGCTTATGTAAGCTTCCGCTAAATACCGTTTTAAACTATTGTCACAATGAGCGCACAACGTAATTCTGGAACACCCAAGACTATGCGAAACATATTTGGCATCATCATGATCGTCATTTATCTCGCAGTAGGCATACTATTCCTTTGCGGATATTTCAACATCCTCTTCCCCACATGGACCTGGGTACGCTGGGTAGGCGGAGCATTATTCATCGTTTATGGCATATGGAGGGGATACCGCCAGTTTGCCGGAATTGACCCCGGCTACGGCAACGAACCGGACGATGATGACACATCCGATCCGACATCATTCAAAAAGCACTAACACTCCCCTACTCCGCCCATACATCATGAGTATATCACCACGCAACATACCCCTGCTCGTCACATCCATAGCCATTGCAATCATTATGGCAGGGTGCACAGGCAAAAAGGAACAGAAACAGCCGTCTATGGCAAAGATAGCCTGCGACGAGTCATTCGAATACATAATGGAGCAGGAAATCAATGTGTACGAGTACATCTACCCTAAGGAAGATGTGCTCGCATATTACCTGCCCGAAAAACAGGCAATCGACTCAATCATGGCTATGGGATCAGTGAAAGGAGCCGTGATCACACGCCCGCTAACCGACAAGGAAGTCAACTACCTAAGAGCAAACAAGAAACTGGTACACCAGAAAAAAATAGCCATCGATGCACTTGCCCTTATCGTCAATCCGGCAAACCCGGTAGAGATACTCTCAAAAAAAGATATCGCTGAAATACTCTCTGGAGATGTCACACGATGGGATCAGGTAGAGCCATGCAAGCTCGGAGACATCGATGTAATATTCGATCATCAAGGCTCATCGACCGTAGCTTATATGCGCGACTCCATAATGGGAGGCAAACCTTTAGGAGCGCATGTGTCGGCAGTGAAGTCAAATCCTGATGTGTTCAAGGCTGTTGCCGAAAACCGCAATGCCATCGGCATCATCGGAGTCAGCTGGATATCAAGTGATCTGTCCGGCCGTCAGAAGTCGGTAGAGGAACTTGCCCAGGCTGTAGAGAAGAGCGACACCACAACACTCCAATTCAGCCAGGATGTCAAGGTACTGAAAATACGAGGCAACAATGAAGTCACAGCCTACAAACCCTATCAGGCATACATCTTTGACGGCTCATATCCGCTCTACCGTTCCGTATATATGGTCAGCACAGCCCCCGGCGGCACGGTGACCCACCGTTTCTACAGTTTCGTCACAGGATTTCAAGGGCAGAAGATCATACAGATGACCGGAATCCTGCCTGCCACAGTGCGACCGCGCATGGTGGAACTGGAATAAGAGACATGACAACCGCTGTCAACACACCTTAATTACATATAACTAATGTTTATTCACGCAATAAACATTCCGGATTATCGTTTGACAGATTAATCTCAATAAAATATATAAACAATAAAAACAAAAATAGTAAACCAACAGTGATGAAGTTACGCACATTGTTCTCCCTCTGCCTGGGAGGTATCGCGCTCACCGCGCTCGCTCAAGGAGGATACCAGGACGGTGTTGATTACTACAACGCCGACCGCTTCGAAAAAGCAAGGACCATCCTTCAAAAGACACTCAACGACGCATCGACCAACAAGGCAGTGTCATATTTCTATCTCGGCTCACTCGATCTTCGCGAAGGCAACATCCAGGGAGCCCAGACCAATTTCAACAATGGTATCGCCGCTGATTCCGACTACGGATACAACTACGTAGGACTCGGTGAAATAGCACTCAAAAACGGCAACAAAAAAGAAGCTGAGGGCCAGTTCAAAGCCGCCATCAATACCAACAAAAAGGACGCCGCTCTTGTAGCTGCTGTAGCACGTGCCTACGCGAATGTCGACCCCGTATTGTATGCCAAGGAGATTGAGAAGAATATCGAGAAAGGCATGAAGATGTCAAAGAACAAGGAACCGCAGATCTACGTCCTCCAGGGCGACCTCGCCAAGAACGAGGACAAAGGTCTGGCAGCAGGATACTACGAGCAAGCCATAATATATGAGGAGGAGAGCGGCAACGTCAATCCCGAAGCCTATGTAAAATACTCCAACCTCTATAACAAGGTGAACTCCGACTTCGCAATCGGAAAGCTTGTCGAACTCAACGAAAAACTCCCCACCTCTGCGTTGGCACAAAGCGAGCTCGCTGAGAAATACTACGACAACAATCAGCTTACCCGCGCAGCCGAGCAGTACGGCAAGTACATGAAGAACCCCAACCACTTCCAAGGTGACGAACAGCGTTACTCAGGTCTTCTGTATTTCGGCAAAAAATATCCTGAGTCACTCGAAGTGGCACAGCAGATTCTCACCAAAGACCCCAACAACGAATACATGCAGCGCATGGTAATGCTCAACAAGACTGCTCTCGGTGATTACACCGGTGCTGACGAAGCTGCCAAGAAGCTCTTCTCTCATGAGGGTGCAAAATTCACCGCCACCGACTATATAACATATGCCGATGTACTCATTCATACCGGAAAGCCTGAGGAAGCCGTTGCCGCTTACGAGACTGCTTACAATATGAACCCCGAAAAGAACAAGCAGATACTCGCCGACATCTCCGAGCTTTACAACAAGCTTGAAAACGATGCCAAGTCAGTAGAATACATGCAGAGATACGTTGACACTGGCGACGTGACACTACAGGATTATTTCATCCTCTCCAACCGCTACAAGAACCTCGGCCTGACACTTCCTGAAGGATCTCCCGAACGAGTAGAGGCTGCCAACAACGGTATCAAGTACATTAATCTCGCCCTTGAATCAGCCGCCAACAAAGGTCCCCTCTTCCGCAACAAGGCTACCCTTCTTATGGTGCGCGACGGAGCAAACAACACCCCTGAGCTCATAGAGACATATCAGGCTATGATCGCTGCTTACGATGAGGACCCCGAGAATATCAACAAGTATGCCGAAGCCTACAAGACTGCCTACACTCGTATGGGATCATACTATATGGGACTTGAGGACAAGGACAAAGCTCGCGAATATTTCCAGAAAGTGCTTGAGATCGATCCCGATTACGCGCCTGTAAAGAAAGTGCTCAGCGAACTCTAATCCTATAGCAATCGTTAAACTTACAGGAGCCGTAACACACTTACGCCCCTCCTGACTCTCAATAAGGTTAATATGCAAGGGCCGGGCTAAGCCCGGCCCTTGTCAATTCCTGTAATCCTCTACTCCAAAACATTGACTATGATCACCGAAAATCTTCTCAAGATATACGCATCAAGCTTCCGGCAGAACTGGGAACTACCCGCCATCACCGACTTCGGCTCTGGAGCCACGATGACATACGCCGATCTGGCGAGACGCATCGCCGCTACCCATCTGCTGTTTAAAGAGTGCGGTGTGAAGCGTGGCGACAAAATCGCACTCATGGGCAGGAACTCCATATCATGGGTCGAGACATACATGGCCACCATCACCTATGGAGCAGTCATCGTGCCTGTGCTGCACGACTTCAACGTACAGGATGCCATGCACATCATCAATCACTCCGAAAGTGTGATGCTGTTTACCAACGAGTCGATTTTCGACAATATGGAATTTGAAAAAATTCCGGCAATAAAGGCTGTGCTCTCGCTCGACAAGCGGGAAGTGCTCGCCGAACATCCCACCAACAACCATGTCGTAAAGAAATTCCTTGTCAAGCTCCCCGACCGTATGCGCAAGGCATATCCACACGGATTCACAAGCGCGGATGTCGAATATCCCGAGTTAGACGAAAGCTCACTGGCAGAGATCAACTACACCTCCGGCACCACAGGATTCTCCAAAGGGGTAATGCTCACTCTGAGAAACCTTGGCGGCAACGTCAGATTCGGCATCGAGTCAAGGCTACACTACCGAGGATCCAGAAACGTGTCGTTCCTGCCTCTTGCCCACGCCTACGGATGCGCTTTCGACATGCTCACACCTCTTGCCACAGGATCGCACATCACCCTTCTCGGCAAACTGCCTACTCCAAAACTGCTCCTCAAGGCTTTCTCACAGGTGAAGCCTCACCTCATCATATGCGTGCCGCTCATTCTCGAAAAGATCTACCGCAACAAGCTGCGACCGATACTGGAGAAAGCGTCGGTCAGGAATATGCTTAAAGTCCCCGGAGTCAACAAGATCATATACCGCAAGATACGCAATCAGCTCATAGAGGCCTTCGGCGGTGAATTCGAGGAGGTTATTGTAGGCGGTGCACCTCTCAACCACGAGGTCGAAGAGTTCCTGCATCGCATAGGCTTCCCATTTACGGTGGGTTACGGCATGACCGAATGCGGGCCGCTCATAAGCTACACCCCATGGCGGAAATTCATAACCGGATCGTCAGGAAGGACCCTCCCTTTCATCATGGAGTCAAAGATTGCCGACAGCAAAGACCCTGCCAACATTCCTGGAGAGATATGCGTAAGAGGCGAGAATGTGATGGTGGGCTATTATAAGAACCCCGATGCCACCGAAGCCGTGCTCGATGCCGAAGGATGGCTACATACAGGCGACATGGGCACCATATCACACGACAGCACGATATTCATACGCGGCAGGTACAAGACCATGATCCTGAGTGCAAACGGACAGAACATCTATCCTGAAGAGATCGAAGCCAAACTCAACAACCTCCCATACGTAGCTGAAAGCCTCATAGTGGAGAGAGGAAAACACCTCGTGGCACTTGTCTATCCAGACTACGAAGCCATGGACCGCGACCGTATATCCAACGAGAAACTTCCGGAGATAATGGAAAAAGTGCGGACCGACCTGAACCTCCAGGTAGCACCCTACGAACGTGTAGACAAGATACAGCTCATAGCCAACGAATTCGAGAAGACACCAAAACGTTCCATAAAACGATATCTCTACAACGCCTGATCCACACCCATTCCTTAAATCCACCCCATCTGTTATGGATTATCAATTCGAGCTACCCATAAAAGTACGCGACTACGAGACCGACTCGCAAGGCATAGTCAATAATGCCAACTACCTGCATTATCTTGAGATAACACGCCACGATTTCTGCGAACAGGCTGGCACATCATTCCGCGCCATGCAGGAGCAAGGGCTCGATCCTGTGGTAAGAAAGATCGAGATAGAATACATCTCCTCTCTAACACTCGGTGACAGCATGATATCCAAGCTAAGGATGCATCGCGAAGGCGCGCGATTCATATTCCGACAGGATATATTCAACGCCTCGACCGGGGCAATGGTGGTGCGGGCTGTTGTCACAACCGTATGTCTCGAAAACGGCAGACTGTCACGCGGCGACATCCTTGCTGAAGCATTTGCCCAATACCTGTAGGACACCCTTATGACCATCGACCCATCCCTCCTCTACCGGATAGCCTTCGCCTCGATGCGGGGACTCACTCCTGCCCTGGCACGCGCCATACTGGCCCGGACAGGGACAGAAGAACGGTTCTTCTCTCTGACTGCCGAACAGATATCTGCCTCACTCGGATTCCGCAACCGACTGTTTGACCGCTCTCTACGCGACAAGGCACTCAGAGAAGCCGAGGACGAGGTAAAATTCATCGAGCGCGGCAACATCCAGGCATCCTACTTCACTGACCCCACCTATCCGACACGCCTCCTGGAGTGCGACGACGCCCCGCTGATGATCTACACGCTCGGCGACTGTGATCTCAACGATGCGAGGATAGTCTCCATCGTAGGCACACGCCATGCCACATCCTACGGCACATCATTCGTCGACGACCTCGTTAAAGGGCTTGCCGAGAAGAGTGCCGATCCTGTAGTGATAGTAAGCGGACTCGCCTACGGTATAGATGTTGCCGCCCACCTTGCAGCCATCAGCGCAGGACTCCCGACTGTAGGCGTGCTTGCCCACGGACTCAACACCATATATCCAGCATCCCATCGCGACATCGCAGCCAGGATGATTCGTTCGGGAGGGATGCTGCTCACCGACTACCGTTCATCCGACAATATACATAAAGGGAACTTCCTTGCACGCAACCGCATCATAGCAGGACTATGTGACTGTGTAGTTGTAGTCGAATCCGACACTCACGGAGGCTCACTCGTTACAGCTCGTCTCGCCTCGGCATACTCCCGGGATGTATTCGCCCTGCCAGGACGCACATCCGACCGTTACTCCCGCGGATGCAACCATCTCATATCATCGTGCATAGCAAGCCTTCTCACATCATACGACGAACTCATTGACTCAATGCGCTGGCGACGACGCGTATCCGAAGGCGAACAGGGTGAGCTCTTCAGTGACACTCCCCCTGGCCTCTCTCCTGAGGAACAAGCTATAATCGACATCATAACAACTCGTGGCGATGCCACAATCAACGAACTGACTGCCTCAATCGACATCCCTACCCCACGCCTCATGGGAATGCTCGTCGACATGGAATTCCGCTCTCTAATCGCCGCAATCCCGGGAGGCAGATACCGTATAAGATAGGTCAAGAACCATCCCACATCATCCGACGTTTCACCTATACAACAAATTCCACCCAGACTATTATGGCAAAAATCATTCCACCCTCCGAACTGATCATCAATCCTGACGGCTCGGTGTTCCATCTCCACCTCACCCCATCGCAACTCACCGACCGCATCATCCTTGTAGGAGATCCGGCACGCGTGGATATGGTGGCTTCATTCTTCGACACCATCGACTATGATGTACAGTCACGCGAATTCCACACCATAGGCGGCACATACCGAGGCAAGCCCATCATGTGCCTGTCCCACGGCATAGGACCTGACAACATCGACATAGTAATCAACGAGCTTGACGCTCTCGCCAACATCGACTTCAACACTCGCGAGGTTCGCGACAACCTGCGACGCCTCACTATGGTGCGCATAGGCACATCGGGAGCTCTACAGCCCGAACTCAAGCTCGGCACCCCTGTAATAGCCGAAAAGTCCATAGGATTTGACGGTGTTCTCAACTACTACGCCGGACGCAACGAAGTTGCCGACCTTGAATTCGAGCACGCTTTCTGTGAGGCTGTCGGATGGAATCCGCTATGGGCAAAACCTTACGTGGTCAATGCTGATGAAGAGCTTGTCAATCAGATAGGCGGTGACGACATGGTGAGAGGAAACACCATATCAGCCGTCGGTTTCTACGGTCCGCAGGGAAGGGAACTTAGACTTCCGCTCGCCAATCCACAGCTCAACCGCTTGATCGAAGAGTTCCGTTTCAACGGTCGCAAAGTCACCAACTACGAAATGGAGTCGGCACCACTCCAGGGGCTCGGCAAGCTAATGGGACACCGTGCAATGACGGTGTGCTCAATCATAGCCAACCGCATGAACTCCGATGCCAATCCCAACTACAAGACTGCTGTCCGCGACCTCATAGCCACCGTCCTCGAACGAATATAACTTTCAGACCAGAGGGCTATATATAAGACAGGAGAACAGGAGAACTTTTAGACCAGAGAACCAGAGATCTATAGTTTTTTAATCTATAATTTTCGGTCCTCTAAAAAATTTTCCTGTTCTCCTGTCTTATATATAGCCCTATGGTACTATGGTCTAAAAATTTTCCTGTTCTCCTGTCTTATATATAGCCCTATGGTACTATGGTCTAAAAATTTTCCTGTTCTCCTGTCTTATATATAGTTCTCTGGTCTGAAATAATGGTTGAGAACATCGCGGGCAGCGACAAACGAGCTGAGCTGATTGTTTAGCACCTTCACCTCCTTCTCCGCAAGCATACGCTCAATCTCAGGATTATTATAGAAATTCGACCTGAGCTGAGCATCGATAGTCTCATACATCCAGTATCTTGCCTGCTCGCTTCGTTTGCGGTCAAAATAACCGTTAGCCTTCACAAAATCAAAATAGCGGTCAATCATATCCCACACCTCATCGATTCCGAGCTCAAAATAACCCGAATAGGTCAGCACCTCGGGCGACCAACCGCTTGCCGGAAGAGGGAACAGGTGGAGCGCACTGCGAAACTGTGTCTGAGCCAACTGCGCACGCTGTATATTGTCGCCGTCAGCCTTATTGATCACAATGCCGTCAGCCATCTCCATGATGCCGCGCTTTATGCCCTGCAACTCGTCACCGGTACCGGCAAGCTGAATGAGCAGAAAGAAATCCACCATCGAATGCACAGCGGTCTCGCTCTGCCCCACACCTACAGTTTCAACAAATATATTGTCATATCCGGCAGCCTCGCACAACACGATGGTCTCGCGAGTCTTTCGCGCCACTCCTCCGAGCGATCCCGCCGAAGGGCTGGGGCGTATGAATGCATCCGGATGCACCGACAGTTTCTCCATTCTCGTCTTGTCGCCGAGTATACTCCCCTTGGTGCGTTCGCTCGAAGGGTCGATGGCAAGCACAGCAAGCTTGCCCCCTTTTTTCAGGACATGTAAGCCGAACACATCTATCGACGTGCTCTTACCGGCTCCGGGCACACCGGTGATGCCGATCCTGCGTGAATGCCCGGAATGAGGCAGACACTTCTCTATCACCTCCTGCGCCAGAGCCTCATGCTCAGGCGAAAGGCTCTCCACAAGGGTCACAGCACGCGAAAGCATGGTCATATCCCCCCTCAGTATCCCCTCTACCATTTCGGCTGCCGACGGCATGGGGCGCGGACGCCGCTTCTTCAGATAAGGGTTCACCACCGGAGGCTGGCTCACCCCCTGGTTCACGGTCAGACCGTTATACTTGGCATCATTCTCAATATGTTCCATCGGTTTATTTGGAAGATTTAAGGTTATTATTTCACTACCTCAGCTACAACTCTCACCATAGTGGACGGATGCTGAGGGTCATTGGCAATAATATTTATACGTGCGTTAAGCAATTCCGGGCTCTTTATCATCGAAGGTGTCACGGTCACATTGACCTTGGCACTCTTTCCCGGCTTAATGGTCTTGTCTTTGAGCCGAATGCTCACAGCAGGATCAGGACATGATATAGCACGTATCACAAGCGGGCTCTTGCCCCGATTGAAGATGTCAAACGAACTCTCTACCGGACTGTCCCCTTTGCTCACCCTCTCCAGGTCCAGAGCCGTCTCAGATGTCTCAAGCAAAGGAGCCTTCGCGCGCTGCTCCGGGGTAAGTTTGGAGAAATTCTCCTCCAGTATCACCACTGTCTCTATCTTTTTAGCCTGTGCCGATCCGGCATCGGGATAGAACAAGAGCGAGTCAGTCACTATGCCCCAGCCGCTCGCCTCGTTGCTGTGGAGCACAGTGGAGATGATAAACTGCTCCCCGGGCGGCACCACCTTGGGCTGCAACATGGCATGGATATACTTCGGGGCACCCTCCACACGCGGGCGCAGAGTATCTGCCGATGCATTGTACGCATCCACATACTGCCCCATGGTCTCCCCTTTGAGCACCTTGCCGTATGCTATTGTATTGGAGCGCAGCCTCACAGGTCCCACTTCTATAGGATAACGGCTCTTAAGGGTGTTGGACGACCCTATCACCGTCCCTGTGATGGTGAGCGACGTGCGGCGCGGAGCTGCACTGCAATCCACATTGATACGTTTAGAGAATCGCCCCGGCCTCCCCTTGGGATCAAACCCCACACGTATCACCGCTGTATCCCCCGGAGCCACCGGCTTGGTGGAATACTCCGGACGCGTGCAGCCGCAATTGGCTCTCACACCTGTGATAGCCATAGGTTCTGTTCCTGTATTTACGAGCCTGAACTCGCAATACACTGTACCGACATTCTCGTCAAACGCACCGAAGTCATGCTTCTTGCCAAGCCACTTATTCTCCGCCCAGGCAGGGAGCAACATTAAGGCCCCCACCGCGGCAAGCGCGCATCTCTTTATCGCATTCATAACCGCATATGTTTATTTAGGGATCACAACCCCTTTGAATTTCAGCACAGTGCGTTTCTTTCCGGTGCTGAGCTGCACTTTCACGTTTCGGCGGAACTCACCCTTGAATGTGGCTGGATTGAAATTAACCTTTATCACACCTTTCTTTCCGGGCGCGATGGGTGCAAGAGGGAAATCGGGCTTGGTGCAGCCACATCCCCCATTGGTCACAGTGACAATGCTCACCGGCTCATCTCCGGTGTTTGTGAACTCATACGTCGCTGTCACCGTTCCACCTTTCGCACGGATAGTGCCGAAATCATGTTCAAGCTTGGAGAACTCCACAGCACCCTTTGCCCACGACCCGACAGAGGTCAGCACCGCGAGCACAATTATAAACATTATTCTCTTCATATCTTCCATAATTTATTAACACACAAAAGTACAAAAAATATCTTCGAATAAAAAAATCTGCCCGCACAGCGTTTCACAACGACATACGGGCATGTGACTATTGGATTTACCTATTTTCACAAAATTAATCAGAAGCGGTAATATTCAATAATTCCGGATTATCATAATGTAGTAATGCAAAATAAAAGCAATCTCGGCAACTTTCATTAACCGGAAGATTGCCATACAATTCTTATTCCACTATCTGTCTCGGATCTATTGCATTCTTTGCATCCTTGGCTGGCTGGGAAGCCTCCTTGATACAAAGAAACCATTTGTCATCCTTTTTTACAGGATTAAACATCAGCGATATAGCCGGAGCGTTACCCGATGAGTCACGTTCGCGGAAAAAGGTACGATACTTCAAGTCATTCAGTTCAGGGGTAGAGAAACTGTAATAGTCCATCTCGTAATCCACTACAGGGAATTTCTTGAAACGGTTGAGCATCCTCTCGCGAGCCTCATCACCAAGGGGTGACGGAACGCCCTCGTCAGACATCTCAAAGAAGTTGCCCACAGCCCACTCCACATTACCGCTTTTCAGGCTATCCATCACCTGAGTGGCAATCTGGAACACCTGAGTGGTGTCAGAAGCTGTAAGCGTAGAGGCAAATTCCTCTTCGACCTCCTGAAAAGTCTTGGGTTGCTCCTTCTTTCCGTCGCTTCCTCCACATGCCCACATGAGCATGGAGGCTCCGACAATTATAAATAATTTTTTCATCTTCTAATTTTAAGAAGAGCACCGGCAGCATATACCGGTGCTCTCCTTGAATTTTAAGCTAATGAAGAATTAAGCTTTAGGCTTAGCCTTGACAACTACATTGGCGTTAACAGTCTGTGATCCCCAATAGTAGTTAACAGTTACCTTAACAGTAGCATTCTGATCCCTTTCGAGAACACCATTGGTATAGTTGCATACAACTTTTGAAGTGTTGAGGAAGGCAGGAGTTGCAAATCCGGTAGCATCCGCAGCTTCAACAACATATACAGTTTTTCCGTCTACTGTCTTCTCAGTCATACCCTCTGCAGAGAACTCAACACCACTTACAACGGGGAGTTCGATCTCTACGCTATTGATCTGATAGTATGCGAAGATACCTTTGACATCTGTATAAGAACCGTTGGTAAAACCAAACAGGGGATTAGTATATGAGTCTGTCATAGAGAAGAAGTTACCAAGGATTTCCTTGCTGGGATCAATACCGTTGGGATAGATCTCATATCCGTTAGCACCGGCAACGATAACAGGCTTCTTGAAATCCACCTTAACTACATTGCTGCTTAGGCTCTTGGGAGCAAGACCGCAAGCACCATAGGTAGCGTCGATCTGTACATTTGCAAATACATTGTAATCAGCTGTACCATTGTTAAGCTGAGTCTTTGCAGCTTCTGTAGGCTCGGTAGCGGGAGCAAGAGCAGGACCATAAGTTATGTTACCTGTAGTTGCGTCAATCATAGCAACGATATTTGCATCTGAATAAGGAGTTCCGTACGCAAGCTTGGTCTTGGTAGCATCAAGAGAGAAGCCGGACTTCTGGTTATCAGCGAAACGGTATGTCTGATTTACACCAAGCTTATCGATTGCAGGATAGCCTTCGGGCTGCACGCCAACATAAGCAGGTACTATAGTCTTATTCACATAGTAATCCTTGAACAGATAATCGAAATCTGTAACATCCTTGTTAAGAGTATTCTTAGCCTGCGGAACACGCATACCTACTTCATTGGTCTTTCCTGTAGGAATGTAAGCTTCATCAAGCGTTCCGAACATGATAGTGGGAGCATCAGCCATCTTGATTGTCACACCAAGATAGAGGAAGAACTTATCATTGGTATTATGCACGAACTTGCGGTAGATGCTTACCTGCTTGCCTGTAAGCTTATTGATCTCCTTAACGGCATCAAGATCATACGCCCAGGTAAGGAAGCCGTTGGTAAGACCTACACCTGCATCCTTATTGTAAACGAGATCGCCATAGGTATCAGATACATTAGTGAAAGTAGCAGTAGTACCTGATGTTGTAGATGTATAGACAGTATTATCCTCAATTGTGAAAGTAGCATTGAATGTCTTCTCATCCATACCAAGCTCGGCAAGAACCTTAGAAGCCATAGACTGCCATGTGCTCACAACCTTAGCATCGGTATTTTCGCAAAGATAAGCGAAAGGCTTCTCGTTCTCAGCAAGTATAATAGGCTGGTTGTAGATGGGAAGCTCCTCTGCATCCTTGTCAGCGATATTGAGCTTGACATAACCTGCGAGGATCACATCGTTGCCGTTGCATAGAGTCACACATACGATAGGATGACGACCGATAGCTGATCTGGAAGCATTATCATCAGAACAATCTACCCAAGTTTTGGGATTCTCATTAGCAAGATAACGGAGAGTCACTTCACCGTCCTCAGCGATTGTAGCAAATTCTGAATCGCTTGTCTTAGACTCACCAACGATATAGTTCATCATATTGAACTTCACGTTAAGACCCCACTTTTCAGCGATATCAGCAAGCGAAATCTGCTCTTCTACAGGATTAGCGACTGCCTTGCCAAAGTCAGACTTGGTGTAGCATACGCGGATCTGGTCCTTAAGATTGAACTTTGTACCCTGAGTATAAACAACATTGAAATTGACAGCACCCTCAACAGCATTCTTACCGGTTGCATAAAGATGTTCATCGGCAGTTCCGGTCTTCGGGATATAGCTGAGAGCAGTGAAATTATAGAGAGAAGGAACGAGGCTGAAATAATCGGAAGTCAGCACCGCTTTCTCAACATCCTCAGCACCTGTAAGAACTGCCTGAAGGGCAGTAACAGGATACTCTGTGCCATTTTCTGTAGTAACAGCTGAAGGATTAGCTACAGTGAAAGGAAGAGTCATCACTCCATCCACCACCTTCTTGTCAGCAGGACGAGCTGTAAGCGATGCAACAGCAGCACGTGAAACGCTCTCAACATTGCTGATAGGGAGGAAACCGAAGTTTACACCCTCAAGATTAGCATTATTAGGATTAAGATTGAATTTGGCATTAGCTACTTCGCTACCTTCGAACAACCTTGTAAGTGCTGTATACTCCCAACCACTTGCGATGGTGTATGCAGCTGTTTGTCCATCAACAGTTACATCTCCGGTGGTAGATGTGGTGGCAGGAGTCTTTACAGCCTGCTTGGCATAGCCGAAACGCACAGCCTCAACACCGTCGAGATAGAGCTGGGGAACGAATCCGATGCCCTGGAGAAGACCGTTACGTGAAATGATCACTGCGCCTTCAGCATCCTCTACGCCGTTGATATATAGATAATTACCATCAAGGACAGCGGTAAGTCCGTTTGACTCGCCCTCAACAGCAATCTTAACAGGCTCAACAGTGGTGTCAAGCTCATATTTTTTGGTCTCGGCATTGTACTTGTAGAACTCAAGAGCTGTACCCTGAGCATTGGGAGCCCAATAGTTGCCCTGAACGCCCTGTTCTCCGTTGGGTCCCTGTGCGGGATATTCCTTCTTCACAACACCGTTAAGAGCCCAGTAAGCCACACCACCTTCTTCTACAATGGTCCAAAGGTTGGATTCACCTGCGGCTCCATCCTTTCCGTTCTTGATGTCATAGCTCTGAGTCTTGCCATCCTTCTCAACGGTAACAGTGATGCCGTCAGCAGTCTGGCTCACTCCGGTAAGAATAGCACCGTTAGCAATCTTCTGATTGATCGCATCAATAGCCGACTTGTTCTGAGCCACCTCAGTGCGAAGCTGATTGATGTCATCATCATAGTCCTTGCAAGAGGAGAGGGTACCGGCCGAACCTACAACAAGAGAGGCGAGCAGAAACCCATTGATGAATTTTTTGTTCATACGTGAATTTGATTAAGTTATAACTTTGGTTAAAGATATTTGTCTTGCAACATCATAGTCACCTTACACTTATAGTATTACTACACACGTGTTTAGGTAATATTTGAAGCCCCATTCCGTGTACGATACGACACACCATGGGAATCGCTCTACAAAGTTATGCCAAAGAAATTTCACAGCCCCGATATAAGCGTAGCGGGATTGTCACACTTATGTCGCAAAATTCACACATATCCTCTTCCCCATCATGCTCAGTGATGCTCACGCATCATCCCTGCCGCCGTCGAGAGGCAGATTGCGGCTCAGCTCAGAAAAGAAATCACGGTTGAGTATCACCGAGATCCTCTGGAGCAGCACAGTGTCGATAGAATGTTTCTGAAACAGGCGATACACATTGGAGCGGTCGCAGTTCAACTTTCTGGCGAGCCACGACACAGTCCGCTCCTGACGCTCCAGCTCCTCCTTGATCATAGTGCCGATTGATTCCATAATATGCTTAATATATTAAGGTGTATACGGCTTCCATCCCCTAAGCCCTTGAATCTGTTATCAGGTACCACCTCTGTGTTGGTAAATTAACGAAAAACGTGGGATGGACTCGCAGCTGCCACTCCCTCGATTCAAGGCCTTCGCATTACCCAACACAGAGGAACGACAACATCTGCAGCACCCCACGAGAGAGCATATAGCTGACCACACCACCCTACAGTGATGTGGAGGCATAGCCTCACAGTGGACGCATTCCCTGTCGCTTCCCACCTGTGTTGATCAAAAGTTGCGAAGTTCTGAATCAAGTGTAGAAACTAAGAACGAATTAACGTCTTTCAAAAAACCCACCCGCCGCTGCAGGTAGTATTGTCTCAAATATTTTCACAAAATTACGGATTTTCTTATGGCAGTGACCCTTGAAAATGATAAAAAATGTTATATCTTTGCAGCGGAGAAGTGGCAGGCGGATGGATGCATGCCCGATCCTTTCACGTAATCATCATGTAATGTTATGAGCTATAGTTTTTTAGACCTGCTCTGCCTCCTCGGGTCCGTAGCCCTTTTTCTTTATGGTATGAAAGTGATGAGCGAAGGCCTGCAAAAAGCCGCAGGCGATCGCCTCAGGAATATCCTTTCGGCTATGACGCGCAACCGGTTCACCGGTATGCTCACCGGTATTCTCATCACAGCTCTCATACAGAGCTCGTCAGCTTCCACCGTGATGGTGGTAAGTTTCGTCAACGCAGGTCTGATGTCGCTCGGACAGTCCATGGCGGTAATCATGGGTGCGAATGTGGGTACTACATTCACCGCATGGATTATCGCTCTTTTCGGCTTTAAGGTGAACATATCCGCCTTTGTCCTCCCGGTGATAGGACTCTCCATACCTCTGCTTTTCAGCAAGAGCAGCCGCAACAAGTCAATAGGGGAATTCTTTATAGGCTTCTCGTTCCTCTTCATGGGTCTCGACCTCATCAGCACCTATGTGCCTGACCTGCAAAGCAACCCCGAAATGTTCGCATTCCTTGAGCGTTACACCTCCATGGGATTCGGGTCGGTGCTGATATTCACATTCGTCGGCCTCATACTCACTATGGTGATACAGTCAAGTGCAGCCACTTTCGCCATCACCCTCATAATGTGCAGCAAGGGATGGATAGACTTTGATCTCTCCTGCGCATTGGTGCTCGGCTCCAACATAGGCACCACCGTCACTCCGCTCATGGCATCCATGGGTGGCAACATCGCAGCCAAGCGCACCGCCATGGGCCACCTGCTATTCAACTTCCTCGGCACAGCCTGGACCCTCGCCATATTCTTCCCGTTCTGCCACTTCGCACAATGGCTCACGGAAGAGCTCGGACAGGGCGACCCGGGAGCCCTCTCGGCATTCGTCAACCATATCGAAGCCACCGACCCGGACACATACAACCATCTGTTTGACAACACTCTGCCTGCCGGGCATCCTGTGTCGGCACAGATAGCTGTGATGCAGCAGAGCGTTTCGATAGGACTTTCGGTGTTCCACACCGTGTTCAATCTCATCAACCTGTCCATTATGATATGGCTTACAGGTCTGTACGTGAAAATCGTGGAACATCTCGTGCCATCCCGCCCCAACCAGGAAGAGGAATTCCAGCTCAAGTTCATTCAGATCGGCATGGTCAGCTCCTCCGAGCTCAACATCTCCCAGGCTGAAAAAGAGATTGTCGTGTACTCCCAGCGCGTGCAGCGCATGATAGGGATGGCTCAGAACATCATACACTGTAAAGACAACAGCGAAGAATTCACCAAGCAATTCTCCCGCCTTGAGAAATATGAGGAGATATCCGACCGCATGGAGATCGAGATCGCCGACTATCTGAACCGCTGCTCCGAAGGACGCCTCTCCAATGAAGGAAAACACCGCATAGCAGCGATGTTCCGCATAGTGAGCGAGATAGAGAGCATAGCCGACTGCTGCTACGGAATAGGAAAGATACTCATACGCAAACGTGAGAGCAACGCTCAGTTCTCCGAAGAGATATACCATAACATCGACTCCATGTTCATAGCTGTAGAGGCAGCGATGACCAATCAGATACTGCTGCTCCGTGATGTAGAGCACGCCCAGCAGAAGGACATCATCACCTCCTACAACTACGAGCGAGAAATCAACAATCTGCGCAACCAGTTCCGCTCGGCAAATGTCGAAAACATCAACGAACATCATTATGAATACCAGGCAGGCATATACTTCATGGATGTAATCGGATCACTCGAAAAGATAGGCGACTACATCATAAATGTTGTGGATGAAGTGAAAAATCTGCTCCGGCTCTCAAAATAATGGATAATAATGATAGCCCTAAACAACATACGCAAATACTTCGTTGAATATTTCAGCCTGAATGACTACCTCATCTCGCAGGATGAGGCCGAAAACGCCATACGCGAAGGTGTGACATTCCGTGGCACCAACATTCTCATCCTTATACTTGCGATATTCATCGCATCTCTCGGACTCAACACCAACTCCACTGCCGTAATCATCGGCGCAATGCTCATATCCCCACTCATGGGCCCAATCATCGGCATAGGTCTCGGAGTAGGAATCCAGGACTTCGAACTGATAAAGCGGTCGCTTCGCAACCTGGTCATGGCTACAGGATTCAGTGTGCTCACATCGACCCTCTACTTCCTCATATCCCCTGTGAGCGAAGGTCATTCCGAACTCCTGGCACGCACCTCTCCCACCATCTATGATGTACTGATAGGTCTCTTCGGCGGAGGTGCAGGAATCATAGCCATAGGATCAAAATCCAAAGGCAACGTCATCCCCGGCGTGGCAATAGCCACCGCCCTCATGCCGCCGTTATGTACAGCAGGCTACGGCATAGCCACTTTGCAGCTCAACTACTTCTTCGGCGCGTTCTACCTTTTCCTCATCAATTCAATCTACATAGCTCTCGCCACATTCATCGGCGTGAAGCTCATGCACTATCACCCTGTGCAGACCGACACTCCGCTGCGCGCCCGCAAAGTGAGACGCATAGTCTATACCGTAGCGATCCTCACAATGCTCCCCTCCCTCTACCTCACCTACAATATGCTTAAGCAAAGCCGATTCACAGCCAATGCAGACAAGTTTGTAGCCGAGGAATGCCGGTTCCCGTCAACAAGAGTCCTGAGCACCGACGCATCCTACGATAAGGGTGCCCGCACACTCACCATCACTCTTATAGGAAAGATACTTCCTGCCGATTCGCTGAACCTCGCTCTCTCGTCACGTCTGCAATTCTACGGACTGGCAGGCACCAAGCTCAACATCATTCAGGGCGATACCCCCGACATCTCTGACCTCCAGAGCTCTTCGGTACGCGATATCTACGAGATGGCTCAGACATCCATAGCCGACAGGCAGGTCACCATCGACTCTCTGAGGGCGGTAATCGATGAGAACCGCATCAACGACACCATTTCAGGGCGCATAGCTCCTGAGGTAAAAGTGCTTTTCCCACAGGTAAGGAATCTCGCCATCACACGTGCCATATTCGGAAACATAGAGACTTCAGGACTCGACACCGTCAACGTGGCTCTCGTGTCGTACTCAACAATGCCTCCTGCCGCAAAGCAAAGAGAACTTGAAAAATATCTCGAAGCCCGCCTGCGTCTGCCCTCAGTATCCATAGTCAACGTGAGCAACAGCATGATTCATACTCCTAAAGCACACCCTGCCAATGATAAGCACCACCGCTAACTCTTCTGTAAAGCCCGAGCTCCCTGCCTCACTTAAAGGGAAAAGAATTCTCCTTGTGAACCACGGTGATACCGTAGGTGAGGCCTCTGGAGTGACATTCCGGCTGATGAGGGCTTTGAGGCATAGCGGTCTGGATGTGAGGATGCTTGTTTTCACCAAGCGTTCCGATTCGGACAATGTGGACTTCGTAGGCGGAAGGCTTGAGCGTGGCATACGCTTCTGCCTTGAACGGTTCAATGTGCTATGGCACAACGGATTCAACTACGCCAATATCTTCGCGGTATCAACAGGGGCATTTGCCAGAAACATCCATCACCATCCATGGGCAAAAGAGGCTGACATCATATGCCTCAACTGGATAAACCAGGGGCTGATGAACCTCAACGGCATACGCTCACTGCATAATATGGGCAAAAAGATCGTATGGACTATGCACGACATGTGGACATTCACCGGAATATGCCACCATTCATATGACTGCGAGTACTACACCGACAGATGCGGCAACTGCATATATCTTGAGAACGGACATCCCGGAGATATCTCAAGAAGATGCTGGGCTAAAAAGAAAAGGCTTTTTGACGAAGTGCCTATCACATTCGTGGCAGAGACAAAATGCCTTGAGCTCAAAGCCCGGCAGTCAGCCCTCCTGCGCGACAAGCCGGTGATGACTATCTGCAATCCTTTCAATGTGGATTCCTACTATACCACCCCTCCAAGATATATTGAATCTCTTCTCAGCACCACCAAGCCCAATCTGATTCTGATAGGCGCATCACACCTTGACCACCCTGACAACGGCATCGATTACGCAATAGAGGCTCTAAACAGGATATTCACCGACCATCCCGACATAGCCAACAAGACGGCTGTATACCTGTTCGGCGACATGCACAAGCTCGACAAACTCGACTCCCTGCTCATGTCCCACCGATGGCTCGGACGTGTCCACGACCAAAAGATACTGCGATACCTATACAGTTACGCCAAAGTGTTCCTCGCGCCCACCATATTAGGAAACATGCCCGGCACTCTTGTGGAGAGCATGGCCGGAGGCGCGATCCCGGTGCTATTCAGGCAGCAGTTCGACGAAGGAGTGATAAGCCACCGGGAAAACGGATATCTCGCAGCCTATAAGGACTCTAACGATCTTGCAGAAGGTGTGCTGTGGGCTTTGAAGGCTGACATATCCCGCGAAGGACTTCACGAAACAATCAGAGAACGCTATTCCCCCGACATCATAGCCCGGCAATACATCGACCTCTTTGACTCGTTGATGTGAGATATCATCCTCCCATATGCCGGCGTGATGCAACCCTAATAACTCAGATATGCCAAAGAAAGTACTTATAGTAGGAGCCGGAGGCTTCATAGGAGGTTTCATAGCCGCCGAATCTCTCCGCCGCGGATACGAAACATGGTGCGGAGTCCGCGAATCCACCTCGCGCCGTTACCTCACCGATCCTGCCCTGCGATTCATCACTCTCGACTATGACAACCCCGAGCGTCTCGCCGAGCAGCTCAAAGGACACCAGTGGGACCACATAGTCTACAACCTTGGGGCGACGAAGTGTGTCAACTTCATGGATTTCAACCGCATCAACTACTGCTATCTGCGCGATTTCGTAGATACTCTCACCGATGTCGGAGCCCTCCCCGAACGGATGGTCTACATGTCGTCACTCTCAGCCATAGGTCCCGGCGACGAAAAGAACTACACTCCGCTCAACGGCGACAGCATCCCATGCCCTAACACTCGTTACGGACTCTCAAAAATCAAGGCAGAGACTTATCTCCAATCTCTCCCAAAGGAATTTCCCTGGATAATACTGCGCCCTACAGGGGTGTACGGTCCACACGAACAGGACTACCTGATGATGATAAAAAGCATCGATTCCCATTTCGACTTCGGTGTCGGGATGCGCAAGCAGATGCTCACGTTCATATATGTCGAGGATCTGGCACGAGCCATATTCGACGCTCTCGAAAAGGCTCCGCTCCACCGTAAATACATCATATCCGAGCCAAGGGCATACACCCAGAAAGAATTCAGGCGCATAGTATCCAAAGCCCTCGGCAGGAAGCTGGTCATCCCGGTCCGCCTGCCTCTATGGGCTCTGTCGGCAGCTTGCAAGATAAGCGAGAAATGGGGTGCAGCCAAGATGAAAGCCGTCACCCTCAACACCGACAAGTACAAGATCATGTCGCAACGCAACTGGTCATGCGATGTCAACCCTGCGATAACCGATTTCGGATTTAGTCCGAAAGTAGATCTCGAAGAGGGAATACGCCTCACAGTCGAAGCCTATAAGGGCTCAAAACAAGCACACTGAGTATGCAAAGAACACCATTATGGATGACAATTGTCATCATCATCGTTTCTCTCCCTGCATTCACATTTCCGGCTCTGCTTGACAGCTGCCCTCCGGAAGCTGAAGCGACTCGTACCCTCGTGTGGATCTACCCTTTTTACATGCTCCTGTCAGCCTGGCTCGCATGGAAAGCATACCCTGGACGATCCTATGTCAGCTGGATGCTGATCGGATTAATGATCCTCACCACAATCACCATACGCATGCTCACCGAAGCCTGACCTACCACATACTCTCACCTATAACCTTTGCAATCAGATGAAAATACTTATAATCAACGGCCCGAATCTCAATCTGCTCGGCACACGCGAGCCTGACATCTACGGCTCCCGCACATTCGAATCATATCTACGCGAACTCCGCGAGATGCTTGATGGAGATGAGGTTGAGTATTTCCAGTCCAACCACGAGGGCGACATCATCGACGCTCTCCATCGCGCCGACTGCGACGGCATAGTGCTCAATGCCGGAGCCTACACCCACACATCGCTTGCCATAGCCGATGCCATAAAGGCTATACAGATACCTGTGATAGAAGTACACATCTCCAATGTAGCTTCACGAGAACCCATACGCCACACATCTCTCATAGCTCCTGTGTGCCTGGGGTCCATCGCCGGATTCGGTCTGACCTCCTACTTCCTGGCTGCCCAGGCTATAATCATGAACCCTGACCGATAAATCCTCACATCCCGGCACTATGGACTCAATAGACAACGACTATATACTCAGCCATATCTCTCCGGAGCCTGATCACCTCTACCGTCTCTACCGTCGCACACATCTCAACCATCTCTATCCGCGCATGTGTTCCGGACATCTACAGGGACGCATGCTCGCAATGATCGTGTCAATGATCAAGCCCCACCGGGTGCTCGAACTGGGGACATTCACAGGCTATTCCGCTCTCTGCCTTGCCGAGACTCTTCCTGAAGGCGGAGAGATACATACTGTGGAAATCGACGACGAAATGGAGGATGAACTCACCGAGCTCTTCTCCACCTCGCCCGGAGGAGACCGCGTAAAGCTCCACATAGGGGACGCCTTGCAGCTTATACCGGCTATCAACGAAGAATGGGACCTCGTGTACATAGATGCCAACAAGCGCGACTATATCGCCTATATCGATCTACTGCTGCCCCGCATGCGCCCCGGCTCATTCATTATCGCCGACAATACCCTATGGGACGGCAAAGTGTTCGACACAGCCACTCACCGCGACCCTCAGACTCTCGGACTGGACGCTTTCAATACCTATGTGGCATCCCATCCGCGCCTTGCATCAGTGATACTGCCTCTACGCGACGGTCTCACACTCATCCGAGTAGAATAATAATTCCCGCAAGTGCTATAAAAAGCAACGTATGGCAGAGTTCAAGAACTCTGCCATACGTAAGTATTTAACTGTTTACTTTTTCTGAACCGGCAGGCTATCCGTTAGATGATACCCTGACCGAGCATAGCGTTGGCAACCTTCATGAAGCCGGCGATGTTGGCACCCTTCATATAGTTGATGAAGCCGTCGGGCTCTGTGCCATGCTCTACACACTGAGTGTGGATATTGCTCATGATCTCGTGGAGACGGTCGTCAACCTCCTGTGCGCTCCACTGGAGATGCTCGGCGTTCTGGCTCATCTCAAGACCTGAAGTAGCAACACCACCTGCGTTAACAGCCTTGCCGGGAGCATAGACTACGCGGTTGGAGATGAATGTGTCGATAGCCTCAGGTGTACAGCCCATGTTGGAAACCTCAGCTACGATCTCTACGCCGTTCTCAACGAGCAATTTTGCATCCTCGCCGTTCACCTCGTTCTGAGTAGCGCAAGGAAGAGCAATGTCAACCTTCTGCTCCCAAGGCTTGCGACCGGGGAAGAAAGTAGCCTCAGGATACTTCTCTGCATAAGGAGCTACGATATCCTCGCCTGTGGCGCGGAGATAGAGCATATAATCGATCTTCTCGCCTGAGATGCCTTCGGGATCATAGATATAGCCGTCAGGACCGGAGATGGTGACAACCTTTGCTCCGAGCTGGGTAGCCTTGAGGGTTGCGCCCCATGCCACATTGCCGAAACCTGACACTGCCACACGCTTGCCCTCGATAGAGTCATTGCGCTTGGCGAGCATGTTCTGAACGAAATAGAGCGCGCCGAAACCGGTAGCCTCGGGACGGATGCGTGAACCGCCAAACTCCATGCCCTTGCCGGTGAATGTGCCTGTGCATTCGTTGACAAGCTTCTTGTACATGCCATACATGTAGCCTACTTCACGTCCGCCTACGCCGATGTCACCTGCGGGCACATCGCGGTCAGGACCGAGGTTCTTCCACAAGCAGAGGATGAACGCCTGGCAGAAACGCATGATCTCAGCCTCGCTCTTGCCGCGGGGAGAGAAGTCGCTACCACCCTTGGCACCACCCATCGGGAGTGTGGTAAGAGCATTCTTGAATGTCTGCTCGAATCCGAGGAACTTGAGGATAGAGAGATTAACTGAAGCGTGGAAACGGATACCGCCCTTGTATGGGCCGATAGCATTATTGAACTGAACGCGATAGCCGATATTGTTCTGAACCTCGCCCTTGTCGTCAATCCAGGTGACGCGGAAAGTGACGATACGGTCAGGCTCGACCATACGCTCGATGATTTTAGCTTTTTCGAATTCGGGGTGCTGGTTGTAGACGTCTTCTACACAGATGAGCACTTCCTTGACAGCCTGAAGATATTCCTTTTCCCCAGGATGCTTGGCTTCAAGACCACTAAGAATATTGTTAATATCCATAGCTTTGATTTTTAGATAATTGGATGTGTTTTGGTTTTATTTGGTTGGTTAACCGATACAAATGTAAGACTTATTTTCGGATATAGTATATAGAAAAAATGTGTTTAACAACATAAGTTTCTGACCATACACTTATTGTTTTTATCAAATTGTCTTTTTAATCCGATATTGATGTGCCTCAGGTGAAATTTATGTTTCCCCTACATACAAAAGGGGAAGTTTTAAGGCTGTTTTATTGACAAAATTTTCTCTTCTGGATTCATAAAGAAAGACACAGGCCGGGGCAAAGCCGACATGTGTCTTTTGTAAGGACCTGTCCTTTCTTAAAACCACCCTTTATTTCAAGGGATGATCAAGGATTATTCTCCGGGGTGGATTGAGCCGGTGGGGCACTCAGCCTCGCATGCACCGCAATCGATACAGGTATCGGGGTTGATTTCATAGTGCTCAGCACCCTCTGAGATTGACTCGGTGGGGCAAACAGCTGCACAAGCTCCGCAGGAGATGCAGGTGTCAGTGATTACGTAAGCCATTGTTTACTAATTTAATTGGATAATAAAACTCTGTTATTGATGAAATGTGGATGCAAATTTAATGCTTTTCCCTGATATTTCGCTTGCTTTTTACAAAAAAATTAGGGAAGAACAGGCTTCTGCTTCGGAACGAGTATCTTCATGATGGTCCAGGCAAGCAGATAAGCGATGCCGCAAACACAGAAGATGATGAAATAGCCTGCCGGCTTGCCCTCGAATCCCATGAACTGCATGTTGGTCTCCGCCGCATGAGTGAAGAGCATTCCCGATCCTTTGTTGATGAGGAATGAGCCTACACCACCTGCCATACCGCCGATACCGATGATGGTAGCGATGGTCGATTTGGGGAACATGTCACCAACCACTGAATAGATGTTGGCAGACCATGACTGATGCGCAGCTCCGGCAATACCTATGATGATTGTAGGCCACCAGTAGGAGAAGTTTCCAAGAGGCTGTGCGAGAAGAGCAAGAAGCGGGAACAATGCAAAGATAAACATCGCACGCATACGTGCCGAGTAAGGATCGAGCTGAGGATTCTTATCCATAATGATAGTCGGGAGCTTGCCTCCATATATCGACAGCATCGTGATGGCATAAAGCACAAAGATAAGAGTCATGGCTGTCGAGGTATCTGAGGCGAAACCATACACATCGGAGATGTATGCGGGAATCCAGAACAGGAAGAACCACCACACACCGTCAGTCAATCCCTTGCCTGCAATCACGGCCCATGTCTGAGGATACTTGAAGCACTTGCCGAAAGGAATGACATCCTTACCGGAGTCCTCCTTCTCAGCCTCCTGACGCGGAGTCTCACCGGCATCCTGGCTGTCCTGCTCGATATACTCAAGCTCGGCAGCATTCACCCTGGGATTGCTTGCCGGTTTCTTGTACAGGAACATCCAGAGTCCCATCCATATAAATCCGAGTCCGCCGATAACGACAAACGCCATCTCCCATCCGTTACCGACACCCATGCCCTGGAAGAAGCGAGCCATAGGAGGAATGGATACAGGAGCAAGGAGAGCTCCGATAGTGGCTCCGGCATTGAATATGGATGTCGAGTATGCACGGTCACGCTTGGGGAAATATTCGGCTGTCACCTTTACAGCGGCAGGGAAATTGCCAGCCTCACCGATGCCGAGTATTATACGTGCTGCGATGAAATAGTACACGGATGTTATGGCTATGGTAGAGGCTACAGCCCCGGTGGCACCCACCAGTTCAGCAGCACCGTGCAGACCTAAGGTACACTCGGTAGCCCAGCCACAGAGAGCATGGGCACACGCTCCTGCCGACCATACTCCGATAGCCCACAAGTAACCCTTCTTGGTACCCATCCAGTCGATGAAACGACCGGCAAAGAGATTCGCCACAGCATAGATTATGGAGAATACAGCAGTGATGGTGCCGTAGTCATTGTCGGTCCAATGGAATTCAGGTGCGATAAAATCCTTCCATGTAAGGGAAAGCACCTGACGGTCCATATAGTTGACCGTTGTAGCGAGGAAAAGCAGCCCGCATATGACCCAACGGAAATTGGTCATTTTCTGAGCCCTCTCCGACGCCGGTGAGATTTTAGAACTCATTAGATATTAGAATTTAAAGTAATTTTTTGCGTTGTTGTAGCAGATATCCTCGATCATCTGGTTCACGCGCTTCTCCTCATAACCGGTGTAGGGTATCTCTCCATTCTCGATATCAGTGCCCACAAGGTTACAGAGGGTACGGCGGAAATACTCATGGCGGGGATAGGAAAGGAATGAGCGTGAATCGGTGAGCATACCCACAAAGCGGCTGAGCAGTCCAAGGAGTGATAGTGCGTTCATCTGCTTCTGCATGCCGTCCTTCTGGTCAAGGAACCACCATCCGGAGCCAAACTGGATCTTTCCTGCCACAGTGCCGTCCTGGAAGTTGCCGAGCATAGTAGCGATAACCTCGTTGGCACAGGGATTGAGATTATAAAGAATTGTCTTTGTGAGCTTGCCTCGGGTGTTGAGCTTGTCGAGATACCTGGCACAGCTCTTGGCGGTATTGAATTCGCCTATAGAGTCAAAACCGGTGTCAGGACCGAGCAGCTTGAACATCTTGGTGTTGTTGTTGCGGATAGCTCCGTAGTGGAACTGCTGGGTCCAGCCTGAATTGTAGTCCATCTCGCCAAACACAATCATCATCGCGCTCTTGAACTTGTCGATCTCCTCTGCGGTGAGCTGTTTGCCTCCATACACCTTATCGAAAATCGCATTGATCTCTTCATCAGTGTAATCAGCAGCATAGAATTCCTCTATACCGTGGTCAGAAAGACGGCAACCCATCTCCTCGAAGAAGTCGTGACGCTTCTGAAGGGCATCGATCATATCCTGGAACTTGGATATGTTCACGCCTGATACCTCAGCAAGCTTCTCGACATATGCACGGAACTCGGCAGGGACCTCCACAGCCATAGCCTTGTCGGGACGCCAGGTAGGAAGCATCTTAATCTCGAAACCGCTTTCGCGCACCTGCTTATGATACTCAAGTGAATCAACGGGATCATCGGTGGTGCAGACTGTCTCCACATTATAACGGCGCATAAGCCCGCGAGCTGTCATGCCTGGATCGTTAAGGAGCTTGTCATTACACTCGTCAAATATCTCACGTGCAGTCTCGGGATTGAGAAGTTTATCGATACCGAATGCGGTCTTCAGTTCAAGGTGAGTCCAATGGTACAGCGGATTACGGAAAGTGTAAGGCACTGTCTCAGCCCACTTCTGGAACTTCTCCCAGTCAGTGGTATCAGCACCTGTGCAGAAACGCTCGTCCACTCCGTTGCTGCGCATTGCACGCCACTTATAGTGGTCGCCTCCGAGCCATATCTCTGTTATTGACTTGAAACGGTGGTCATCGGCTACCATCTTCGGTATGAGATGGCAATGGTAGTCGATAATGGGCATTTTTGCTGCATGCTCATGATATAGCTTCTGTGCAGTCTCGGTCTGCAACAGGAAGTTTTCGTCCATAAATGGTTTCATAAATATATGAGGTTTAGAGGTTAGAATGGTGAAATAATAAGTGTTCACCCAAGTTATAGGGTCACACCGTTCTTAAAGATTGAAATCTCATGGATTCCTGCCTTTTCGGAATTGACAAGCTCGCCATTTGCTACACTGAGCACATAGTCTATGAACTCTTTGAGCACCTGGTCCATAGTCTGGTCCTCGACAAGACGTCCGGCATTGAAGTCAATCCAAGTAGGCTTACGCTTGGCAAGACCGGAATTGGTTGAGACCTTCATTGTTGGGACAAATGTCCCGAAAGGAGTTCCTCGACCGGTGGTGAACAACACCATCTGACAACCGGCAGCTGCAAGCGCAGTGGATGCCACAAGGTCATTGCCAGGGGCTGATAGCAGGTTCAGACCATGCTCACTGATGCGCTCGCCATACTCCATGACACCGAACACAGGGCTCTTTCCCGACTTCTGTGTGCAGCCAAGGGCTTTCTCCTCAAGGGTAGAGATGCCACCAGCCTTATTGCCCGGCGACGGGTTCTCCCCTACAGGCTCACCATGTGACAGGAAATACTCTTTGAAGTTATTGATGAGCGAGACTGTCTCTCCAAGAAGTTTATCATTTGCGCAACGCTCCATAAGAATGGTCTCTGCACCAAACATCTCCGGGACCTCGGTGAGCACTGTTGTGCCGCCTTCTACATCGCAAAGCCAGTCGGAAAACTCTCCGAGCAACGGATTGGCTGTGATGCCGGAGAAACCGTCAGATCCACCGCACTTCAATCCTATACGCAGCTTGGATGCCGGCACTTCGGTGCGCTCATACTTGCGGGCTTTCTCGTAAAGGTCAGTAAGCATCTTCACTCCTGCCTCTACCTCATCACCTTCGATATCCTGACACACCATGAACTTCACACGCTCACGGTCATACTCCCCACAGAATTCCTCAAATACCTTGGGCTGGTTGTTCTCACATCCGAGACCCACCACAAGGATTCCTCCTGCATTGGGATGATGCACCATATCGCGAAGTATCTTCTTGGTATTCTCATGGTCATCTCCGAGCTGGGAGCAGCCGTAGTTATGGGGGAACGCAAAAATTCCGTCCACACCCTCAGCCTTGGTCTCGGCGTTCACACGGTCAACAATCTGCTTGATGATGCCATTGACACATCCCACAGTGGGAAGCACCCAAATCTCATTGCGGATACCCACCTGACCGTCAGGGCGCACATAGCCACGGAATGTGGCTTCCTTGCCATTGAGGGCTGTGCCCGGTGCCGGGCAGTCATGATTCTTAATGGATATGTCTGAGTAATCGAGCTGACCCTCAAGATTGGTCTTTATATCGTTATGGTCAAGGAATTGCCCCTTTGATACGGCATGGCGCGCATGACCGATGGGGAAACCGTACTTGATCACGTTCTCTCCCTCGGCAATATCCCTAAGGGCGAACTTATGTCCGGCAGGGATATCGCTCACAAGTGTGACATCCCCGGCACCGTCAACGGTGACAACCGTCCCCTTTGCAAGGGGATTGATTGCCACTGCTACGTTGTCGGCTGAATTTATTTTAAGGAAATCCTTCATCTCTCAGGATAGGTAATTATGCTTCAACGACTTCCTTGACGGTCTCAAGCATACCGTTAGCCTGAATCTTGTCAAGATACTCTGTAACGAGATCTGTGAGACCGGGCACTGTGTTGAGGTCGCCATGCTCCTCACCCCAGATAAGATCCTTGGCTGCAAGCACTCCCTCGGCAACCTTGCGGGTGTCGCCGGTAGCCCAAAGCTCGGTGAGCAGGTCCATGATACGCTGATCGTCCTTAGGTGCGATTTCAGCTCCGTCCTCACGCTTGCCACCCTTATAATAGGTAATGAGAGCTGCAAGGCCGAGCACTATGCCCTTGGGAAGCTCACCCTTACGCTCAAGATAAACCTTCAGTCCGGGAAGGTCGCGGGTCTGGAACTTGGGGAATGCATTGAGCATGATAGAAGTAACCTGATGGTCAACATAAGGATTGTTGAAACGCTCAAGCACATCGCTGCCGAACTTCTGAAGTTCGTCCATGGGGAGATTAAGGGTCTGCATCAGCTCGTCAAACTGTACCTTGTGGATGTATTTGCCGATCACAGGATGGTTGCAGGCATCACGTACGATATTTACACCGCTAAGGTAAGCGACAGGTGACAGCACTGTGTGAGGACCGTTGAGAAGGGTCACCTTACGTTCGTGATAAGGAGCCTCTGAATCGGTGATGAGCACCTGGAGTCCGGCACGATCAGCAGGGAACTCTGCACGAAGCTGTTCGAGTGAGATGTTGGAGGCTCGCTCTATTACCCAAAGGTGGAATGCCTCACCCTGTACTACCACATTATCCTTGTAGCCGAGCTTCTCCTGTATCTCGTTGATCTCCTTGCGGGGGAATCCGGGAACGATACGGTCAACAAGTGTGGCACACACATAATTGTAGGTATTGAACCAGTTCTTGAATCCCTCATAGTCAGCACCGAAATCATCCGTCCAAAGCTCGATATACTTGTTGATGATATCTTTGAGGTGATGTCCGTTCTCGAATATCAGCTCGCAAGGCATGATTATAAAGCCCTTGTCGGCAGCTCCATTGAATGTCTTGTAACGGCGATAGAGAAGCTGGGTAAGCTTGCCGGGATATGATGATGCGGGACGGTCAGAGAGTTTGCAGGTGTCATCGTAAGCGATGCCTGCCTCGGTGGTATTGGATATCACAAAGCGCATCTCAGGCTGGTCGGCAAGAGCCAGGAACGCGTCAGTCTGAGTGAAGGGGCTGATACCACGGCTGATGACGTCGATACGGTCCAACGAATTGACAGCCTCGCCATCGAGACGACCCTGGAGATTGACATGGTAGAGGAAGTCCTGACCCTGAAGAAGCTGCATCACGAAAGCATCGGGAGTACCCTGAACGATTACTACTGACGAGTTGAAGTCAGTCTTGTCGTTCATGTTTTTCACAATCCAGTCAACAAATGCACGCAGGAAGTTGCCTTCGCCAAACTGAATGATTCTCTCGGGAGCGACTGCCTTTGGGGCGGTCAATTTGTTTAAAGCTTTCATTTTATAGGTATGGATATTTGTTGATTAAGTTACTATTTTTCTAACGGATTCCAGGTTGTGGTATTGGAGAACACTTTATTCAGGTCAAGCAGAGCCTTTACCTCCGCAGAATCGGGATTCTTTGCCCAAGCCGCACGCTCACCCTGTGCGCCGGGTCCTTTCGATCCATATTCTCCGTAACGTGATGTCTTTTCATTTGACTCCTTGCCCCAGTTGTGCCACCCTATCGGGAGTATGTGTTTGCCCATATCGCAATTAATGAACACAGTGTGGGCATACGGACGCCATGGACGACCGAGATAGACCTTGGTCACATCAGGTTCCGACGTGAGCTTGCAACTGTCAAACACATATCCCACTTCCACATCCTCGGGTGTCGATGCCGCAGTGATGTAGCTGTTACGCTTAGAGTGTATCTGACATTTACTGAAGAAAGCGGTGGCCGGACCGAAAATAAAGTCGGTTGTGCCCTCTATATAGCAATTTCCGAAATAGAGCCGGGCATTTTTGCCTCCGGTAAAAAGGGTGTCCTGATTGCCAAGCAGACGGCAGTTCTCAAAATGCAGACGGTCTCCCTCGGTGTGCAATGCCACAGCCTGTCCGAGCTGCGGAGCATTGTTCTCTATGGTAAGATTTCGGAAAGTTATGTCCGATCCGTCCACCTTGACAGTGTAAGTACGGAATGTGCCCATCTTGTCGATATTAGCGTGATGGTCATTTGTGATCACCACACCGTCGGCACTCTCACCTTCGAACACCACATTCTTAAGCCACGAAGGGATTACAATCTTCTCTTTATACACACCGTTGGCTATATGCACTGTGACAGTGTATTCCATATATGCCCTCACCCCTTCGAGCGCATCGGTAATGGTGGTGTAGTCACCTGTACCATCCTGATTGACATATATATCATGCTTCCATTTGTCGTCTGCCGCGTTGGCGGTGAAGCACCCTGCAAGTATGACCGCAAGAAGCGAGAATAATTTTATTTTCATGATCATAAATCTATACTTCTCAGATTATTTCTTAGTAACACGGAACCAGTCGATATCGAGCCATCCGCTGTCATTGCTGGACCATGAACGCGAACAGTACATTCCGAACTTCGCCCCTATCCAATGACCTACGTCCACCTTGACAGGATTACCAATCTTAGTGTACTTCTTGCCGTCGAAACTATAGTAGAATGTGGCCTCGGCAGTGTAATCGGGCTTCTGTTTGGGGACTTTAGGTCCGGTGTAATCAAGTCGCATGCGCAGATACATCTCTTTGCCGTCGTCGACCTTTACAGCCTCAACCTCTGACTCCTCACCTCCTTTGTTGGCTTTGTAGCATTCTGTCTGCACAAGATAGATGCCATCCTTGCGGCTCATGAGCGAAAGGGTCCCGAAATTATATCCCATCACCACGATGCCCGCGCGTTCACCCTCCATGAGCTTGCCATCTTTCTTTCGGGGAAGAACTGCACCTTGGCTGTGGCTGTGAAATTGCGTGCAGGAAATTTCTGAAGCAGCAGATTGGGCAGGTCATAGATGGTCTTGGCATTTTCAGGCAGTGCATTGGAGAAAAGGCGTAGCTTGGATGCTGCTGCATCGCAATAGTACCACAACGCACTCGGATTGTCCTTCCACTGCCACTGCTTGCCGAGCTCTATAGAGTCGAACTCATCGCTGTCCTGTGGGGTCTGCCTGGGATATGTCTTACCAACATTAGGTTTCTTGTATGTGCGCACCGGCACGCCGCGCTCATCACCGTCGGGGTCAACACCTATCACCGGCCATCCGTTCTCAAGCCACTTCATAGGCTCAAGATTCACCACACGGCCGTAAGGACCCTTGTCCTGAAAATGTATGAACCAGTCCTCCTTTCCGTCAGGGGTATCGATCCAGGCTCCCTGATGAGGACCGTTTATGTCGGTGTCGCCCTGCTCAAGCACATTGCGGGTCTCGTACGGTCCCCAGGGATTCTTGGAGCGCAACACCTCCTGCCATCCGGTAGGAACACCTCCTGCGGGTGAGAATATATAATACCAGTCACCACGCTTGTACATCTTTGCACCCTCGATGGTCTCATTGTCAAGATGACCGTCATATATTATGCGATCCTGACCTATGGTCGACTTTCCGTCGGGAGTCATCTCTATCATGCCTATGATGCTCTTGACTCCGGCGCGGCTGCCGGCATAACCGTGAGGCAGATAAGCCTTGCCGTCCTCATCCCAGAACGGACAGCAGTCAATAATACCCTTAGCCTTGTGCACCAATGTGAGAGGCTCCCATGGTCCGGCAGGATTCTTTGTCTTGGTCATGAATATACCCAGATCCGGATCACCATAGTAGATGAAGAACTCGCCGTTATGATAGCGTATAGAAGGTGCCCACACGGCATTGCCGTGGTTAGGGGTCTTGAACTTGGCATAATCAGGCATCTCGGCGATAGCATGGCCGATGATAGTCCAGTTGACAAGATCCTTGGAATGGAGCACGGGGAGCCCAGGGATATCGGAGAAGCTGGATGCTGTCATATAATAGTCATCTCCCACACGTACGACATCCGGATCGGAATAGTCAGCATCTATGATGGGATTAATGTATTTTCCGTTGCCGAGATCGGGGCTCCAGACTTCCGAGACATATTCATCTGCCATTGCGGACATTACACATGTGGCAACGAGACTGAAAAGCGTAAGTCGATAAGGTAGTTTCATTATTGGTCGTTTAAGGTAAAATAGCACAAAGCGGGACCACCCGCTTACGAAAGTGTAAAATTCAGCCCAAAATTAATAAATTTTTTCTACAAAATCCGCCTTTACGGAGTTAAAAAAATTTAGCAGCAAAAAAAGCCAGGACAACGCCCATATCGACAAGTGTCAGATACCGGACTGTTATCCTGGCTTTATATTTCAATCAAGTACTTTAGGATTACAAAATGCTTACAGCCTTTCCATCTCAAGGCAAGCATTTATGAACGGGCCCACGCCCTTGGCGTCATTATCGCGTATAGGTTCTGAGATATAATACTCAAACGAGCCGTCACGATATTTCTTGTCTCCTCCAAGCCCGGCTACGGCACAACAGTTGGTCAGCGACATCGAGCCATCCTTATCGAAACGCACAAGATTCTTTAGAAGTCCGTTCCAGCCTGTGAGCGCGGCATTAAGATAGCTCTTGTCGAGCACACCCATACGCACTCCGCGCAACAGTCCGTAGACAAACATCGAGCTGGCTGTGCCCTCAAGGTAATTACCATCTCTTCCCGGCTGGTCAAGCACCTGATACCACACTCCGCTCCTTGTGTCCTGAGTCTTCACTGCACCATCGGCAAACGACTTGAATATCCTCACAAGTTCAGGGCGTTTGGGATGGTCGGCCGGCATCTCTTCAAGAACATCAAGAAGAGCCATGAATGTCCAGCCCATGGCACGTCCCCATGCATGAGGAGCCTGCCCGGTCTGCTTGTCGGCCCAACGCTGCTCCTTGCTCTCATCCCAGGCATGGCGGTAAAGGCCTGTCTTGGGATCATATGTGCGCTTGGCAACGAGGATAAACTGGTCTGCTATATGGTCCCATGCCTCATCCTTATCCTTCCCGGAGAGGAATCGGTTGACATATTTCGCACTGAACGGCTCTGCCATGAACAGTCCGTCGAGCCACATCTGATGCGGATAGATCTTCTTATGCCAATATCCACCCTCGCTTGTGCGCGGATGGGATGCAAGCTGCTTCCACAAAGTGTGAGCGGCTGTGAGATAACGCTCTTCACCTGTGCGGTCGTAAGCCTGTAGCAGCAATGTTCCGTCCTTGATATTATCGATATTGTACGACTCCATCTTGTATCCCTTTATGGAACCGTCACTGTTAACGAGAGTGTCCACATAACTGAGCACATAGGCTGCCATATCGCCATCCTTATATCTGTCAGCCACATTTAGTATAGCGTCGAGCTCTGTGCCTATCGAATAGGTCCATTTCGGCCCCCTGTGATAATCAAGCATCCAGCTTTCCGGACAACGCTTCATCTCCGAGAGAGCCATACGCTGCGAAAGGGGCTCATTCTCGGTGACAAGTTTGCCGTTGATATACGTGTTGGCGATGCGGACATTCTTGGTGAGACCGTTTATAGAGTTTCCGCCATTCTTCACGCCATCCCACTTGCAGTTCTTGACCTCTATATTGCGGATGTTGCAAAGGTCCTCATAGCCCTCGATGACAATACCGTATTTACTCTCCTTGCACGAGATATTCTCCAGATACACATCCTGCACTACCGGCGGGAAACTGTGGTCACATGCCTCTTTACGCTCATAGATGAGATTGATCTTAAGCACAGCTTCGTTGCACTGTCCCACCTCTATGTTGCGGCAGAATATGTTCTCGATCACACCTCCGCGACAAGAGTTGGTCTTGATGCGCACCACCCTGTCGAGATCGGGCGAATCCATCACACAGTTCTCGGCAAAGAGATTCGAGAATCCACCCGATATCTCCGAACCCACGACTATGCCACCGTGACCGTTCTTCATACGGCAATTACGCACTATCACATTCTCGGTAGGTGTAGCCGCCTCTATACCGTCGCGGTTACGACCGCTCTTTATGGCAATGCAATCGTCACCTGTATCGAAGAAACAGTCCTCGATAAGCACGTTCTTAC
Source organism: Duncaniella freteri (assembly GCF_004766125.1). Taxonomy (NCBI): domain Bacteria; kingdom Pseudomonadati; phylum Bacteroidota; class Bacteroidia; order Bacteroidales; family Muribaculaceae; genus Duncaniella; species Duncaniella freteri. Next base: position 921,080 of record NZ_SJSA01000001.1, read on the forward strand.
AGCTCTCAGGATCGCATCCGTCGCCATTGGGACCTTCGTTCTGTATATGCACGCCGCGCACAGTGAGATTCTCACAGAAAAGCGGATGAATCACCCAGAACGGAGAACGCAACAGCGTGACATCCTCGATAAGCACGTTCTTGCACTCCACGAAATTGACAAGCTGTGGACGCATTCCATAACCCGGGCCCATCTGACGCTTCTCGACAGGGACTCCGTTCTCATTCCACTCCTGAAGCAGCGGTCGGCCTATCTTCTGGGTGGCGACAGTGCCGGGACCTGTATAATCATGCCCACGTTTCGAACTCATACCCCACCAGTTGGAATTGTCGGCAGCTCCGTCAACAGTGCCTTTACCGGTCAGGGCTATATTCTTGGCACCTATCGCATAAATCAAAGGCTGATAATTATAGCAATCCATGCCCTCCCAACGAGTCCTCACTACAGGATACTGAGTGGTATCGGTGGTGAAAAGAAGAGTGGCACCCTCCTCAAGATGAAGATTCACATTGTCCTTTATGGTAATAGGACCGGTGAGCCATGTGCCTTTGGGCACCACTACCCTGCCGCCCCCTTCCCGGGAACATACATCAATCACCTTATTGATAAGCTCGGTGTAAAGGAAACCTTTAGTCTTGGACTTCTTTCCGTAATCAAAGATCTTATAATCCTTGGCTCGGAACTCAGGCTGACTGATGGACTTCTCAATCTGCGGGTACACATCACGCCAAGCCTCGTCAGGAGTGATGGCGGCCACACTCCCCCAACTCAGGAAAAGCCCCGCAAGCATCATACAGATTTTCTTCATGGTATATTTCATTTTGTAGTCAGAATTTCGCATTTGGACTACAAAGGTACGCATTTTTAACAAAATACGTAGTTATTTTATGTTAACCAACAAGTAATGACAACTATACCGATAATATTCACTATGACACATCCTAAACATATCACTTATCTCTTAGCTGGGCTGCAATAAGATGAATCATTGGAGCATGTTTACTCCGATAAAAAGCCCTTGCGCCTGATTTTCAGAAAACTCTTCCGGCAAACATAAGGTCTTAATTTTGTATTCTTCATCATAGAAATCGAGGGCTACCACTAAGTGATTGCCCTCGTTATCGGGTATAAGTCTTTCGATGTTCCTCATAGCCTGCGAGCTCCGCTATCCTTACTATATTTTTCACGGAGCTGTTGCATACGTGCGCGTTTGCGATCCTGAGCCTTTTCGATGAAAGCGACCAACTCAGGAGAGGGATTTTTAATGTGGATTATGTTTGTCGTTTCCATACTGATATTTTATGTCTGATTGCAAAGTTATGATATTTTGTTCTATTATCAAATTTTTTCAATCGATATTTTAATGGCTTCTGATTTTATAACATATTGAATTCCTCGAAAGTTAGTTAAAGCAATCGCCTCCCCGGGAGCTGCGTGGCAGGCTCGGCAGGGAGGCGATATTTATGGGTGCATGTCTGTCCTGCTTCGGACAGGATGCAAAGGCTTAGAGATTGTCGTAATAGTGCATCGGATCAGCAGTGTTCCAACGTGGGTCCCCGATACGCTTTGTCACTATATCATGACCCTGGATAGCTGGGTCCTGCTTATACTTGAGAGCATTCCAGATGTCGGCAGGGGCCTCATGGTCACGATGGTTAGACTTGGATGTGTTATGCTCTGTGTAAGGAGGATTCGGGCTATTGAAGAGCTCTGTTGCCTTGAGAGCAGGAGTACCGGTCTTTACCTCAAGATCATCCTTTGTACCCTGATTGAACTGCGGGAAAGCACCGAACGAATTCTTATTCAACGAGAAACGGTAGCTCTCGAAGAATTTGTCGTCTGAAAGGGTCTTGCTGCCTGCAATATAATTGTCCTTAACAAGATATGTCATGCTGCCTGAGCCCTTTATCTCTCGAATATCAGAACCGGCCTGATATACCGCACGCTTGTCATTGTCAGCCTTGGTGACAACAAGAAGATTATTGCAGAACTCAAGGTGAGAATCCCCTGGCAGGTAACGTATCTGGAATATGGTACGGTCCTTGGTGCGGGTTGAATAATTGATGAATGTGTTGTTGTTGACACGTATGTTCCACTTCACCTCATTGGTGTACTCAATGTTCTTGTCATTATCATTGATGAGACATGTACGAGGACAGTCATACATAGTGTTGTTGCTGAACTCAAAATCGGTATAGATATTTGAGATAGTGCTCGCACCGTCACCGGCAATCCAGGCATATCCGCGACCATTATTGTCGTAGTAGCCGCAATTGTAGAACATATTGCCCTTGATAAGCATCTTATCAAACACCTTCTGCTTGGTTCCCTGAACACGGATAAATCCACGCACCATGCGCTGGAACGAACAGTTGAGCACCTGGAGCGATTTGATACGCACCTTCATGCCGTTACTGTACATATTGGCGAAATAGTTGCCGGTGGCAGAACCTTCTCCTTCCTGCTGATGGCCATAGTTGAGAGCTTTGGGGCAGTCGAAGTCAATATTCCTGAATATGAGATCTCCTACCTCTATGAGACAGTCAGGCTCACCGCCTGCCTTCTGGCGGCCGAACATAAAGTTGCAGGTACCGAGGTCGGCTGTCTCATTGCCATACTCATCAAGTCTGTTACCCATACCACCGAGATACACAATGGCACGCTTGCCCTGCGCCACATCCTCAGGCTTGGTCTCAAGAGTGAAGCCCTTGGCAAGAACCGGATTACTGTAGAAATAATAAGCCTTACCGCCTTCAAGATAGAACACCTGTCCCTCTGCAAGATTGGTGTCAGAACCGAAGTTGCCGATAATGGTGTCAAGAGGAGACGCATTGAATTCCACTGCACCTGGAATACGGTCGTTAGGAATCACCTTATGCTCGATGACAATAGGATCACCGGGAGTGCCGTAGACAGGCTTGAGGATCGAATTGTAACGCTGGTCCACATATGCCTTATCGGGATTATCGTCAAGCACCTCTACCACATATTTCGCATTAGGCATAAGTCCTGTCACCTTGTAAGTGGCAATACCGTCAGTAAAGTCCGACTGCTGGATGGCGTAATTGCTCCATTTACCGTCGATAGTAGCTTCAGGATTATCCTTGGCTGGCTTCACAGTGAGTTTTGTCACCTTGAAAAGAGCCTTTGTACGGTCATCCTGATTGCCGTCCTGTATGCGGTCGAAATACTCTTTATATGTATTCCATAAAGCATCTGACTTCTTAGGCTGATCACTGGGTTTCTCACCCTTTACAGCCTCATAGATAGCATCAGCGGCATTGATGTTGACCTTGACTGTGAAATAAGAGCAGTCAGCGGCAACATCCTGGATAGACACAAGCTCAGGAGTGTCATAACGAGGCTCCATGGTCAGTCCGGCCTGCTCCGCCCATTCACGTCCATTACCGTAGCCATACCATTTGGAGTGGTGCTCTTCGATGCCATCGGGATTGAGCACTCGGATAGCAAAGCGATAAGCCTCTCCGTACTCAAGGTCAGGTATCCTCAGCGAGAGCTGCTCGGGATCCTCTATGATAACACGGTCGGTGAGATTGTCAGGATTATCCCAGTCCTCTGCAAGACCGGAGGTGAGACCGGAGGAAAGACCATATTTGATCTCGTATCCGGCGCAACCCTTTACGCCATACCACACGAGCATGGCTGTGTTCTTCTCCTCTGTGATGACACGCATTCCGAACGGATCGTTGTCGCCCTTGTCAGTGTTCTCGTTAAGGCGGAACATAGTCATGGGCATGCGGTCAAACTCTTCAGCGGGATTGACCACACCCATCACCTCATCGTCCTTACAGGAAACGGTACCGAGGGCGAGGATTGCAGTCAGTGAATATAGAAATATTTTTTTCATTGTAGATTTGACTGAATTTGATTAGATGGGGTGTTTACTTGTATCCGTACTGGTTGACATACTTACCCTGCGAATAGGTGATGATCGAACGCGGGAAAGGCAGAATGTAACGCACGGGGGGAAGCTCATCGATGGATGGGAAGGATGAGGGCTCAGGAGCTGTCTCATAGTTTCCGTCACGGTTGATGAGGATTGAGGAAGTGCGGGGATCATAATAGATGTAACCGCGTAGAGAATAGCAGAAGTGAACGGTAGGACATCCGAGATCACTGTCAAACCAGTTCATGAAATCAGCACGTGCCACCTTGTCCTTGTTGTTTGGCTTCAGGTCCTGGGGCTTGCCGTTATTCCACTCTGAAGGCTGAGAATAAGGATTTACGATATACACCACATTCATATTGCCTGACTGATTGGGGAAAGCCTTGGCGGTAGGGAAGTTGGGGAAAGCTGCATCAGGCGCACGGTTGGGGATATTGTCCTGATAATATATCGCATACACAAGTTTCTTGGAATATGCGTCCGGATCATTGAAGTCATAAGTACCGACATAGTCGGCATACTGACCGTTGGACTCGGCAGCATTGAAATAGCGGAGGAATGTCCAGTAAGTGCTCTGTCCGAGGAGATTGTTGCGCACAAGGTCACGCCAGCGCATATTCTCTCCGGCAAACTCCAGACGACGTTCGTCGAGCACAGCCTTAAGGAAATCCTCGGGAGAGGTCTCTGTTACGGTAGCACTCAGATCTGAGCCGCGATAAGCACGTGCACGCACCATCTCCACACGCTGCTTTGCCTTGTCGGTAACATTTCCTGTATACCCCAACTCAGCCTCGGCTGACATAAGGAGCACATCGGCATAACGCATGTAAGGGAAATTGATACCGGTGTTGCCCTCGGTTGTGGCACCGAGACCGGATGCATTCCATAGTTTCGACCACTTGCCGTTGTAGAAAGTTCTGCCGTTATTGAACTTTGCCTCACCGAGCTGGTTGTAGCTGAACCACTGGTTCACATAGTCACGGCGCACATCACCTTCCTTGAAGAAAAGACGATAGAGAGCGTTGAGCTGGGCCGAACCCGAGGCCTTGCCCCAGGCATGAGGTGTGGCACCCTGGGCATTGTCCATCTTGGGGCCATGTATGTAGCCGATGCTGCCTGTCGACTCCTTGCCGAAGGGGATCTCGAAGATCACATCATCGTTGGTCGCGCTTGCCGAAAGCTGGCACTGGTCGACAAACACCTGATGGTAGTCCTTGGATAGAGAGTGGTTGGTGCGCTCAACTACCGAGTCGCAATACTCTGCGGCGGTCTTGTAATAATCCTTCCAGTTGGACAAACGGTCCATTTTGCCATACGAATTACCGTCAGGCTTCAGGTACCATCCGCCGGCTGTCATTGACAGACGTGCTATCATAGCCCAGCACATATCCTTGCTGATACGCTCGGCACGGTCGCTGAAAGAGTTGTCCGACGAAAGAGACATTTTGGGAGCGATACCCTTGAGATCCTCGATCAGGTCATCAAGAATCTTGTGACGCTCTGCCACATCATAAACAGGGTTGTCAACCACATAGGATGGCAGGAGTGAATAGGGCACATCACCCCAGTACCAGATGAGATCATGATAGAAGATGGCACGGAGCACCTTCACCTCACCAAGCATCTGCATGAGTTCCTTATCGTTCTCGTCATATATATCGGAATGCTGTATTCCATAGTCGAGCATATTGGCACGCTCCACACCCTGGTACAAGGCATCCCATGCCTTCTTGATATCGCTTGCATCGGCATCACATTCGAAACGCTGATATGCCGATGGGAGTGCGAACTCATTTTCATATATCTTAAACTCGACATCTGTGTTATAACAGAACTTTTCAAGGAACGCAGAACCATAGGTATTGCCGCTCAAAAGTGCAGCATAAACACCGTTGAGGGCACGGTTCATCTCCATCTTGTCGGTGTAGACATACTCGGGCGGAAGCTTGGAGGGGGCGTCTACATCCAGATAGTCGGAGCAGGATGCGAGCGATATACTCGCGAGACCGGCTAAAAGTATATTGTGAAGTTTCATTGTTATTCGTTTGGGAATAATATGGTATTATTTAGGGTTGGTTAGAAAGAGAGATTGATACCGAGCACATAGCTGCGTGAACGCGGATAGCGGTTCATGTCGAAAGAGGGGGTGAGTCCGCTCTGTATGTCAACCTCAGGGTCAAAACCGGAATAATTGGTTATGATGAAGGGGTTGGTCACCGATGCATAGAAACGACATTTGCTCATGCCGGCTTTATTGATCAGATTCTGTGGCATGGTATAGCCTAAGGTGATATCGGTGCAGCGCATGAACGAGCCGTCCTCTACGAAGCAGCTTGCAGTGATATCCTTATTCCAGTCCATAGGATTCCAGTTAGTCTGACCCTCGTTCATCGCGAGGTAATGCTCATGTGCTCCAAGTATCCAGTAGTTGCCGTAGTAGCACTCTGCTCCGTCGGCATAACGCCAGCGGTCGGTGTACTTGCCAAGCACGTTGTAGAACTTGTTCTCATTGTCAATCGATGACGACAGGTACATTGAAGTGGCATTGTACACATCGAAATCAAGGAAGTAAGTGAAGTTGGCAGTAAAGTCAAAATTCTTGTACTGACCTGAAAGTCCGAAGCCACCCTGTAGCTTGGGGGTTGTACGGCCTATCACTACGCGGTCATCATCGTCGATAATACCGTCGCCGTTCTGATCCTTGAACTTGGGCTTGCCTGGAAGTGTAGCCTTGCCTGACTGTGAATCCTTGAATATATTGTCCATATTAACAGGGATCTGCTTGCCGTTCTCATCAAGCTTGGGCTCATATTTCGAGTTTGCCACATTATAGTTGAATTCGTCTACCGAATAAAGTCCGTCATACTGGAAACCGTAGATGAGTCCGACCTCGCCACCCACTTCGAGACGATAGTTATAGCCGCCGTCTTTCGAGCGTTTGTGAGTGTCGTAAAGATACATGGCATCGCCGTTGAGCTTATCGACCTTCATCTTGTTGGCACCAAGATTGAAGTTGGCAGAGAGCACATAGTCCTTGCCACGGAGGATGTCACCGTTGACAGAAAGCTCAAAGCCGCGGTTGGTCACCTGACCGATATTACGGTACTGCCACTGGTAACCTACTGTCGAAAGGATATCGGCTTTATATATAAGGTCGGAAGTGGTGTTCCAATAGTACTCGGGAGTTATACGCAGACGGTTGTTGAAGAGAGCTATATCGAACGCGAAGTTGCGGGTGAGGGTTGTCTCCCACTTAAGCTCAGGATTAGGAAGATAATCGGCAGGACCATACCAAAGTTCACCGTCAGGGGTCACCTCACCGAATGCAGGTCCGCCTTCGGTCTTGGTGGTGTAGAGATAACGCCACATGTCGGCATCGATATTATTGTTACCAGCCTTACCGATGGCGGCACGGAACTTAAGCTCGTTGAGCCATTCAGCATCCTTCAGGAAGTTCTCCTCCGAGAGCACCCATGCAGCTGACACTGAGGGGAAGTAGCCCCACTGGTGACCATGAGCAAACATCGAAGAGCCGTCGGCACGGAATGTAGCTGACAGGAGATACTTGTGATCGAAATTATAGTTGAGCTGTCCGAAGTAAGAAGTAGTGCGGATAGCGGTACCTCTCTCTGACGATGACTGGTAAGGTGTACCGAGACTCATGTTGTCAAGGGCCTTGTCGGCAGTGATATTGTCAGGGAAATAACGGTTCTTCTGTGTGGTCTTTTCGGTCTGCTTGTGATAAAGCTCGAAACCGGCAAGAGCATAGAAGTTGTGCTTATCATTAAGGGTCCAGTCATAGGATGCAGTTGTGGTCCAGGTATATGAGTTGGTCTGCAATTTTTCTATCTGGGCTACGGGCTTGGAATTATACTTCTTGCCCTCCGAGGTAAGACGGCCCCAGAATCTCTTGTCATCCTTGAACTGTATAGAGTACACACCCTCGGTGCGGAGATTAAGACCGCTGATGGGCTTCCACTCCAAAGCAGCCTGATTGACAAATGTGTAGGCATGCTTCTTGCGCACATTGGTCTGAATATCGGCAACAGGATTGGTGTACTGGAAGATAGCCTCCTGGTCAGGGTCAACAGTGTTTTCATCCCAGAACGCACCGAACTCACGGATACCGTTTGTGGGACGGTAGCGGAGCACGTCGATGATACCTCCAGAACCGATATTGTCACCACCGGCACCTTCGTCACGGCGATATGACATCTTGGGGTTGTACTGGAGAGTAAGATTAGGGAGGATCTTGGTCTGAAGTTTGGTATGTATATTGGTGCGGCGAACTCCCGATCCCATGATCACACCGCGGTCATCGCTCTGAGTGATAGAGATATTGTAACGTGTCTTATCGTTACCGCCACCGATCGAAAGGTTGGTGGAATAGGAGAACGGATTATTACCCATCACCTCATCCTGCCAGTCATGGCTCGGAGCCTGGCGATAGAGGTCCATATCCTGAGGGTTACCGAAATTATAACGGAACTTGCGTGTCTGAGAGTTACGTGTGGAGTGTCCGGTAGCATAGTCCCACTGATAATTCACGAAATCGTAGGCACCCATCAGATCCATTTTCTTGGAGATATGGCTGATAGACCCCTGGGCGTTGAAGTTAACCTGGGTCTTGCCCTCGGCAGCACTCTTGGTGGTGACTATGACTACGCCGTTGCCGCCCTTGGCTCCGTAGATAGCGGTCAGGGAGGCATCCTTGAGGATGTCAATCGACTGAATATCAGAGGGAGGGATATCGTTTATGTTGTCGGTCTGGAATCCGTCGACGATATAAAGAGGGTCGTTGGACTGGGTAACCGACGTAGCTCCACGCACACGGATGTTGATGTCGGCTCCGGGTTGACCGTCAACCGTGGTGACCTGCACGCCTGCTACCTTGCCCTGGAGGGCGACAGCAGCCGAGGTCACCGGCACAGCGGCAAGCTTGACGCCTGACACAGAGCCCACAGAACCGGTGAGGTCGCGGCGGGCACGGGTGCCTCCGTAACCGATGACGACAACCTCTTCAAGAGCCTCGGAGTCCTCAAGAAGCACCACCTTGATTTCGGTCTGGCCGTTGACATCTATGGTCTGGGTCTTGTAACCGATGTAGGATACCTGAAGCCTTGCCTTGGGGGAGCATTTGATTGTGAACTTGCCATCGAAGTCGGTGGCGACACCGTCCTTTGAACCGTCGACAAGCACTGTCGCGCCGATCATAGGTTCTCCCGCGCTGTCCTCGACAACGCCGTTGACCGTGATGTTCTGTGCGCGTGCGGGCAGACCGACGCAGAGCACCAGCAGAAGGAGCATTGCTTTCCAGTGCATAGCAAAGGAAATCTGCCGTAGCCTTGGGCTACAGCCTGAGTTTAAGTCTTTCATGTAAATTGGTTAATTGATAAATAAGAATTGTTTCATGCAAAATGTTCTCGTGTATGAAGAGAGTTAGTGTAGCAGTTACAGAGTATGTATTAGTTACATTATATCAACAGTTCGGTAATTTTTGAGCAGGCATAGCTGTATCGCACTGATACACAATAGTTTGCATTGATATTGAATTGTTGTTGCATCTTATTGATATTCAATTGAATATGCAAATTTTACCGAACTATTATTATATAATAGATGTATATAAAGTGTGCTGTGCCTTTTCAGGATTAGCTTTTTGAGTCGGTATAGAGTTTAAGGTGGTCTCGCATACTTACAAGTCTCTTGATAAGAGATGCGACGAATTAAAATCGCACAAAGATATAGAAAAAACCACTTAACAGCAAATACTTTTAAATATTTTTAATTTTTGTTTAACAGGTAAATTGCTTTTCAAATTATACGTTAAAATTCACAATTGTTTGGCAAAAAAACACAAACAAAAGACTCAAGCAATTGTATTCCAACTAATTCAACATCATCCCAATCTCTTATCAAGAGATTGGGATATACAAGCACACATTACACATGACTTAATTGAAACCATCACTTATTTAACCCACAATAAATAACAAAGTTACTCAAATCGCTATTTTTGTACTACTTGCCGGTTGAAACTGCAAACCTGCTGTTGACTCTAAAGACAGAACATTTAACTAATAAATATTGTATAATAATAAAGCAATATCTATCTTTGCAATTTAAATAGCTATGGCTGTTGTTAACAACCGTAACATACACAGACCATGCAGCCGCGTCTATATATAATAGCAGGATGCAACGGTGCCGGAAAGACCACTGCATCGTACAGCATGCTCCCTGACATACTCCAATGCCGGGAATTTGTCAATGCCGATGAGATAGCCCGGGGACTGTCCCCTTTCCGGCCCGAACAGATGGCAATCCTCGCAGGCAAACTGATGCTCCAACGTATAGAAGCCTTGCTGGATGCCAACGAGACATTTGCCGTGGAGACCACTCTCGCCACAAAGAGCTACACTATGCTCATAAAGAAAGCCCGGCAGCTCGGCTACAGCATAGTGCTGATATTCTTCTGGCTGTCATCACCGGAACAGGCGATACAGCGTGTGGCGAAGCGCGTCAGCGAGGGCGGACATCACATCCCCACCGATGTGATCAGGAGAAGATACCGCAACGGCATCGAAAACCTCCGCTCAATATACATGCCTATAGTGGATACATGGATATTAATTGACAACAGTAATATCAAACAACGTATAATAGCAACCAATCAGGAAACATTCGACCTACTCTCACTCGAAAAGATAATGAACCAATGACAGCTAAAGAACATAAAGCATTCATAGACAACATACAGCAGGCTCTTGAGATTTCTGTAGAAAAGACCCTGCGCCGCAAAGCCGCCCTTGGTGAAAGCGTAGTCTACGCTCACCCCGACGGCACTCCGTATACATTACCTGCCACGGAAGCTCTCGCACGTTACCTGACGACAAAACAATAACGGAGGCACCATTCTCCCACACTTCCACAGCATCAACCATAAAAGAATATCGACAACCATTCATACACGAACGGTTGTCGATGTTCTTATTATTTATGATCTCTAAAATATCAGAGCATCAGCCCTTGATAAGAGCATGACCTGTCATCTCCTCAGGCTGTGGCAATCCCATGATCTCAAGAATGGTCGGAGCCACATCGGCAAGGCGTCCGTTCTCGACCTTGGCATTCTTATCGTCCGATACATAAACGCAAGGCACGGGATTAAGGGAATGTGCGGTGTTGGGAGTGCCGTCACCATTCACAGCGTTGTCGGCATTGCCATGGTCAGCAATGATTATAGCCTCATATCCGGCAGTCTTCGCAGCCTCAACAGTGTCATGCACACACTCATCCACAGCCTTTACAGCCTTGCAGATAGCGTCGTACACACCGGTATGTCCCACCATGTCACCGTTGGCATAGTTCACTACTATGAAGTCGTACTTCTCTTCCTTGATAGCTTCCACAAGTTTATCCTTCACCTCATAGGCACTCATCTCAGGCTTCAGATCGTAAGTGGCAACCTTGGGGGAAGCCACCAGGATACGCTCCTCACCCTCATAGGGGGCCTCGCGACCGCCATTGAAGAAGAATGTCACATGAGCATACTTCTCTGTCTCCGCAATATGAAGCTGCTTGAGCCCATTGGCTGAGATATATTCTCCGAGAGTGTTTCCGACATTCTCTTTCGGGAAAAGGATATGCACACCTGTGAAAGAGGCATCATAGGGGGTCATGCAATAGTATTGCAGACCGGGTACTACAGTCATTCCTGCCTCGGGGATATCGTGCTGGGTCAGAGCGATTGTAAGTTCCTTTGCGCGGTCATTGCGATAGTTGAAGAATATCACAGCGTCACCTTCCTTTATGGTGCCGTCGACCGCCGAATTGCAGATAGGCTTGATGAACTCGTCGGTGACTCCCTCATCATAGCTCTCCTGAACAGCCTGAACCATATCGGTGACCTGCTTCCCTTCTCCATTGACGAGAAGATCGTAAGCCACTTTCACTCGCTCCCAACGCTTGTCGCGGTCCATGGCATAATAGCGGCCTATGATCGAAGCAACCTCACCTGCGCTACCTGCACAATGAGCCTGCAAAGCCTCGATAAAGCCCTTGCCGCTGCGGGGATCAGTGTCACGGCCATCCATAAAGCAATGGATATATACCTTCTTCAGCCCATACTCCTTGGCTATGTCACAAAGGGCATATAGATGATCGAGCGAAGAGTGCACACCGCCGTCGCTGGTGAGACCCATAAAATGGATAGCCTTATCATGGTCACGCGCATATGAGAACGCGCTCACTACCTCAGGATTCTTAAGTATCGACCCGTCGGCACAAGCCTTATTGATCTTCACGAGGTCCTGATACACCACTCGGCCCGCACCGATATTGAGGTGGCCCACCTCCGAATTGCCCATCTGGCCGTCAGGCAGACCGACGTTCTCGCCCGAAGCCTGCAATTCGCTGTGGGGGTAAGTTTTCAACAGATAGTCCCAATAGGGAGTAGGAGTGGAATAGATCGCATCACTCTTGGAGTGATTGCCGATACCCCATCCATCCAGGATAATTAACAATGCTTTCTTTGCCATAATATATATGTACGCTTATTGAAGTTTAATTGTTCGTGGTCAATGCCCATACATCAGATCACACAGTGCATGACCGGCGCATGACACGCCAAATACGAGCAACCCCGCTGCTTCTCGACAAGAGCTCAGGCGGAATTTGCGCATGCAAAGTTACGTATAATTTCGCTAACTTAACCACTTAATATATAAGTTTCTTCTTATTTTTATACCCTTATATGTCACTTATATCAGCTTATTAACACAATCTCTTGCTCATATTAACACACGAGGGAAGCTCCTCCGGATAATGAGTGACAAATATCAATGAAGCACCTCTGCTCCCAACAAGAGCATCAATCACCCTGCGCATACGTTCCTTATTGACAACATCAAGTCCCTGGAACGGCTCGTCAAGCACAAGAAGAGCGGGCTGACGCGCAAATGCCCGGGCAAGAAGCACCACTTTCTGCTCTCCTGACGACAAGGTAGAGAAATCCCTGTCAGCCAACCCGGATATCCCAAGGCAATCGAGCCAGGCATCCGCCATGGCAAGCTCCTCTGGAGAATATTTTCTGAAACGCTCAAGCACAGGGCGCATACCTTCTGCCACGATACCCCTCACAGCAAGCTTGCTGCGGAAATACAACTGCATCTCAGGGCACACATACCCGATATTGTTCTTTATATCCCATATCGACTCACCCGACCCTCGCTTATGGTCAAATATCACTATGTCATTGGCATACGCCTGAGGATTATCTCCGCACACCATGCTAAGCAGCAGCGACTTGCCTGATCCGTTAGGGCCAGTCAGCATCCACCGCTCCCCGCGACGCACCTCCCAGTCAATACCAGAGAACACGTCACGACCACCATATGCAGCTTTACCGCCATGTATACTGAAAGCCATCTCATGTTCAGGCACATCACCGGGAGCATCAGGCAATATCACCGGAGCCAGGCAACAGCACCCCGATTCATCCGCGTCAGCGATCTCACATACCCGGCGTCTGACATCAGTGCTCCCTGTCACCATACCTGTGAAACGGCACCCTTCCAACGTCAGCATAGCATCCGCCCCATCAGGCACCTCCCCGGCATCACTAAGCAGCAACACTATATGCAAGCCTCTGTCACGAAGCGACATCAAGGCATCCCTGAGCTCCGTACGCGACCCGGCATCCAGCCCGATAAAAGGATTGTCAATCACAAGTATATCAGGAGCTGTAAGCAGAGCATTGATAATAAGGAGTTTCCTCAACTCTCCGCTCGACAGGTAATTGATTTTTTTGCATTCGACATCATTGAGAGAGAACTTTCCGCACATCTCCCGCCACAATCCACTCTCCATCGCCGTGCCGAATATCTCTCCCACCGAAGGGACATAATCATTCTCGCTCGACTCCAAACGCTGGTCATATCTCAGCACATCCACACCTGTAAATGAGTGTATGTCCGTGAAAGAGATCACCTTCACTGCCATGCCTTCACGCATGAACCTGATACGGTTGCCGAAGCCCCACCGACCAGATTCTATAACATATCCAAGAGTAGTCTTTCCTGCTCCATTAGGACCGACCACCGCTGTCAGCCCAGCTGCTATACCCAACCCCTCGGCTCCTTCCAGCCTCACCGGTCCGAAACATAGCGACGGCGATACAAACTCAGCCACATATTGAACGTCAGTGCACATTATCACTACTTTTTTTGACACAAAGGTACATTTTTTCAACCGTTAACAAAAATCACAGCCGACAATGAGTGTATGACCTACTCTACCATACACATTCTTTCCATTTTTGACCAATAAATTAGGCAAAATGTCTCCATTCGTATCCATTGTGGAACAATCCACCAATTTACAAGCCATAACAAAGACACAGTAAACATATTTTTCTTTAATTTTGCAGCTGTTTTCCGGATTTACATCACCAATGTTTAAGATAAAAAGACACATACTCTCCTCACTGGCAAGCCTGATAGCATTCACAGCAGCAAGCGAAAAAGTAGTGCCCATTCGCTACGGCAACATGGAGCACTGGACCATCCGTCACATCAAGGAGTCAGCCGTCATAGGGGGCAAAGAAAAGACCCTCTATGAGATAGGAATGGACTCTGTGGTCAATGGCAATCACCCCTACCACAATCTCGGAGGCTCACCATGGGGCACATCCAACGTAATGGCAAAAGTAGCAGGTGTGGTAAAAACCAACTGCTGCGTGTATCCCGACAATCATAAGGGTGGACGTTGCGTAAAAATGACCACACACATCGAGTCACTCAAAGTGCTCGGACTCGTCAACATAAATGTCCTCGCCGCCGGATCGATATTCCTCGGCGACATGAAAGAGCCTATAACAGGCACAAAAGACGGCCCAAGAAGCCTCAACTGGGGGATACCGTTCACCCAACGGCCAAAAGCATTACGATTCGACTACAAATTCTATACCCCGGGGACAGCAAACCGCATCAAACAGACAGGATTCAGCCACAAGACTTCCGTACCGGGTCCTGACTACGGTGTCGCTCTACTCATACTCCAAAAGCGCACCGAGGACTCTGCCGGCAACATCACAGCCCGGCGCGTAGGCACACTCGTGGTAAAATACTCAAAGACCACGCCTGCATGGGTCGACAACGCAACCTACGACATCCTTTATGGCGACATCACAGGTTCTCCCAAATATGATGCCACAATGATGGGCCTTCGCTCCATTGACTACGCCCGCAACAGTAAAGGCGAGAACGTGCCGGTCAAAGAGACCGGATGGGCAGCTCCGGGCGAGACTCCCACTCATCTTATGATACAGTTCTCCTCATCACATGGCGGTGCATTCATCGGCACACCTGGCAACACCCTGTGGATTGACAACGTAAGACTCGTATATTGAAATCATGATTTCACGCCTGCACCACAGCCTCGTCCTGTCCCTCCTGCTGCTCCTCTCAGTTCCGGTCAGTGCTGCAACGGTCAGCACCGATACCGTGTGCCCGCCGGCAGAGGGGAAATCAGGGAAAAGCTTCATCAAAAAGTTTATCGATTACTTCGGCAACGCCAACAAAGGCAAGGATACCAAAGGTATGGACTTCAGCATCATCGGAGGTCCGTACTACAACACCGACATGGGACTCGGCATCGGTCTCGTGGCCTCGGGCTTGTACCGCACCGCCGACACCGACTCCATTTTGCCCCCTTCCAATGCATCACTCTTCGGCAAAATCAGCACCAAAGGATTCGCAAGCATAGGTATCCGAGGCACCCATATAGCACCCGAGGATACCTATCGTATCACATACATAGCTGAATTCCTGGCAGATCCGAGCGACTATTGGGGCATAGGCTATGAGATGGCAAACAATGATGCCAACGAATCGAACAT
Source organism: Duncaniella freteri (assembly GCF_004766125.1). Classification (NCBI taxonomy): domain Bacteria; kingdom Pseudomonadati; phylum Bacteroidota; class Bacteroidia; order Bacteroidales; family Muribaculaceae; genus Duncaniella; species Duncaniella freteri. The sequence goes on from NZ_SJSA01000001.1 coordinate 936,886, forward strand.
GAAGCGTACAGGAGTGAAAATCAACGGTGCGTTCCTATTTCATCTTGGCTCCAACATATATGCCGGACCTAAAGTAATGTTCGACTACATACATGCATTCAAGATAGAACGTCCCGACCTACTTATGGGGATGCGCACATCACTCTTGAACACCGGTATCGGAGTCACCCTTTCCTACGACTCGCGCGACGTGCTCACCAATCCTCACCGCGGCATCTACGCATCAGTCAGCCAGTCATTCCGCCCCAGGTTCATGGGCAACAAGTATGCATTCTCCACCACCGAGCTACAGCTCGACGGCTACCGGCCGCTATGGAACGGAGCAACCCTCGCAGGCGACCTCCGTGCCACATTCAACATCGGCAACCCCTCATGGTACATGATGGCACAGGTCGGAGGCTCCTACTTCATGCGCGGATACTATGAGGGGCGTTACCGCGACAAGAACATGATGGCGGCACAGGTGGAATTGCGCCAGCATCTGTGGAGACGCATCGGCATTGTGGCATGGGGAGGCACAGCCACAGTGTTCAGCAAATTCAGTCAGGTACAGATGCGCCGCATGCTCCCAAACGCCGGGGTCGGATTCCGGTGGGAATTCAAGAAGGATGTCAATGTGAGATTTGACATCGGATTCGGAAAGAGCGGGCAGAACGGATTTATGTTCAATATCAACGAAGCTTTCTAAAAATGAGATTAATACCTCCGCACATCCTACTCATCATCACAGTAATATCCCTCTCTCTTCCTAACATAGTCCTGTCAGTGACCGAACCGATGTCGTGGATGGCAAGATTGTGCAATATCATACTTCCTGTCTCGGCATATCTCCTGTTGATGACTCTTCTGCGCAACACCGGCAAAATGGTATGGGCGATGTTCATATTCATCTTCCTTGCCGCGTTCCAACTCGTGTTGCTGTACCTGTTCGGCGAATCAATTATCGCCGTAGACATGTTCCTCAATCTGCTCACCACCAACACCGGCGAAGTATCCGAACTCCTCAGCAGCCTCATCCCGGCAGTAGCCATGGTCGCGGTAATCTACCTCCCTATCCTCTATTTTGCCACTCGCGGTGCATTCGACAAGAGTTACCGCCTTGCCGACAGATTCATCGTCCGATTCCGTCAATGGGGGACGGCAGGTCTGGCTCTCGGGCTTATATCTCTCGCAGGATGCTATTCCTCAGAAGAATACCGGGCTTCCGATGATCTATACCCTGTCAATGTCGGCTACAATATCGGACTGGCAGTCGAACGCACATGCCGCACTGCACGATATGCCGACACATCAGCCGGATTCATCTATGATGCACGTACCACACACCCCGACAGCTGTCGCGAAGTGTACATACTCGTGATCGGAGAGACTGCCCGAGCCGACAACTTCGGCCTCTTCGGCTACAGTCGCGACACCACCCCCCTTCTATCATCCACCGAGGGGCTCATCACCTATCCAAAAGCCTTCACCCAGTCCAACACCACACATAAGAGTGTCCCGATGCTCCTGTCAGCGGCATCAGCCGAGGACTACAACCGCATATACCGCGAAAAAGGCATCATAACAGCATTCAAGGAGGCGGGATTCCATACCACTTTCATATCCAATCAGCGTCCCAACCATTCCTTCATAGACTTTTTCGGTAAGGAAGCCGACTCCTGGGAGTTCCTGAAGGAAGAACTTCCCGAGAGTGCCAACGTTCCCGACGGCGACATGACCGGCTTAGTGAAAAAGATTCTCGATGGCGGACACATGCGCGAATTCATAGTGCTCCACACCTACGGCTCCCACTTCAAGTACCGGGAACGCTATCCGCACGACATTGCTGAATTCCTGCCCGATGAGGCTTCGGAAGCTACTCCCGACAACCGTTGCAGCCTCATAAACGCCTACGACAACTCCATACTCTACACCGACCGTTTCCTGCACACTCTCATAACTGAGCTAAAAGAGTCGAGGACAGAATCAGGACTTATCTATGCATCCGACCATGGCGAAAACATCTTCGATGACGAGCGCGGACTGTTCCTCCACGCCTCTCCCCGCCCATCAATCTACGAGCTGCATGTGCCAATGATGATATGGCTTTCCGACGAGTACCGCGAACGCTACCCCGACATTCACAGCGAACTTCTCAGCCATTCCGAGAAACAGGTAATAACCTCCCTTTCAGTGTTTCACACCACACTCCACATAGCGGGAATAAACACTCGTCACAGAATCGACTCATTATCGCTCGCCTCGGCTCACTATCACCCTGCACCATACAACTACCTGTCCGACCGCAATATACCTGTTCCGGTATCCAAGATAATCCGCAAATAACGCCTCAGAATTTCACAGTCAGGCTGAACCCCTTATAAGAGTCGGTAATCATAGGTGAAATATAGCTTTCAATACCAGTCTCTTTGGTCTCATAGGTCAGTTCACCGTCCCTGGTAAGCTTGGGGCAACGTGTGTTACGGCCGCGGAATATATCAATCACCTCATTTACAGGGTCAAGAAGGAATACGGCAACATTCCCTATAATGGGTGAGCCCAAAAGACTGTAATCGTTGGCAACTATACTGCGTTTGGTCTTATAGAACACCTCACCTATAGCACTTCCTATAAGCGGAGTGATGAAGATATCCTGAATCGACGGACGCTCCATAAACGCCTCAATTCCGAATTCCCATCCAATAGTAGAGACACATGCGCTATAGAGCATTGATCGCCAGAAATTGAATCCGCACGACCTCGCCGACATAAAGTACACGGCTCCGGCATATGGATGCAACACATAGTTGAATATAGGGTTGTCATGGTCCCAGTCAGGACCGAGCTTGAACACATTACGATACCAACGCTTGAACATCGGCACCTCGGTTATCTCCGCCCTGTTCCACGAAGTAGCGTCGGCAGGCAGGCACTGAAGCACAAGCAATGTCCCCACATAAGCCCCGCCAAGAACTGCGGTATTGGTCCACATCCTTTTCCAGTCAGGAATATTGAAAGTCATAGAGTATGGGTGACAGTATATCGATCTGCTGTCCGATACAGCAGGGATATGGCTCATCGGCAAGGCTATAATACTGTCCGACATCATGGAGTCAACCGAAATCGGATATACCATCTCAGCATACGGTTCTGCCAATTCCATCTCCGCCCCGACAGAGTCGGCGAGGACCGAGTCGACATCTATCCCCTGAGCCTTCGCCCCCGCGAAAGTGAATAGAGATGCAATCAGGATATACAGGAGCCTTCTCATAATGAAAATATTTGAAACTTTACTTTTAAAACTCCATCCCGGTCCAATGGGTTCATGCTTTAACTTTCCTCAACGCAATCCTATGAAATCCACTCCTTAATTTTAACACATCCTACAGCTAACTTTTTGGGGCACATAGATGTTAATCCGTAAAATACACGTTTAACACCTATTTCTATTATGAGACGACTAATATGCGCGGTCATCACAATGACCCTCGCCACGATTATGGCGATGGCTGACTCGCAAGCCGACTTCAGCCGATTCATAAAGTCCTACAATCAGCAAGTGGCTTCACGCCAGTATCTCCCGGCTGCAAAGTCGGTGGCCCAGGCTGCAAGGATATGTGCCGATGCGAAGAACTACGACGGAGCCTTCAAACTCATCTCGGGCCTCGACAAAATTATGACTGAACGCGGGGTCTCATCTGACTCGCTCCCTCAACCTTATTACTACAACGCGCGCACACGCTACTCCCTATACCGCCGTATGGGCAACAACAGCCAAGCGGAAGCATGGCTCAAAAAGATGTCGACATATGCAAAGGAAAGCAACACACCTGCCATCACCAACGACATGCTGTTTACGGAAGCGCAATTCTATTACGCCACAGGACGCACCCAGCTTGGCGACCGCTGCATAGCCCGCCTGATAAAGCAGTATGAGACTGACAATGACTACAAGGCCGCCGACACTGCCTACCAGAAACTCATCAGCCGGGCTGTGTCGTCAAACGATGCACGACTCGTAGGGCATACCTATGAAAGCTACATCCGATGGAGCGATTCCATTGAGGCAATAAACGCCGACACAGAACTCGGCAAAGTGAAACATGAAATGGCACAGAGCGAAGCTGAAGTGGCAAAGAAACAGAGTACCATAAATTCGCGTACAAGTCTGATGATAGTGTTCATCACTCTGTTTGTCATAGCTGTCGCCGCCCTCGCACTGGGAGCAATCCTCTACCAAAGGATACGTGTCAAAAACCGCCACATACGGCTCATGAAAGAAGAAGCGGACATGCGCAGCGCAGCCAAGAGTGCTATGCTCCAGAACATGTCGTCGACAATGGAACCAGCTCTCGACCGGCTCAATCCCGAGGACCCTGCCGTACAAACGCTTAAAGGATATGTCCGAAAAGTAGAGGAGCTCTCGGCTGTAGACTCCTCCCCTGCCGTCGATCCCTCACGGCTTGAAGAGGTCAACATAGAATCACTCGCCAACGAACTTGCCGGTGACACACGCCCAAAACTACGCAAAGGTGTCACCCTGCATCTCGACGGCACACGCGGCTTCATAAGGATGGACCGCCAAGATGTCAAGAGAATCCTGAGCCATCTTCTCGACAACGCGGCACGCTTCACCCCTGAAGGGGGCAGAATAACCCTCGCCTACCGCAAACGCGGAGCCAACAGCCATCAGTTTGTCGTCACTGACAACGGTCCAGGCATCCCGGCCGGAGAGCGCGACGGTATATTCAAGGCATTCAACTCAGCTCACGACATCAACGAGGGAGACCGCCTCGGGCTCCCGATATGCGCACTGCGTGCCGAAAAGATGGGAGGCTCACTGTCACTCGACCCCGAGGTAACCAAAGGCACATCATTCATCCTTTCGCTCAAATCAGCCTGATATACGTAACAAATGAGTCAGCATGGCACCAACGCACATCATGCTGACTCATTTTAATTATTAATACCGTCATCTAAAGCCCCTCCCACGGAATATCCTGAATTCCGGCAAGATGATTGAGACTTCGGGCGAGTATAAAAAGGTAATCACTCAGACGGTTGAGATACCTGGTCACAGCCGGATGCACATAGCTCCCGGTATCAGCGAGGTCAAGCACCCTACGTTCCGCACGGCGGCACACGGTCCGAGCCACATGAGCATGGCTCGCCGCAACAGACCCTCCAGGAAGTATAAAGGTCCTCTGTGGGGGCACCGAGGCATCCAGGCGGTCTATAGCGGCTTCAAGTTCCTCGATATCCTCGTCACTCACTTTCGGGCTCCTTGCCCCTTCAGGTGCAGGCTCGTCAGGAGCGGCTGAAGGAGAAGGAGTTGCAAGATAGGCACCTATGCAGAACATCACCCCATTCACCTTCAGGAGCAATGCTGAATCCACCTCTGCCCCATTTACGTTCTTCACATACGACTGTAGCAGACCGATGTATGCATTAAGTTCATCCACAGTGCCGTAAGCCGACACTCGTGGCGAATTCTTGGCGACACGTTCACCACCGACAAGCGAAGTGGTCCCGCGGTCACCTGTACGGGTGTAAATCATACTTTTCTTCATAATTGCAAATATACGGCATTTTTTAGTAATTTTGCGGTGTAATCATATAACAAATTTAATATCAGCAATTGATAACTAAAAACGGTTAAAAAGACAGTCCAGCGACTGCCGTTAACCCACACACAAACACATAACCCCTATTTAATCCATGTTTTCAGGAATAGTTGAAGAACCCGCCCGCGTAGTCGACGTTGTCAATCGCGACGGCAACATAGATCTCACAGTCGAATGCTCGTTCGCATCCGAACTCCGCATCGACCAGAGCGTCGCACACAACGGAGTGTGCCTAACTGTAGTAGCTCTTCCCGGCAACGGCACATACACTGTCACTGCCATCCGAGAGACACTTGACCGCAGCAACTTAGGACTGTTGAGCCCCGGTGACGAAGTGAACCTCGAACGCTCCATGCTAATGAACGGACGCCTCGACGGCCACATAGTCCAGGGCCACGTCGACACCACCGCTGTATGCGAAGAGGTAGAGGAAGTGGAAGGGAGCAAATACTTCAAATTCACCTACGATGTATCCCCCGAGATGGCTCGTAAAGGATACATGACTGTTGAAAAAGGTTCTGTGACAGTCAACGGCGTAAGCCTCACCGTATGCGACTCCACTCCTACATCATTCCGTGTGGCGATAATACCCTACACACTTGAGCATACTAACTTCAAGAACATCATTCCGGGAACAAAAGTCAACATAGAATTTGACATTATAGGCAAATATATTGCTCGACTGCAAGATTTTTAGTATATTTGCACCTCAAATCAGGTAGGGTACAGTGTGCCCTGCCATTTCACATTTGCATAATCAAACCCCTTAATTCACTTTAATACATCACTTTAACACAATGCAAAGCAAAGGATCTTTGGGAAGTATTGTTGCCGGTGTCATAGCCATCTTCATGGTGATCATCTGCCTCTTCTACCTTTCTTTCACCGTGGTAACCAACCACTGGGAAGACAAGGCTCAGGAGTATGCAGCCACCGAGGCAGCCAAGGACAACAACTCTCCGGAAACTAAACGTAAAGCCTACAGCGAGTACATCAAGAACATCGCTAACGAAAAGGTTTATCTCGGCTACACTTTTAACGAAGTACAGAAACTCGCCGTAGGGCTCGGTCTCGACCTCAAGGGTGGAATGAACGTTACTCTCCAGGTTTCCGTTCCTGACATCCTCCGCTCAATGGCAAATGCCGAAGGGAACCCCTACTTCAATAACGCTATCGCCAACGCCGACTCAGTGGCACGCGTCAACAAGAGTGCCGACTACATCGACATCTTCTGCGCTGAATACCGTAAGCTCGATCCTCAAGGCGACCTCTCTGTAGTGTTCAAGGACCAGGTGAAGCGCGGCGACAACTTCGATGCAGTCAAGAGCGCGCTAAAGCAGGAGGTAAAGGACCGTGTGTCAAGCTCCACCAACGTGCTCCGCACACGTATCGACCAGTTCGGCGTAGTAGCACCCAACATTCAGGAACTTGAAAAGGACGGTCAGATTCTCCTTGAGCTCCCTGGAGTGAAAGAGCACGACCGTGTACGCGAGCTCCTGAAGTCAAGTGCCAACCTTGAGTTCTATGAGACCACCACATTCAACGAAATCCAGGGTGTTCTCTCTCAGCTCGACAATGCGCTGCGCACCGACTCCACCGGTAATGGCAAGGGTCTTTTCGACTACTTCATTCAGGTAGGCAGCCCCTATAACCCTATAGGTGTAGGATCTGCTTCCGAGACTGCACGCGACACCATCAACACAATCCTCGCGTCAGCCACAGCCAAGCGCATCCTCCCCAATAACCTCAAGCTCGCCTGGGAATTCAAGCCCGAGGTAATGCAGATCAACGATTCCATACGTGGCAAGCGCAACCTCGCCATCTACCAGCTCGTTGCACTCCGCACCACCAATGGCCGCCCGGCACTTGCTGGCGATGTGATAACCTCAGCATCCAACGACTATGATGCGATGCAAGGCGGCAACTATGTCACAATGGACATGAAGCCCGAAGCAGCACGCCAGTGGGCACGCATCACAGCGGCCAACCTCGGCAAGCCTGTAGCCATAGTTCTTGACGACCAGGTATACTCGGCACCAAACATCAAGTCAGTGATCGAGGGCGGACGCTCGTCAATCACCGGCAACTTCACCACCGATGAGGCAAAGGACCTTTCCAACGTGCTCAAGTCAGGTAAAATGGCTGCCAAAGTCGACATCATCTCCGACACTGTAATCGGTCCCTCGCTCGGCGAACAGGCCATCAAGGACGGTCTCTGGTCGTTTGTCATCGCACTTGTGCTCCTCATGGTGTTCATGTGCCTGTTCTACGGTCTTATCCCCGGCCTTATCGCCAACCTCGCACTTGTATTCAACATCTTCTTCACTTTCGGTATCCTCGCCTCATTCCAGGCAGTGCTCACCCTTTCCGGTATCGCCGGTATCGTGCTCGCACTCGGTATGGCTGTTGACGCCAACGTGCTCATATACGAGCGTGCCAAAGAAGAACTTCGCGCAGGCAAGAATGTACGCACCGCCATCGCCGACGGCTATGCCAACGCATTCTCAGCCATCTTCGACTCCAACCTCACTTCGATCATCACCGGTGTGATCCTCCTTCTCTTCGGTACAGGTCCCATCAAGGGCTTCGCCACCACCCTCATCATCGGTATCATCTGCTCATTCTTCACTGCCGTATATCTGACCCGCCTCATCTACATCCTCTGCGCCAAGAGCAAGGCTTTCGAGAACCTCACATTCTCCACACCGCTCAGCAGCAAGATGTTCACAGGCACTCGTTACAACTTCCTCGGTGCACGCAAGACAAGCTTCATAGCTGTAGGCATCTTTGTGGCAGTTATCGTAATCAGCCTCTTCGTACGCGGTCTTAACCAGGGTATCGACTTCTCTGGCGGACGCAACTATGTAGTACAGTTCGACCATCCTGTCAAGACCCACGAGCTCGACGCCAAGCTCACCCCGCTATTCGGCGGAGCCCAGCTCAGCGTTATCACCATTGACGATGACACCAAGGTACGTATCTCCACCAACTACAAGATCGACTCAGAGGAAGAAGGCGTTGACCAGGAGATCACCAAGATCCTTTATGACGGTCTTCAGGACGAGCTCAACGGCATGAGCATGGAGGACTTCTCCACAACCAATGAGAACATCGGTATAATGTCGTCACAGAAGGTAGGTCCTACCGTGGCTAACGACATGCGCACCGACGCTTACATAGCCGTGATCCTCGCACTCATAGCAATGTTCTTCTACATCCTGCTCCGTTTCCGCAACGTGGCATTCTCTGTAGGCGCACTTGCTGCTGTGGCATTCACCGCATTCACTATCGTAGGTTTCTACTCGATGTTCTGGGGCGTGTTCCCATTCGCCATGGAGATTGACCAGTCGTTTATCGCAGCAATCCTTACTGTGATAGGTTACCAGATCAATGACACCGTGGTAGTGTTCGACCGTGTACGTGAAAACGTAGGTCTCTACCCCAAACAGTCATTCTTCGACACCATCAACTCATCCATCAACTCCACCCTCGGACGTACCGTGATGACCTCAGGTTCCACTCTTCTCGTGCTCCTGTGCATCTTCATCCTCGGTGGTGACTCTATCCGCTCATTTGTATTTGCGATGATATTCGGTGTAGTGATCGGCACACTCGCCACAATGTTTGTGGCTGCTCCTGTTGCCTACCTTACCGATGCCCGCCGCAATACAGGCAGATCAAAGACTGCTGCCTAACCACACCGCACAAACGGCTTAAGCCATAACAACAAACGACCCGACTGAGAATCAAACTCAGCCGGGTCGTTTTATATTCCGCCCAAAGGGGACCACAGACAATAGTCATGCATCCGGCTACAAGAAAAGGCATAGAGCTAACTGAATAAGCTCTATGCCTCTTTTGGTAAAATGGTCTCCAGTCTTTATACTACTCGATATAGCCGAACGACTTGAGCTTGTTCTCACGGTTTCGCCAATTCGACTCCACTTTCACAAAAAGCTCAAGATAGACACTCTTCCCGAAGAACTTCTCAATATCTTTACGGGCTTCCATACCCACTTTTTTGATCATCGCACCCTTATGGCCTATGATGATACCTTTCTGCGAATCACGCTCCACATAGATCACTGCCATAATATGGATGGAATTCTCCTTCTCCTCGAACTTCTCTACAATCACCTCTACTGAGTAAGGGATCTCCTTATCATATAGCAGCAGTATCTTCTCTCGGATTATCTCTGTGACAAAGAATCGTGCAGGCTTGTCAGTAAGCGCATCCTTGCCAAAGAACGGCGGAGAATCCGGAAGAAGCTCCACAATTCTGTTCATGAGATTCGACACATTGAAATTCTCCTTTGCCGACACAGGGAACAACTCTGCCTTGGGGAGCATGGTGTGCCAACGCTGCGTGAGCTCTTCGAGCTGGGACTGCTCTTTCACAAGATCAATCTTGTTGATCACCACAAGCACCGGAATACTCTCCTTGGCGACTTTGGCAAGGAAATCGGCATTCTTCGACGGATCTTCCACCACATCGGTCACATAGATGAGAATGTCAGCATCGACGAGCGCACCTTCACTGAAATTGAGCATGCTCTCCTGTAGCTTATATTTCGGCTCCAGCACACCGGGAGTGTCGGAGAATACTATCTGATACTCGGGAGTGTTGACAATCCCCATGATGCGGTGACGAGTAGTCTGCGCCTTGGAGGTGATTATGCTTACGCGCTCACCTACCAGCAAGTTCATCAGTGTCGACTTACCCACATTAGGATTCCCGACGATATTGACAAATCCGGCTTTATGTTCCATATTGTATACTATTGTTGGATTAATGACTGTATGTAAAACAAAAATAGCACCCTAAAAGATGCTATTTTCGTGAATTATTTTCTGACCATACGGTCGGCAAGTCTTTCAAAGCTGCTTATCAGCCCCAGATTATGTACATCGCACCCCATGTGAAGCCTGCTCCGAAAGCTGTGAGAATGAGTTTGTCACCCTTCTTAAGCTTGTCCTTGTACTCATCAAGACACAAGGGTATTGAGGCAGCCGATGTGTTGCCATACTTCTCGATGTTCACGAGCACCTTGGCAGGATCAATGCCGAGGCGGGCACCTACAGCCTCAATGATGCGGAGGTTAGCCTGATGCGAGCAGAACCAGTCGATGTTCTCACATGTGAGGTTATTGCGCTCCATAACCTCCTGTGATGACTCAAGCATGTCGGTCACGGCATTCTTGTAAACATTGCGGCCATCCTGGATCACATAATGCTGCTGAGCGTCGACAGTCTCGTGTGACGCAGGGAGAGCCGAACCGCCAGCAGGCATCCACAGATGCTCAAGACCCTCGCCGTCGATGTGGAAAACACCGTCGATGATACCCACATTCTCTTCGGTAGGCTCAAGGAGCATTGCTCCCGCTCCGTCACCGAACAGAGGGCAGGTGGCACGGTCGGTATAGTTGGTCATTGACGACATCTTCTCGGCAGAAACCACTATCACCTTCTTGCGGAGGCCTGAGCGGATATATGCAGAACCGTCCTGAAGAGCCACAAGGAAGCCGGCACAGGCTGCCTGAAGATCATATGAATATGCGTTCTTAAGCCCGCACTGGTGAGCTATTATCGAGCCTGTAGAGGGGAAACGGTAGTCAGGATTGGTGGTGGCGCAGATGAGCAGATCCACTTCCTCGGGCTTGGTGCCGGTGGATTCAAGCAATCGTTCCACACATTTTATGCCCATGAAGGACGACCCCTTCGATGGGTCTTTGAGTATGCGGCGTTCTTTGATTCCTACGCGTGTGGTGATCCACTCATCGTTGGTGTCAACCATCTTCGAGAGCATCTCATTGTCGAGAATGTCGTCAGGAGCGTAAGAGGCAATGCCGGATATACGTGCGTGTACCATTGGAGAAATTGTATATGAATGAGAGAGTGGTTAAATAAAACTAAGCCTGAATACCGCTTGAGGCACCAGGCTCTTTTCTTTTAGTCCGCTATTGAAGCGAATTAAGCATGTCTTAGACAGCTGCGGTCTTTTCGATGGCGATGCGTCCGCGGTAGTAACCGCACTCACCGCATACGGTGTGATAGAGATGCCATGAGCCGCAGTTGGGGCAGAGTGCCAGGGTGGGGACTACAGCCTTGTCGTGAGTACGACGCTTTGCGGTACGGGTCTTTGATTGCTTGCGTTTAGGATGTGCCATGACTTATTTTATTTATATTTTTTTGTTACTATTACTTAATTTTATATTGTCCGTTACTCTGAATCGGAATCGATACCCGAGAGCTTTTTCAATCCGTCCCAACGAGGATCTGTAGCACCGGATGAAGAGGGAGCCTCGTCCACACTGTCGACATCCATCGTCTCCATCTCGTCAATGAGAGTCTCGGCGAGCGCGGCATCCTCATCGTCCTTTACGGCACGGTGCTTGCGCAGAAGAGCACTCATAGCCCTGTTGCACTTGCCCATAGGATGGACATGCTTCAGGGGGATGGCAAGCGAAGCTGTATCGTAGATCATATATGAGACATTGAGAGTATTGTCAGCCTCCGGAATGATCAGGAGCTCATCTGTCTCGTCATAATCCTCGCCATACTTCACAGCGATATCGTAGGTAGTATCGATCGGGAACACCAGATCGTCCAGACAGCGGTCACAAAGGAGAGTGACCGTACCGGTGATATGGAATGCAAGATTGTATAGATCATGCTTATACACCACCGTCAGTCTGACATCAAGATTGGCGTCACGGACGTCCGCACTTTCCATTGTGACAAAGAATTGCTTATCGAGATGATAGGCAAATTCATGCGTGCCCTCAGGCATAGTCTTGAGCGGGACGCTGAATGCTGATAACTTTCCCACGACAATATCGGTTGAAAAAACTGTGCAAAGTTATTGAAAAACTTTTGATTTTCAAAAATTTCGCCAAAATATTTCAATCTGTCACTGAATTAATTCCCGACTGCCACTCCCTTTTTCATCAGTTTTTATCAAAAATGTGCGGACAGAAATATGATCCCGTCCGCACCACACTTATTTTTACACGTTTCAATTTGCAACCGCAATCGCTACACGATTCTTCTCGATTCCGTCAAAAGGCTGCTCGGTGTCACCTTTCGCGTCAACTGTGATACGTTCGGAAGCGACACCTGCCTCAACCAACGCATCAGCCACAGCCTGAGCTCTCTTAAGCGAGATGGACATGTTGTAACGTGCTGAGCCGGTTGCCTTGTCGGCATATCCTGTCACTGTAACCTTAGCCTCAGGATACTTCTTCATATATCCGGCAAGAGCCTCTATCTTTGACTGCTCGGCCGGACGCACACTTGAGGAGTTGATACGGAAGAACACATCCTGCTTCATCTCTGCCGGCTTAGTCTCTGCCACAGGCTGCTGTGGTGCAGGGGCTACAGGCTCCGGAACCACAACAGGCGCGGGAGCCGGTTCGGGCTGTACTTCCACAACCTCTTCCACCACAACCACTTCTTTTTTCTTAGACGATGGTCCGAACTTAAATGTCACACCAACGAGAGCATTGAACTGCCAGTCAAATACACTTCCTTTCTTTGAGTTGAACTTATCGGGAAGCATATTGGCATTGAGTTCAAGATTGACAGCCACCCTACGGCTGACGTTCATATCCATGCCGATACCGGCACGCCCCGCAGGGAAAAATTTCTTGCCGGTCCAAAGCTTCTCAAGATCATATCCGCGGGAAGCAAGATCGACAGCCTCATTATTACGGAAGCCGAGAGCACCACCTGCTCCTGCAAACATATACACATCAAGCACACGCGACGGATTATAGCCACAGAATGCATTAGTGAGCGACAGCATGAGATCGACATTGCCCTGCATATAATTGAACTTGTAGTCCTCACGTGGAGCCACCCATATACCGCGCGCCTGCCATCCGCTTGCCCCTACCCTTAGTCCGAGCAGAGGATTGAACTTATACCCTACCGACACAGCAGCCGCAGGTGACACAAGGTCCTTGAATGTATTGGTCTCGCCGATGGTATATGCACCTCCTGCCTGAATCTGCATGAACCAATGAGGGGTGAATTCTTTTGTCTCAACTGCATCAACTGACCTGACTGCAACATCCTGGGCCGTGGCGCATACAGGCACCGCTAACAGTGATACGGCAAACGCCGCAATCACTTTTGTGGGATTCAATCTCATAATAATATAGTTTTTTAACGATCGAACTGCAAATATAGCACCTCACGATGCCATTCGCCAAGCACGGAGTGTTGCGGATGTTGCGACACATATGAATTTTATTTCCGCATCACCTAAAAACAGGCATTTTCCTGCACTGCAAGCAGAGAAGTGACAACCTTATCCACCATTCCCCTTTGAATTGCGGGGGTGGTAAGCAAGGATATCCGAACGGAGAGTGGAGGCATCAAGATGGATGTAGATCTGGGTGGTCGCTATCGACTCATGCCCGAGCATCTGCTGTATGGCACGCAGGTTGGCCCCTCCTTCGAGCAGATGAGTGGCAAATGAATGGCGCAATGTATGAGGCGAGATGGTTTTGCGCACACCTGCCGCCTCAGCAAGCCCCTTGACTATCTGAAATGCCCGCTGCCGAGTGAGCCTGCCTCCACGCCGGTTAAGAAACAGTATATTCTCGTCGCCCGGCTTCACTTTCATACGCTCACGGTCGGCGAGCCAGCCCTTTATCTCCTCTATCGAAGTCTCCGACATGGGTACCATCCTCTCCTTGTTACCCTTTCCTCGCACTATGAGGAAACCGTCGTCAAGATAAGTCCGCGATATCTCAAGACCAATCAGTTCACTCACACGGAGCCCGCACCCATAGAGCACTTCCATCATTGCCCTGTCGCGCTGACACTCCTCTTTGGAGTAATCGATCGAAGCTATCATGCTGTCGATCTCCCCTAAAGTCAGCACCTCTGGCAGATGAAGCCCGAGACGAGGCGTCTCAAGCAGCTCCGCCGGATTGGCAGGAAGATAATCCTCCATTGAAAGGAATCCGAAAAACGATCTTAACGACGCGACAATCCTCGCCTGCGACCTCACAGCGATACCTACATCATGCAAATCGCCGAGATATAGCCTCAAAGTGTCGAGAGTCACTTCCCGAAGCGGCTTTGCCTCGCCGGCAAGCCACGAAAGCATCCTGGCAACATCCCGCCTGTATCCTTCGCGAGTGTTGTCGGACAGCCCCTTTTCGAGAAGAAGATAGGTTGTATACTCGTCAAGCAATCGGTCTATGTCGAAAATATTGCGCATGGACTAAGGATGTACGGTATGCGGAAACACCTAAAAGTTTATTTCAAAATCCTGGCGTGGGAGATCAGCGCGAGGCACCACTATCCCTACCCTGCCGTTAGTGAAAGTCATACCACATCTCATCCCGCTCTTCATATCCTCCCAATGGGCTCGCGACGACAGCACATCACGCACAACTGTCACCGACAAGCCTCTGCACTTCATCACTATACGGTCACGCTCGCCTGAAGACACAATCACGGTACGGCTGTCAGCCATCTCCACAGCGCAACGCTCACCGGCTGTAAGCCCTGTGGATATCACCTCATCCGGCTCAAACTCACACACGAGACGGAAAAGCACTCCGAGCCACTCAGAGTTATCCATACGCGCAAGTTCCGAGGAAGCATAATAAGCCCCGTTCTCACGCAGCACGCAGCGTATGAACCTGAAAGCGAACGGCGAGTGCACACCATGCCCCTTGCCGCGCCACCATCGCCTGACCCGCCTGCCAAGAAGAATCGTCATACGGAAGCCTTATCCTCTTTCCTCTTGCGTGGGCGCACGGCAAAGAAGAAAGCCGCAGCCGCAGCTATATATATGAGAATAATGGATACCGTGGCAAGAGCCGTTGTGGTACGAAGCGATTTAGGATCGAACGTCATGACTATCTCATGCTCACCGGCAGGCACTCTGAGTGCGCGGAGCACATAATTCACCCTGCCTATCTCAGCAGGCTTGCCGTCGATGGTTACCTCCCATCCCCAAGGGAAATACACCTCGGAGAAAACAGCCACACCGCCATTGGCACTCTTTGCCCTGTAGGTCAGCCGGTCAGGTGCATATGTGGTCTCATAGATGGTATCACCCGGAGCCACAGCCGCCCCATCTCCGAGAGTCGCCCGGAAACGGCTGTCAGCCACAGCCTCAACAGCAGGATTGATACGCGAAAGCCCAGCCATCTCGGCATCGGCATTATCGACATAGCTTAACTTTTCCACCCACCATGCATTGCCCATAGCCTCAGGATTGAGCAAAGGTCTGCCATCCATTCCGACTATGTATCGGGCATTGAGCATATTGAGCACATTCCAGTCGGCATCGGCCTGAGAGTCCTGAGTGAAGTGTGACAGGTGACGGTCTATGAGATCCTGGTAACGAGTGAGCTTTGCTGCATGATAGCCACCGATAGTCTTATGATAATATGACGGATCGGCACTGTAGAAGCGCGGTATATCCATCACACGATAATTCTGCATAGTGTCCCTGAGTATCATCTCGTCTGCCGGGGTTTTGGCTATGGGGGTCCCTACAGTGAGCTGCTTAGGGGCAAAACTGTCATGGCTCAGGTAACGCTTATTGATACTGTAGAGATCGGCAAGCACAAGCACACCGACAGCCGCAACAGTCCACACCGCACGCATCCTGCCTGTCATGAAAAGCATGATGAACGCCCCTCCTATGCCTGCTATCAGCAGACTTCTCAAGGCATCAGCCGACACAAGTCCGTAGCGAAGCGACTCAACAGCCGAATATATCGCTGGGTTGCTGAGGGAGAACTGTCGTGCTGTGCTATTGTCATAGCCCTGCTGTACAAGTGACGACATGATGTATCCGTCAATCATCCTGTCGTTGTCGGAAATCGCGGAACCGAACATTCCTGGAGCCAGCCACCCTATCACACAAAGTCCGAGAGTGATTCCGAAACTCCAGAAGAAAGCCTTGCGGTATCTGGCATAAGCTCCTTCAGTGACAAGCAGCTGCTGCAAAGCCATTACTGCAAGCAGAGGCATGGTGAATTCTGCTATAACAAGTATGCTCTCGACTGTACGGAACTTGGAGTACATCGGCACCACCGAAAGCATGATATCAGTGAATGTCATGGCATGTCTGCCCCATGCGAGCACGATGGAGAACACAGTGAGAGCCACCAGAGCCCATTTCAACGGACCTTTCACTATGATACACCCCAAAAGGAAAAGAGCGAATATAAGAGCTCCTACATACACCGGACCGTTAGTCCCCTCGGGGTCACCGAAATACTGGCTCATATACGATAGATACTGCTGCTCCATCTGACCATGCTCCCTGGCTCCGTCGAGCTCTCCGAGACTCATAGTCTTGAACTTGCCCTGTTCCGGACGAGCCGAGGCTCCTCCCTTGATATTCGGGATGAGCAGAGAGAAGGTCTCTGACGGCTGATAGCTGTACTGGGTGATATAATCCTTATCAAGACCCGATGTTGACTGCGCCGCATCGGCATTGGGCTGTGTCAACTCTGAGTGACGCCCGCGCATAGTCTCCTTGGAGTACTCGTAAGTGTTGTAAAGGTTAGGCATATTGGCCGCAACGGCAAGAACAGCTGCAACGGCAAGAAATCCTGTAGCCTTCCCCCATCCTCTGAGATTCTTGGACTTATAATCTGATATAAGGAAGGCTATCACAACGCCGAGTATCACAAACAGGAAATAATAGGTCATCTGCACATGATTGTTGGCAATCTGCATCATGGCAAAGAATGCCGCCATTGCCGCACCAGCAAGATACCTGCCGCGATAGCACAGTATGACACCTCCGATAGTAGGAGGAACATAGGCAAGAGTGACGAATTTCCATATATGCCCGGCACCTATTATAATGACGAAATAGGTGGAGAATCCATAGGCTACAGCCCCTATGAGGGCTATATACCACCGCATCCCCATAGCAATGAGCATTATGAAGAACCCCATCATCATCATGGCTATGAGCGATGAGGGCGACGGAAGCCCGAGCCCCATCACATGGTTGACCCAGCTGTAAAGATGGGCGGATGGGTAATCAACGCTGATCTGGAATGTCGGCATCCCAGAGAACAGGGCGTTGGTCCATCGAGGAGTCTCTCCGGTGGACTCAAGATGGGTCTTGACCTCTTGGTTTATAGCGATACCCTGAAGCATGTCATGCTGCCTCAGCTCATTGCCCTGGCTCGCATCGGGATAGAAGAACGCGAAAGCTATCACCGCAATGGCGACTACGCTTATCAGAAACGTGATTATGTTGCGCTTATTCATTCTGCCGGTCTTAAATCAAGTGGAATTTCTTCTTTTACTGTATCGGCAGCCTCACTTTCGGAAGGCTCCGGAGCCACAAGCGAGCCATCCTGTATGGCATCATACTGCGATAGTTTCTCCCGGAACGATTTTGCCACAGCGTCAAAATCGACATCAGGATTGATCTTATTGGCTTTCGCAAAAGCAGCGCGCGTATCCTTGGGATTGGCATTGACTGCTATATCGTAGACATCCACATATTTACGGAGGGTTTCAAGATCGAGGCGACGGTCACCCTTGGCTACAGCCTCGTTATGCACCGATAGAAATGCCATCAACACCTGCACGGTCTGCTCAGGGGTCAGATCGTCAACAAAAAGCGACATACTGTCAGCCATTTCCGAAGCATGCCTTAAATCACCAGTGTTAAGAGCCTCGGCAAGCTGTGTGTTCTGCACCTCAACATTCTCTGCCACAACCGGATCGGTGTTGTGGCTGCTCTTCGAGCCGCACCCTGGCATGACTACTGCCACAACGCCCAAAATTATGAATGCTAATATATGTTTCATCTTTCTTTATTTTTAAAGACTGTATAACAGGTTGCAAAGATAGGAATTCTAAACGACATTATCGCACCTTTAGATGATTAAGTCTTGTGACTTTACAGATTAGCCTCCTCTGATTAAAGAGTGTATAAAAAACACTTAATTTTTTTACAATTTTCCTTTGTAAAGAACTTAAATTATTATAAATTTGCAACCAATCATCCATTTTTACACTTCTTTCATTTCACGTTCAATCATCAAATCACATTATTAACAATTCATCCCCAAAGAAATGTTTACACTTTTTAACAAACCCGGGGGGGAAATTTGTAACTCGCCGAGAGCGATTGCTATAGCCCTCATTCTAATGGGATTAATGCCTGGAGCTATCCAGGCGTATTCAGCCGGCAACAACAGTGCTGCACCTGTACCAGCCGCCCAAAGGTCAATCGAGACCATCACGGGCATCGTAATGGACACTGACGGCGAACCTCTGCCGGGAGCCACCGTAAGATTCAAGGATGCAAAGATCGGCACAGTAACCGATGTCAACGGATGCTTCACTCTTCCCAATAACACTGACGTCAGGAAGAATCCTCAGCTTGTGGTAAGCTATGTGGGCATGGCTACCCAGACAATCCCTGCTGTAGCAGGAAAGGACATGGAAATCGTCATGGTCTCCAACACAAGCAACCTTGACGAAGTTGTAGTGATCGGCTACGGCACAGCCAAGGCAAAGGACCTCACAGGCTCTGTGTCGCGACTCACAACCCGCGACGTGGAAATGGCACCTATGACATCAAGCGTGTCAAGCCTTCTGCAAGGCAAGGCTGCGGGTGTAAACGTAATGATATCAAGCGCGTCGCCCACATCTCCGGTATCGGTGGTGATACGCGGACAGTCCTCTCTTTCGGGCGACGGACAGCCTCTATGGGTGATTGACGGAGTGCCTCAGTACAACAGCTCCATCGACGGAAGTGTATCCAACGCCCTCTATAACCTCAACCTCAACGACGTAGCAAGTGTGGACATTCTCAAGGATGCCTCCGCAACAGCAATCTACGGCTCGCGTGCTGCCAACGGCGTGGTGATCGTCACCACAAAGAGCGGCCAGGAAGGAATGAAGCCCACCATAGAATTCAGCGGCAGAGTAGGATGGCAGAAGATTGATTCCGACGCATTCAAATCAATGAATGCCGAGGAGTACATATCATTCTCCAAACGAGCCAACCTTGTGGAAGCCTTCCGCAACGGAGGTCTCACATACTTCAATAAGAAGTACATGGACGCCGACCGCTTCAATCTGCTCAACACCTCGGAATGGGATATGAGCGATATCGCCGACATGTGGCTTCCAAACGCTTACTATGACGGACATGACAACTACTGGGACGCAATGACCCAGGATGCTCTCGCCCAGGACTACAACGTATCGATACGCGGAGGCAGCAAGACCACCTCATATTATGCCTCTGTCAATTTCAAGGATCAGGACGGTATCGTGAAAGGATCATCCTCACGCTACTTCGGAGCACGCTTCAACTTTGAGGCAAAAGCAAGCGAACAGGTGAAATTCGGACTCAACATGGACGCATCCACCCGCCGAGCCACCAACAAGGACAATATGATCAACAAGATCATAGGCATGCGCCCCGACTATCCCATGTACAACGAGGACGGCGAGATCAACACCATCGACTTCTACACCAAGAACCCGCTGATCGAGCTACTCGACAAAAACGACAGTGATTCCAAGAACTTCAACGGAAATGCCTTCATAGAGTACGACATATTCCCCTTCCTGAAGTTCCGGTCCACACTCACAGCCACATACTCCAATATCAATTCCGACCTGTTCACTCGCCGCTCCTATGACGGCGGCAACAACTCAGGCAGCCAGCGTGACACCCAGAACTCTGTGATAATGTGGGACAACCTTCTCACATTCTATAAGACAATGGGTATACATGACCTCACTGCCATGATAGGACAGTCGCTCGAACGCCAGTCAAGCCAGTTCCTGTATGCCGCAGGCTCCAACTATCCCGATGATGATATCCTCACCAACCTCGGCAGTGCAGCAACCCGCAGCAGCATCAACAGCAACAAGTACAACTCATCAATGGTATCGGCTTTCGGCCGCGTGCAGTACAAGCTGCTTAACCGCTACCTACTCACAGCCACATTCCGCGCCGACGGCTCTTCCCGTTTCGGTAAGGACCAGCGTTGGGGCTATTTCCCCTCGGGAGCCATCGGCTGGATCATCTCCAACGAGGACTTCATGTCACCTCTGCGCAATGTCCTGTCCTATGCAAAGATACGCGCATCGTATGGCAAGACAGGCTCACAGAACCTCGGCTACTATGACTATACAAGCTACATCACATCCAACAGCTATGACGGACAGCCTGGAGCCTACCCCTCCTCGCTCGGCAACAATCTCCTGCAATGGGAATCTCAGAACCAGACTGACATAGGACTGGACTACGGATTCCTCGACGACCGCATCCGCGGTTCATTCGGATGGTACCGCAAGTATGTGGACAACCTCATCACAAGCCGACCTGTGCCCACCTCATCAGCATTCTCAAGCACCAACCAGAATGTGGGAGCCATCAGCAACACAGGTGTGGAATTTGATGTGACCGTCTCCATATTCCGAGACCGTGACCTCACATGGGACATCAACTTCAACGCAGCCCACAACAAAGGCAAACTTGAAAAGCTCAACGGTGTGACAAAATTCCTCGGAGGCACAGCCAACGACCGATTCAAACTTGAAGAGGGTGGCGAGCTCGGCACATTCTACGGATATGTGGATGCAGGCCGCTTCTACGAGAATGACGAGGAGGTATGGGCCCTCAAACCCTTCGATCCCACCACAGGCCGTCCCGCCAATTTCTACAGGGCGAGCTCCTTTACCGAAGGTGCGGGCGACATATACATCGTCGATCTTGACGGAGACGGAAAGATCACAGCCGACGGCGACCGCAAGATACTCGGATCTGCCAATCCCAAAGTGTTCGGCGGCTTCGGTTCGACACTCATATGGAAAGGCCTTATGTTCAACATGACATTCACCTACTCTCTCGGAGGCAAACGCTTCTGGGACGGCGAGGCATCAAAGTTTGGAGGCGTGAACGTCTACAACGCTCCCAACCTCGTGCTCGACAGCTGGACAATGAAAGGCCCCGGTGCCACATATCCGATCATCACCCACTACGGTGTGGGACAGAACAGCGTGTTCACCAACCGCTGGCTACACGATGCATCATATATGCGTCTGAGCGCGCTCAATCTATCCTACCGTCTGCCACAGAAATGGTTCTCAAAATATCTCATCAAGGGTATTGAAGCCACATTCCAGGCAACCAATCTTTTCACTATCACCAAATATCCCGGCATGGACCCTCAGGGCAACTTCTCCACAAGCGGAAGCGCGCTCTACGGCACAGGCACTGACTACAGCACCTATCCTGCCGCAAAGACATTCAATTTCGGTCTGAAGCTCACAATTGACTAACTTTAGAAAATCATGAAGAAATCATATATCCTCCCCCTACTGCTCGGCTTGGCGGTAACCGTCACATCCTGTGAGGATTTTCTCACCGAGCAGCCGGAACACCAGCTCACCATTGACAATGCCGCAAGAGACTACACCGGAGCCAAAAATCTTGTCAACGGTATCTACGGACGCTATATAGCCAACAGCAATCTCGGCGGAGAGATCTACGGAAAATGGCATGACATGGCAGGCCTGTGGAACTACAATTCCACAATGCTCAATATGGCATACACCCAGACCAACAATAACACCTCCGCGACATGGAAGTCATGGTACGATGTGGTCAACGCCTCCAATGTCGCCATAACAGGTGTCAGCAATCTCGCCGACAACTTCTATCCAAGCGTTGATGCCAAGAATGCTCTTCTTGCCGAGGCTCGTTTCTTCCGCGGATATGCCTATCTCCACCTGATGTGGGGATTCACCCATTGGTTCAGCACCGCCGATTCACCCTACGGACTACTGTACCGCGACATGCCGTCAGAGCTTTCCAACCTTATGGTCGAAAGAATCTCTGTAGGCGACAGCTATCAGAAAGTCATTGACGACCTGGAGTTTGCCATTTCCTATCTTGCCGACTATGACAATCCTCGCCATGTGTCAAAACAGTTTGCTCAGGCAATGCTTGCAAAGCTCTATCTCTACCGCGGATGGGACGGCGACTATGCCAAATCACTCGACCTAGTCAATACAATCTTCAAGGATGCACCTGCAAAGTTCAAGATGGAACCGGTGCTTGCCGACCTCTACGAGAACGCCTGGGACTCGAACGAACTCCTTTTCGGACGTTATCTCGGCGACGGCTCAGGTTTCTCATGGTCTGAGTTCACATATTCCTACGGATTGTACTACAACAAAGAGTTCGGCGAAATAACCCACGAATGGATCAAAGAGGACCCGCGCTATGCCGTTACTTTCGGCGAAGCCCGCTCCCCCGAGACATGGCAGGAAGAACGCAAGGACGATATCCCTGTCAAATTGTATCACAGAGGCCGCGTAGAAGGTCTTAACGACAAATACACATCCTATAACTTCCGTTATGCCGAGCTGTACATCATGAAAGCCGAGCTGCTCGCGCTCACCAATCCTTCCGACATCAGCGGCGCACTGGCGGAACTCAACAAGATGAGGGCCACCTACACCGATCCCGTTCTGCCTGCTATCACAGGAGTATCGACCCATGAGCAGCTTATGGACGAGATTTTCAAGGAGTATGTGGTGACGCTCATCATGGAGAACGAGTCGCCATGGTTCGCTGCCGTACGTATCGAACACGAGGGACGCCCCTGGATATACACCCTCAAACCTGATGTCAATTTCAGCACCAACCAGTACTGCTGGCCTATTCCCGATGATGAAATCAAGGCTCATTCAAATAAGATAGATCAAAACCCAGGCTTAGAATAACACCTCAACAATATGAAAAGAACAGGAATATACACCATATTAGCTTTGGCGATGACATCGATGGTCAGCACCTCATGCAGCGATGACATAGATCTGGTGATACCTCACGCCACCAACATCACATTCGATGAAGTAGCACCGCCACAGCGTTTCAGCCATGTAATCACCCAAGGCGGATTTGACGTGCAAGGCATACACTTCAACGCCGTTTCAAGCGGCAATCAGCTCACCGGCGGATTCTGTGCCAGCAACCGCAGCATGCGCTCTCTCACTTGGACCGGAACAGAGGCTGCCGTAGACTCAATGCGCTACAGCACTTTCTCGACCCGACCCAACACCACCGGCACATATCTGGTGTGTCACGTCAACGGCGATGATGCGTTCTTCACCATGAGCCAACCAAGAGTCATAGAATATATACTCGTGAGCAATACGACATGGGCTTTCAATGCCATGTCGTATGGCGATGCCTTAGGCACAGAGGAAGAACCCAAAGAGAATCCCAACGTGCCTTCCAAGCCCAAAGGAGTATGGCAGACCTATGTGCCCGGCGGAGTCAAAAAATTTGAACAAGGCGACTATTTCACCCTTACAGCCAAAGGATTCAACCAAGGCAGAGAGACAGGAAGCCTCACATTCGATCTTTCATGCAAAAAAGGGCATAACGCCAACAATCCGGCATGGGATTATATCGTGAACAACTGGACCCGATTTGACCTCGCCGGACTTGGAGCAGTGGATAAGGTGGTGTTCTATCTCGATTCGTCCGACAAAGACGAGCAGGGACGTATGCGCACACCATCATGGTTCTGCCTCGACGGTATGCAGCTTCAGCAGTAGACCGTAAAATAACGTGAGTTCGATATAAGAATCTCACAAACCAGTAATAAATAATCAGCCATTTAGCATAAAGCTAAGTGGCTGATTTTCTTAGTGATGGTTCGGTTCTTCAGTTTCAAGCTACATCTTATAATCAAATGATAAAGGCGAGATCCTGAACTATATGTTCACTCCCGGAAATGTCGATGACCGCGAGCCTCTCTACTCAGAATCTTTCATTGAAAATATCAAAGGCAGACTCTGCGGAGATGTATCCAGCTCATTACCAAAGTCAAAAACAACATGAGGAACTCCCTGATGTCGGTCCCCGACAATATTATGCTTCGCAAAAGAGCTTTGTTAATGACGGACTTAAGAACATAGTTCAAATTGAACACTCAAGACATAGGTCGCTCTCAAATTTCATAACCAATGCCTTGAGTGCCATTGCCGCATACTGTTTCCTCCCAAAGAAACCGTCTGTCTCACTGGAGTTCATGTCGGACAATCAATTTACTTTGTTCTGATTCCTTATATCGAACTCACGTTAATTATATATGTTTTTGAAGCTATGACTGTTCTTTCCGTAATTATGGGTCTACTCACCGAATATCTCGACAAGTTTCTTGTCAAGGTCCTCACCTTCGAGATCACCTATGATATTGCCGTCGGGACCGATGAGAAATGTGCGGGGAATGAATGTGACGTTATAGCGACAAGACTGACGGTTGTCTCTGGAATCATTCAATATGCGTCCCGATTGGTCGGTCGATGCATCCTCAAACACAAGGATATTATAATAGTCCTTCATGTCGTGCGATTCCATATACTGCTTCCAGACATTGACATCATAGTCTGACGACATGGCCAGTACTTCGAGCCCTTTGTCGTGATACTTGTCATAAAGTTCTTTGATATGTGGCAGTCCCATCACACAACCCTTGCACCATGTAGCCCAGAAATCTATCACTACATATTTGCCTTTCAGATCCGCAAGGCTGAAATCAATGTCTCTCAGAGGGTCGTGACCTTTAAGCTCAGGAGCCGGCTTGCCGGGCTGTGTAGCCAGACATGCTTCGATAGCAACTGCAAGCTCTTTGTCATCTGCCTTCAACTCGGGTGAAATAAGAGTATAGAGCGAATCACACTTCTCGGCATCATAACGGGATGATAATGATAGTAACATCCTGTAGGCCCAATATGTATCAGGATTCTCGGCTACATACTTCGCCTGTGTGGCGGGAAATTCGCGGAAGGCAGCATCGGCCTGTCTATCATACTCTTCCTTGGATATAAGTCCCTGCTCATAATCGGCTCTGAGCTTTTTTTGGCGCGCCCAATACTCCTCATAGAATTTATTGAGACACTCGTCTATCTCCTGCTGACGCGAGCCGGAGACAATAGCCTGATTTACATTACCTTTCTCAAAGGCAATCTCCGTCACACCCGGACTAAAATAAAGACCTGTCTGATTGTCACCCTTATATGGCTCGGACTCCTCGCCATAAGTTATATAGGCCAATCCTCCGTATGGAGCGACTTCTCCTGTGAAAATAAAGTGACCGTCACGGATTTCAACCGTGTCATTGACCACACTGTCTATGCTGTTATGAAATGAAGCGATGACCAGTTCGCCATCTGTAGATCCGTTGACAGTGCCGTTGATGGTAAATGTATTGTCACTCTTTGGAGCCGAACATCCGATGAGCAACAAAAGAGCAAAGGCAGGAATTAATAAATGTTTCATAATGCTTTTTAATCACGAAATGTTCTGATATTTATTTTGTTGTGTAGTTATTCTTGATATTTGGGTTCTGTGATATTACAGTGACAGGGAATGGAAATACCCACATATCCGACTCAGGCGTGAGGGTGTATGTCTTGCCTAAAAGTTCTCTTGTACGAGTCTCCTTGTAGTCGTCAAGTATGGTCCATCGTTTACAGGTAATGAAATTCCATATCGAGTAGCAATACTCGCCATGGACAGTTTTCTTGAGTGCCGCTATTGCATCTGTCTTTGTGGTCACATTGCCGAGAAGAGGCCGGTAATGAGCCGGAGCTATACGCTTTACTCGTATCTTGTCAAGATATCCCATCGCTTCGTCAATACGTCCCTTATTAATGGCGCACTCCGCCAATATCAGATACATATGAGTAGTCTTTATGCCTGTCTGGTTATGTGTAGACTCCAAGTCACTGGTCACATTGTAAGGAACTCCATAATTAGTCTCATTTCTTTTGAGTATCTCCAATGAGTCGCTAACAAGATCCCCCGGAAAGTAAGAGCCCCTGCCGGACAATAGGGTTGTTATCAGGTTATCCTTCATATAAGAACCATCCTCAAACATCTTATCACTGCTCGGCATGATAATGTTATAATTTATCTGAGCGGATGAGGCAAAATAGTTTTCTTCAAGATTCAACGGAGTAACTGGGACAAACTTTGTAATCGGACAACCATATGTGGACATATCATCGACCAGATAATCGGCATAGTCATTGATCACATCGCCTCTCTTCAAAGCCTCGGATGCTGCGAGTGCCGCCCCATCATAATCGTGGATAGACATAAGCACATGAGCCTTGACCGCATAGGGCATTGCCGCACAGAAACGCATGCGGTTAATCGCCACTTCGGGAAGTGCGTCAAGACTTATAGCATTATCCAGGTCGGAAAGAATCTGAGCATACACTTCTTTCTGAGTGCTTTGTGTGGTCGGAATCTGAATGTCCCAGCTTTCCGGTACAATAGGCACACACATCTCGGCATCGGCCGTTGCCGGATTATACACCCTGGCATATTTCTGGGCAGCGGCATACTCGAAGAACGCCCGCATGGCGTAAGCCTCAGCCTTCAAGCGATTTTTATGTTCCTGGGGGCCCTCAGCCTCATCAGCAAGCGAAAGTATCGGATTGCATACACGACCTATCACCTGATAACAACTGCTATAATAACCGTCATTACTGTTGGTGACAGGAAGCACTGAAGCATGGGCTTGCTCATCAAGAGTAAGCAGAATGATGGGCGTTGACTTGGTTACTTTCTCCAATTCTGACGGTATGTAGCCACATTCAAAGCCATCAATCATATCGCCGTTTACAGTACCCATATCAGTATATTCAAGACTATACCGTCTATTGAGCAACAGTTCGAGATCGGAGGTCTTGGATAGAAGATTAGTGCCTTTTTGGTCAATATCGGTGAAACTTTCGCACGACTGTAGCGAGAGTGTTGAAACCACCGAAATGGCCGCTATATTTAGAAATGTTTTAATCGTCATGATTGTGATGGTTTATAGATTGATATTGAGACCGAATACATAGCTTGAAGGAATACGTAGTCCACCTGTCTCGGGATCGAAATCCACCTTGTCTTTGGTCCAGACAGCCTTTGGGTCATTAATCTGGAAACGTAGCGAGCAGCGGTTGACTCCAAGATGACGAAGAACGCTGACGGGTACATCATATCCGAATATTATATTGCGAAACTTGATGAAATCCGCATCATGAAGTGCACGGCTGGAGACATCGGGCGAGGAATCCGTTGACGATGAATGAGCCCACTGACCGATTGCAGGAACATCCGATGGATTATCAGGAGTCCAGCTATCAAGATAGTAAG
The DNA here is from genome assembly GCF_004766125.1 of Duncaniella freteri. Classification (NCBI taxonomy): domain Bacteria; kingdom Pseudomonadati; phylum Bacteroidota; class Bacteroidia; order Bacteroidales; family Muribaculaceae; genus Duncaniella; species Duncaniella freteri. The sequence continues at coordinate 964,690 of NZ_SJSA01000001.1, forward strand.
ACGCGACAGGCCCATAAAAATCGCCCTCAAATCTATCTCGGAACGGAAGACAGAACATTTTGTGACCGCCATAATAGGCAAGAAGGAACCCAATGGAGAAATCACGCCACTTCATCTGATTGTCAAGGCCAACAATCACTTTGGGATCAGACTGTCCGCCAAAAGCAAGCGCGGAGGCATCACCATAATAATACACTTCGTGCACCTTTTCGCCATAGCCGTTGTAATAAAGCGACTGTCCTTCCGAGCCCGGAGTGTCGTCAATTCCGGCAAACCGGAACATCCACAGCGTGTTGACAGGATAACCTGTTTTATAAGGAGTGTTAATAAGACCATACGCACTGGTCTGAGGATTCTCCACATATGTCACCTTATTGGTATTGTATGATAACGTCACATTGGTTGTCCATGAGAAATCATTTTTATATGATGGACGAAACCAGTCATAGCCGACTGAGAGCTCAATACCCTGATTGAGAATTGAAGCAACGTTCGCATTCATAGCACTGAAACCGGTGGTCGTGTCAAGCAGTTTGTTACCGAATATGTCACGACCTTCCTTACGATAGTAATCCACATTGCCTCGCAGACGATAATCAAAGAGACTGAAATCTATACCGACATTGTGTGTCCGGTTCTGCTCCCAACGGAGATTGGGATTGGCCGGAGAACCGATTTCGCCATAAGGAACATTTGTATCGTGGTTGGTCAGACCTGTAGTAGCTGTCATATAAGATGTGACACCCTGATATATATTACCGGTCACACCATATGAATAGCGAAGTTTTAGGAAGTCAAGCCAAGTATAATCATGCATGAAATCCTCTTTATGGATATTCCATCCCGCACCGACCGACCATAGCGGTTTGCCTCGAAACTTGGCATTGAGACCATAGACATCCGCATAATCCTTACGGTATGAACCGAACAGATTGTAACGGTCATCATAGGTATAGGTGCCATTGAAATAGCCTGAGGCGTAACGGTGACGCACTTCGGGGACTATACCTTGGTCGCGCTGAAACTGATAAGTGTTGATACGGCCTGAATAGGTGCCTATCTTCCAGTAAGGAGCCGAGTATCCGAGATTTTTAAGAGCGTTGAAATCGACAGTGTGGTTGGCAGATGTCTGAAGCTGGTCGTCATAACCGAGGAGCAACTGCTTCTCTCCCCACATTCTCGTCTGACGAAACTCCGTACCTGCTATTGCTGAAATCTCGTGCTTATCAAAAAATTTACGCGTATAATTGAGCTGGCCACGCAAAGTCCAATAGTTGCCGTCAACATTCTCGGTCTTGAGGATGCCTCCGTTCTCGGGAGTCAGATATACGACCTTGCCATTTCGATAATCAGCAAAACCGTTTTTCATTACACGTGCTGCATAACTATTCTCGTTGGCATAGTTGCGCATGCGTTTGGCTGTAACCTCATAGATAAACTGTGTATTGGCTGTAAGACCGGGGAGTATCTTAAAGAGAAGATCGGCATGATAGCGCATCTCCTGACGACGTGTGGTCTGGACATTATCACGAGCTTCCTGACGAGGATTGACTATCATATCGGCTATGCCATCCTGCAATGACCAGTATTGTGTGTGTTCATTTCCATAGCCACCATAATAGAACGGACGAGTAGATCCGTCAGCGTTTTTATACGAAACATATGGCAAATTGCCGAAAGGATCATAAATGTTTTCGGTAGAATAATCTCCTCCGTATTCCTGAACATTGGAATACACTCCATTGATACTTACTGTCGCGGTGAGCCATTTGGCCAAGTCAAAACTGCCTTTGTAATATACATTAAACCAGTCGTTGCGGTGATTATACTTGCCAACATTGTCATGCTTATAGTTGACCACGACATTATTGCGGGCTTTGTCGGATGACTGTCGCAAAGAGAGGTTGTATTGCTGCACTACTTGACGGTGTAGCATATTGTCGGCAAGGTCTTTGGCAAAATTATTGTTTGACAACAGTGCTTTTGTTGCTTCGAGTTGATTACGGTTAATTTCACCCTTGGCCAGCTGATAATACGCATATTCAAGCGGCGATATGGAATAACCGTTTGACAATTCCCGCTCCATATTGCTGACACTGTTGGGTTTCTCTCCGCTCATATAGGCATATTCCCAATAGTCGCTCTCCACCGCTACCTGCTGGGCCGGTGTCATGTAGTAGTTGTCGGCATAATCGACATTACGCTTCTCATACCAGGTGATATTGGTGGCGAAGTCGATGTCGATTTTGCCCTGCTTCTTGGCGTTCTTGGTGGAAATCACAATGATACCGTTGGCGGCGCGGGCTCCGTAGATAGCTGCTGCAGCGGCATCTTTGAGCACGTTGACACTCTCGATGTCATAGGGATTAAGGTCCTCGATGTTACCCTCGATAGGCATACCGTCGACTACAAGCAACGGGGCCGTGGAGCCGTAGAGTGTGCCGGCACCACGTATCACAGGCTTTCCGCCATAGGTGGAGAGACCGGCCACCTGGCCTTCGAGATTGGCAAGGAGGTTTTGGGTGTAGCGTTCCTCGAGTTTGGCCGACGAGACAGTCGCCACCGAGCCGGTCATTTTTTCTTTCTTGATTTCCTGATAGCCTGTGACTACGACTTCGCTCATCATTTCGACTGCAGGGCGCAGCACCACGCTGAGTGGCTTGCTGGCATCCGACTCGCTCACGGGGATGTCACGGGTGAGCATGCCTACATAACTTACCGATAATACGGGTTTGACGGTATTGACTTTGAGCGAGAACTTACCGTCCATATCCGCTATCGCGCCATAGTCGGTGCCGCTGACGGCTATGATGGCCCCGACAAGAGGCTCGCCCTCCTCGTCGGTGACTGAACCACTGATGCTGAACGTCTTCGCCGCCTTTACCTTAGGATTGTAAATCTCTATGTAACGTCCGTTGACACTGTAGCGCAGAGGTGTCGCTTTAAGCAGTGATGTCACTACCGTCTCAACCGTAGCCTTATCAAATGATCCCGACACCCGATAGGGCGACACATCCTCGCTGAGATACTGTAGCCGATAGTAGCCCGAGAGACGTTCCACTTCGCTCAGAGCTTTTGACAACTTCTCGTTCTCACACTTGTAGGTTATGGGAGTGCCGGCATTTTTCTGAGCCGATGCATGCGCAGGGCTTAGCATGAACAGGCACATCAACAGTCCCACCAGCCTTAACATTCCTAACAGGCTGTGATTTTTGATTGATTTGGTTGGCATGTGATAAAATGATAATGGTTGATGTATAATTTTTCTTAAAAGACAACCATTTCATAGAATCAGTACCCCTATTGTGTAAAAATATTTGAATTTATATCAATTTTTCTACAATTCAGTCAACAATAATGTCATGACCGACCACTTTGATTTCGGCAATGTTCAGCCGGTTAAGGCTCTCGATTGCGAGCTCCACGGGCTCGGTGCGCATGGCCGAGAAGTGGACTTTTTTGTTCATCACTTCGCGGTTGTGAAACACGACTCCCATGTTGTACCACCTGCCCAGCTCGCGCAGCACATCTATCAGCGGTATATCATCAAAATAGAAAAAACCCTCGACCCATTGCGTGAGTGCGTAAGTGTCGACCTTTTCCACTTCTACGGTGCCGTCAGCGTCACACACAGCCGCCTCCCCCGGCGAGAGTGTGGCGAGACCGGAGCCTTCTGGCGAGAGTATATCAACCTTGCCGCTGACAAGTGCCACCTGAGTGTTGTCGGGGCTGTAGTTATTGAAGTTGAATTCGGTCCCGAGCACGCGCACGTCTATCTGAGGAGATTTCACAATAAAGGGCGAAGAGGCATCGGGTGTAATCTTGAAAAAAACTTCTCCGCTGACAGCTACCATGCGTACGCCCTTACGGAAGCGTTCGGGAAATTCGATGTAGCTGTCAGCATTGAGCCATACTTCCGAACTGTCGGGCAGTATGATTTTCACGCCCATGCCTCGTGGTGTGGATATTTTACGATACTTGTCAGTGCGGTAAGCTGTGGCGACGACCTCTGGCTCGGGCACAAACGAGATCGGCTCGGTGGCATCGAGCACGTCCTCACGACCTTCGGTCTCCAGGCTCACATGCCGTGGCGATTCTTTATGACTGAGCGCGATATAGTCGCCCATGACAGTATGACCTGTCACGTCGCTCTTGCCTGGCAGCAGGCCGAGAGCCAACACGACGACAAGCATGGCGACCGCTCCGCAGAGTGTGGCCAAAGTCATATGTAGCACACCGAAACGGTGCTTACGTTCTCGTTCAGGTGCGATCACGTCGTGTCTGAACGACTCCCACGCATCGTCAGGGTCGACGCGTGAGGTCTTTCTGCGATGTGACATCCCGACCATATGCCGCATGAGACGCTCATCGTCATTCAGTCCGTCGTCATGATGCAAGTTGTCATCATCGCGGGTGTCCATGTCATGTTCACTGCCCTCTTTCATAATAGTTATTTCATTGTTGTTGACAACCGGGCGGCTCAGTCGGTACCCCCGCGATGCAGAAATTTTTTACGGAATATCGCCAGAGCCTTACTGATATGTTTGTGTATCATGCCGGGAGTCGTGTCCAGGAGTTCGGCCACTTCTTTATATTTGCGACCTTCAAGATAGCATTTCTCCACAATAAGACGCGTCCTCGGCGACAACGACTCCATTATCTGCTCCATGCGAGCAAGGTTTTCTTCGTGGACATTGATGTCCTCGTCAATCAGACGGAGCTTCTCCTCGAGATACTCTTCGAGCGTCTCGCGATAGCGCACATTTTTCTTCAGATGGCTGATGCATCTGTTGCGCAGCGCGCCATACATGTAGGCCACCTCGTTGTCGGGATGCCATCTGTCACGCTGCGCCCACAGGTCGCTCATGAGTGTCCCGACAATATCTTTGGCCTGCTCCTCATCCTCTACCCAGTCGAGAGCATAGAGATAGAGCCGCTGATAATTGTCACGGAACAATCGTTCAAACCTTATTTCATCCTCGCGAGATGCTGACATTATTCTATCTTTTGACGAATATGGCAGCAAAGATAGACCATAAAGGCTGATTTACCAAAAATTTTCTTAGGCATGATACAACATTGGCGTGGAATATCACTTCACGCCAATATTTAAAGTGAAACATTGAGATAAAGCCGGTGTCATACTGTACGATTTATGACACCGGCTTCCTTTTATTAATTTCTAAAATGCGGCTATCCTACTGTTGACCGGACCACTCCGTCGGAGAGGATGGTTTCAACTATGGTGCCGGGCGTAAGACTGGTGGCAGAAGTCACGGCATGCCCCCCTACTCGGGTTATGGAATAGCCTCGTGCGAGAGTAGCCTGTGGTGACAGCACCTTGACAAGCCCTTCGAGACGGTCGAGCACAGCGCGCTGACGCTCAATCACCACTGACGGAGCCGACACAAGACGTTCGGCAATCACATCGAGCCGCGATGCCTCAGGCCTCAACCTGGATGCGACGGTATCGCCCAATGCAAGCGAGAGACGGTCGATGCGCGCCCTGGCATTCCCTAAAGCCGTTGCCGGAAGATGCGGAAGCACAGCCGCAATCCTGGCAAGCTGCTCACGGCTCCCGGCAAGTACATCGGATGCTATGCGGTACACCTCCTGAGCCAAGCGGTCAAGCTCACCGAGAGCCTCCTCTCCGCGGGCTATAAGCCATTCGGCAGCAGCTGTGGGTGTCTTGACACGCATGTTTGCCACATAGTCAAGCACTGTGACATCACGCTCATGTCCTATGCCTATTATCACCGGAAGAGGGAATTGCGCTATATTGGATGCAAGGTCGTAGTTGTCGAATGCAGCAAGATCGCTCGTTGCTCCGCCGCCACGGATTATCACCACACAATCCCACTCATCCTCTTCGGATGCTATCGCTTCAAGGGCTGCGATTATGGCGTCAGGCGCGCCTGCCCCCTGCATCAGTGCCGGAAAGAGCCTGACACGGAAATCAAGACGCGACGGCGACGTGTACAGCTGATGTATGAAGTCGCCATACCCCGCGGCGCCGGGAGCAGAGACCACTGCGACCCGCAATGGTACATCAGCCCATTCCACCTCTCGGTTGAGGTTGATGATCCCTTCGGCACGCAGACGATTTATGATCTCCAGCCGTCTGCGCATAAGATCCCCGAGAGTATAGGATGGATCTATGTCGGTGATATTGGCTGAAAGTCCATAGGCGGGATGAAAGGATGCGGTGACACGCACCATCACTTTCATACCGCTCTCAAGCCGCTGACCTGTGGCTTCGGAGAATTTCATGTCTATCTGTGCGAATGTGCCGCGCCATATGGTGCCGCGCAAACGCGCCACAGGATCACCCGTCACAGAATTCTTCTGCACAAGCTCAAGATAACAATGACCGGAGCGGCGCACATCGGAAGTCTCGGCGACCACCCATATCCCCGCAAGCCCGGGAGCACCGTTGACAGCTCCGGCTATGCGCGAGGTGAACTCCTCAAGAGTAATGGCTGATGATGATGATGACATTTACAATACTGCTGAGATTTCTTTGAAAGCATATGTCCGCGCCACACCGTCGGCTTGGTCTGTGAGCGTTATGTGACCCGATGCAGCCACCGAATCTATGCGTGCATTCATATACAATCCACGCGTATGATCATAATAGCGATGATAATAACCGTCGCCACGCCACATTCTGGCGAAATATTCTCCGGATATCTCTCCGGCTTCACACTCGGACGAGAGGGCCTGATCCACCTTGCCCAAAATATCCGACACCATAACTTCGGCAAGAACATCGACATTGAAATCCACCTTTGGCAACAGTTGCTTCAGTGACACAGGGTTGGGGGCGTCGGACAGAAACTCCGTCTGGTTCACGTTAAGACCTACCCCGACTATCGACCTGCTTATGGCAGAACCGGAAATCACGTTCTCAATCAGAATCCCGGCTATCTTGGAGTCATTGACATATATATCGTTGGGCCATTTGATACTGACAGCATCAGCCCCGATAAAGTTATCAAGCATCTCGACAATGGCGAGTGACACAGCCTGCGAGATTATGAACTGACGCGCAGGCTCAAGACCCTCCGGACGCAGAAGAAGGGACAGGGTGATATTCATTCCCGGCTCCGCCTCCCATGAGTTGCCGCGCTGGCCGCGCCCGGCAGTCTGTACCCTCGCCATCACAGCAGTTCCGTGGGCACACCCCTCGGCTATACCGGCAAGATGGCTGCTTGTGGAATCGGTGCTTTCGATCTTTATTATCTCCATCACTCTTCGCTTATCCCCTCTATCGTAAGGCGGCGGCCACCGTCAGGGAGCACTTCGATATTGACGCGCACAGTGTCGTCGGGAAGTATATCATCAATACGGTCAGGCCATTCTATAAAGCAGAGCGCACCTGAATCCAGATAGTCCTCGACACCTATGTCAAATGCCTGTTCAAGATTCTCAATGCGATAGAGGTCGAAATGATATATCAGTTCGGCAGTAGTGTCCGATCTGTACTCGTTGACTATAGCGAATGTCGGGGAGCCTGTAGGATCATCCTCCACGCCGAGAGCACGGCATAGCGCATTGATAAAAGTGGTCTTGCCCGCACCCATCTCACCGGTGAACGCATAGACAGTCTCATCGCCCATCAGAGCGACAAACTCCTCGGCAGCCGCATCCAAAGCATCGAGGGAAGGTATAATTATCTCTTGTTTCATTTTACAGTCAATTACTGACCACAAATTTACATCACTCCCGCCTTATTTACAAAAATTCCTCCATCCAATTCACAATCGCCACGATCAATGGTCTATCCTGCACAATAATACGCACCTCACCCCTCATCCCATGCACATCATATTTAGAATAACAGACGTTATTTCGGGAACAACCATAATAACAATGATTCGGTAATTTTTACCGAATCATTGATTTTAAATTCGCTCTTATACTGGAATTCATAAACACCCATACGAACAAATGCCCATTTCCGTAAAATATATGTGATAGGATTTACCATTTTACTAATATTTATAATTTAGGAGTCAATATGCATATAACGAATATGATTACGAAACACATTACCCATGGTAGTACAGTACATAGAAATATAAGCTTGAAAACTTCTATAAATGAATAGAACTTCTTACGAGTCGCAATTGGCATTATCATATAATTTTCATGCAATTTATGCACAAAATCAATTTTCTTTAAACTCCTGATTATCAATGTTGCAATTATATACCCCATCATTAAACATGCACTAAAGCATATCAAAGCGTTTAGGTGTGACACAGGTGCAACGAGCCTGGCATACGCAAAAAGGAACACAAGTCCAACTGGAATCACCGACAGAGTGATTATATTCCTCATTATAGCATATTCCTGATTTGGCTCATATGGTTTCTTAAAATAGAATTCTTCAGCAGCCATCCTCATATATGACCACTTCCGCGCAATGGGTTGATATAGATTAATAATCACTTTAATGACTTTGCTATATTAAACAATCATACTGAATACAGACTTTAAAGGATTGCTCATAATACCTTCATATTAGAATAACAGACGTTATTTAGGATATAACCACATTATAAGATTGACGAAAAGGACCAATCCACCCCAAAAAAACAGTCCGATATAAAGCACTAAAGAGACCCTGTTTTTTAACGAAAAGAGTTTTTCTCGCTCGACAAGAGGCAATGTTGAATATCTGCGGTATAACCGTTCTATATAATGACGCTTTCTATATGGAAACAGCACCACCGAGACTATCAGATAATTGACCAGAATCGATAACGCCACATAGGAAAATGCAAATGACGCTCCGCGGTGCAGATGCAAGCGTCCTCCAAAATAACCATAAGCAAATATTGCTCCTATTTCCACCGACAGCATTGCCAACACAATGATGTAAGTAAACATATTATATCCATCTGAGATTTTAAATTCGCTCTTATACTGGAATTCATAAACACCCATACGAACAAATGCCCATTTCCGTAGAATATATGTGATAGGATTTATCATTTGATAATC